>JADLDR010000041.1 GCA_020846535.1 Armatimonadota bacterium | reverse complement strand
CCGCAGGCGATGCGGGTAGAGCATACGTGGGTGCGGGCGTATGTGGGAGACAGCTACCGGGGGGCGCGAGGCGGGGGGCAGAGCGGCTGGATCGACCTCGACCCTTCCTTCAAACAGTATAAATATGAAGAGCCGATGAATCCGTCCGAGGCCCTCGGCGTCGATGCCAATGCCCTGATCGATGGGATCAAGGCTCAGGGAACCTCCACCGACGATACCTTCCAGCTCAACAATAAAGATTATCCCAAACAGGTCTACGATCAGCTTGCCCAGAAGGTCAGCGATTACTGGGATGCCAAAGGCGGCAATGTCACCATGTCCGATTTCGTCGGGGCCAAGCGGGTGGTGGAGGACAAATCGGGCCTTTTCCCTCTGTCGCTGCCCTACCGGGTGGTGGCCCGGACTGCCGAAGAGGATACGATAGCCGACTCCCAGAGGCATAAGGTGCGCTTTACGGTCGTGAATCCCGACCCGGTGTTCGAGGAATCCACCCTGACCTACACCGTGCCGGTGGCGGCGTTTGCCGGGAAGCGAGTATCCTTGAGCTATGAAGGGGCGACCCAATCCGACCAGGATCTGATCAACAGCCGGGGCGATATTTTTTCCGTTCCAGCCTATGCCCTCACCCTCAAGCCGGTTCTGTGGATCGGCGGTAAGGCGGTGGCTGAAGGACAGGCCGGGGGCGGCTACAGCCCGTGCCGCCCGGGCAGCGATCAGGTGCTTCAAATCGATTTCATCTCTCCCGAAGGGAGAACCGACTCCGTTCACCACGAAATCACGGCAGGGCAGTATGCAGCTATCGGGTTCGACCTGGGCAAAGTGACCGGGCGGGCGGCGGCGCAGGCGGCCACGACCTATCAGGCCAACACCCGCGCCCTGAAGCGCCAGGCGGAAGGCAACCTCCCCATCACCATCGGCAAAGATGATGTGTTCGGGCAGTTCCTTCACATGATGATCCTGACCTATTTCGGGCAACTGGACAATTACCAGATCGGGGCGGCCCGGGGCAACGGGATCATCCGCATCCGGGATGTTTCCGAAGGCATCGCGGCGTCCGGGGTAGCTCCGACCTATCTCTTCGGGCTGCCGGTATCGGTCAGCCCCGATGGGGTGGGGTTCGATATCGCGCAGGATTCCTATGCCGCCATTCCCGCCGACGGCAACGCGCAGTCGGTCGGCAAATTTTCCCACACGGTCGGCCCGATCTCTTCCTACCTGGAGAGCAAGGTTCCCGATGAGCTTTTCAGCAAGACCGAAGGATACGTCGGCTCCGTCTCGACCGTGAAGCTGCTCGATATCGCCGCCCGGCAGGGTACGCCGGTTTATAAGGTGGATACCTCCAACATCAATACCGTGCTGGGGCAGCTCCAGCAGTCCGAATCGGTGACCGCGGCCATCGCCGATGCGGTGAGCGCCGGAAAAGAAGTCTTCGTGCCGAAAGCGGCGGTGAACCTGGATGGATGGACGGGCAGTGGCTATATGGTGCTGGATAAAGACACCGGCGCAGGGGCCTACATGATCGATGGCGGCCTGAGCGGGGGCAAAGCCTGGTGGCGCGAGGCGCTCGACAAGTTCGCCAAGGCGGTCGGGGGCGGCTGGGTGCGGGATATCATCATGGCCGTCGTTTTCCTGGTGGTCGCCATTTTTAGCGGGCCGGTGGCTATCGCCCTCGGAATCGCCTGGTCCATCCTGAGTACCTTAGACACCTGGATGAGCATTCAGGAAAACGACAAGCTCTCCGACACCACCAAAAACATGGTAAGCGCCTTCATCATCGCATTTCTGGTAATCGGGCTCATACTGGCCTTTTTCACAGGAGGGCTTGCGATACTGGTAGTCTTGTTCTTTTTAGGGGCGTTCATGTCGCTCTGCGGCGACTTCCTGGTCATGGCCGCGGAGAAAATCGAAGAGATCATGAAGAAGAAAAACCAGCAGGCAGATGAGGCGCTGGGAGGCGAATAAGGCACCGGGAAATCGCCGGTGATGGCTATGTTCCTGGTGTTAGGGTCGTTTTATAAAACGCCCTCCTCGCGAACATAGGAGATATTGGACCCGGATGGGTAACTGACCTCATGCTTCCCGTCCATTTCAGGCAGCATTTCAGGCGGGGCAAAAGGGGAGATTAAGAATGAGCGAATCGAGGAACCGAAAATCGCGCCGGTCTCTGTGGTGGTGGGGCGTTCTTTGCTGCCTGCTAAGCCCCGCGCTTCTGGCCGCTGGCACGCCCGACGGGGCCGCCTGGCTGTCCCGCACTCAGTCACAGGACGGCAGCTGGGGCCGCAGCCTGGATATCGAGGCCACCAGTTGGGGCGTGCTGGTTCTGGAGAAATCCGGGGCCGATGTGTCCGCCGACCGGCAGGCCCTGCTCGCGCAGAAAGCCACTCAGGCCCCTGATCTGGCCCTGATCTACCTGGCGACCGGCAGCAGCGCCATCGCCACTAAGCTGGACGCTCTCCAGCAGGCGGACGGCTCCTGGGGCGATGTGGCGACAACCGCCCTGGTCGTGGCCGGGGGCGGGGCGAACGGCAAGGCGAGAGCCGTGAATTACCTCCTCCAGCAGCAGAACCCGGACACCGGGGGCTGGGGCCTGGGAGAGGAATCTTCCGCCGATATCACCGCCCTGGTGCTGTGGAGCCTTGTCCGGTCCGGCATCGCGCCCGATGACGCCCGCATCGCTCCGGCGCTGGCCTATTTCGAGAACGGGCAGGCCATCAAGAGCGAGGCGGGGGGCACTATTGGGGCGGGCTATGTCCTGCTGGCCCTCAAATCGCTGGGGCAGAGCGAGAAGGAAATCACGCGGGCCGCCGTTTTCCTCCAGGAATCGAGGCGCTCCGGAGGCGGCTGGGCGATCCCCCCCGATACGGTGACCAATCTCTATGCCACCGGCGTGGCCGCCTGCGCCCTCCTGACCTTCGATCCGGCGGACGCGGACGCCAAAATCGGCGTGGATTACCTCAAAGCCAAGCGCGACCCGAGCGGCGGCTGGTATAATGACGCCCTGGCGCTCCGCAACACCTCCGTATCGGCCAACGCCTTGACGCGAACCGGCCTGGAAGCCCCCGCCCAGTCCAAAGCCGCTCAGTGGCTGGCCGCCCATACGACCGCCAATAACGACGCCCTGTCCCGGAAGATCGAGAGCGTGGCCCTCTCCGGAATGGATGCGAATGCCCTGGTGGCCTCTCTGGCGCAAAAGCAGAATCAGGACGGCGGCTTCGGGCTGTCCGCCAGCTATGCCAGCGACACCCTCGATACGCTTCTGGCTGTCCGGGCCTTTGCGGCAGGGAATAGCGCCGGCGATCCGGCGATAGGCGACCGGGCCGCCTCCGCAGTCAGCTTCCTGCTGGGATCCCAGAACGATGACGGCAGTTGGGGCGCGGTTCCCGGGGAGGCCGGGGATCTCGCCCTGACCGCCCAGGTGGTCAGCGCCCTCACCGATTCTCTGGGCAAGATCGGGGTCAATCCCGATTTCATCAACAATGCGGTTAAAAAAGCTTCTCTCTGGCTGACGCCCCAGCAGAACGCGGACGGCGGCTTCGGCGCTCCCGAAAGCGCGGTGGCGGAGAGCGCCCTGAGCTATTCGGCCCTCCTGCGTGGCGTCCAGCCCACCACCCTGAACGCGGCCCTCGATTTCGTGAAAGGCAAGCAGGACGCCGAAGGAAGCTGGAACGCCAGCCCCTTCGATACGGCCCTCTCCCTTTTCGCCCTGCAGGACCAGGCGAAGCCGCCTGTCTCGCTGGCCGACCTGGCCGTTTTCCCGTCGGATGTCGTCTTCAGCCCGGCGGCCCCGTCCCCGAACCGGGATGTGGATTGGAGCATCACCGTCCGGAACGTGGGCGGGCTGGATGCGGACGGGGTGGTGCTGTGGGTCTATAACGGCGACCCGGCGGCAGGCGGCGCGCTCATCGGCGAGGAGCAGCGAATCGCCCATATCGGGGCCGGGGAGAGCGCGGTGGCGCGCTTCACCACCCGTTTCCCCACCACCGGCTTTTTCGATATCTATGTGCTGGTGGACCCGAACAATACTCTGCCGGAGGCCAATGAGGGGAATAACCGGGCGGTCGTGTCGCTGACGGTGGTCAACCCCTCGGGCCAGCCCGATTTCGTGGTCCTGCCCTCCGACCTGTCCTTCCAACCCGCCGCGCCGAAGGCCGGAGAGCCGGTGCAGATTTCGGCCATCGTCCATAACGCCGGAAACTACGATGCTGAAGGCGTCACGCTCCGCTTCTATGATGGGGACCCGGCAGCAGGCGGGGTTCCGCTGGGGCCGGATTTCCTCTTCCCGCTCGTCCCGAGCGGGGGGCGTGTGACGGCCCAGCTCACGGCGGCTCTGACAGCGGGGCAGCACAGCGTCTTTGCGGTGGCCGACCCGGACAACAAGTTCGGGGAGCCGGACAAGGCCAACAATGCTTCGACCGTCCTGATCGCTGTCGGAGCCTCGGCGGTGACCCTGGCCGATCTGTCCCTGTCCGCTCCCGCGCTCAGCAACACCGCTCCCAAAGCGGGCGAGCCGTTCGATATCGATATCACCTTGAGCAACAAGGGCGGAACGGATGCAAAGGCCTTCGCTGTCCGCTTCTTCGACGGCGATCCGGCGGCAGGCGGCGCATCGCTGGGCAAGGATTTCCTGATCCCGAATCTGGACGCAGGCGCATCCGCCAAGCTGACCCTCCAGTCGGTGTCGCTGCTTCAAGGAGACCATACTCTCTATGTGGTGGCCGACGCCTATAAGCAGGTTCCCGAAAGCAACGAGGCCAACAACACGGCCACCAGAGCCGTCACCGTGGCCGCCAATCCCCAGTTGCTGGCCGACCTGCGGATCGATACCCTGGTGGAGGAAACCTCTCCGGTCATCGAAAACCAGCCGGTGCAGCTCAAAGTGGAAGTCCAAAACTACGGCCGGACAGATGCGGCCAACGTGCTGGTCCAGGTCTATGACGGCGACCCCACCCAGGGCGCTCCGGTCATTGCGGAGCATATCTTCCCGACCGTGCCCGCCCGCACCCGGCTGGGCGTCAGCCTGACCTGGACGCCTGTGGGGGTCTATAACCACGAAATCTGGGGCTGGGTCGATCCCTTCGGCTCGGTCTCGGAAAGCTCGGAAACCAACAACCAAAAGCGAAACGCTATCCGTGTCGTCAAGGCCCCACTGCCTGCGGCGGACCTGTCGGTCTCGGAATCGGAGATCGTCTTCTCCAACCCCGCGCCCAAGCCCGGGGAGACCATCACCATCACGGCCTATGTCTCCAATGCGGTCAATGTGCAGGACACCGCCGGGGTGGCGGTGCGCTTCTACGACGGGGACCCGGCGACAGGCGGGACCCAGGTCGGGGCCGATGTGACCGGCAACGTCAACGCCGGCCAGTCCGTGCCTTTCTCCGTAAGCTGGGACACCACCGGCAAGGAGGGCGACCACGAGATATTCGTCCGCATCGACCCGGACAACCTGATCCCTGAACAGGACAAGACCAATAACGAGGCTTCGGCCAAGATGCATATCGGGAACCTGCCGCCCAAACTCTTCTGGGCCGGCCAGTTCGGGTTCACCGATACCGGCGTCTATCCCAAGAGCGGCAACCCGGCCACCGTCTTCGAGTTCCGGGTGATGCATACCGACCCGAACGGCGACGCGCCGCTCGTGGATGGAGCCGATCCCACGAAGAATATGCCGCGGGTCTGGATCGATATCAACGGGGACGGGGAATACAAGGACACCATCGACGGCTTCGTGGAGGGGCCGTACAGCATGGAGCAGACGGATGCGGGAGACACCAACTACGCCGACGGCAAGGTCTATGTCTTCCGCCATACGCTGCCCATAGGCCGCAAATCCACTTACCGCTTCGAGACCCAGGATGCGAGCGGCCTGGCCGCAACCGAGGACCCCACGGTGGTGGGCGTCAATGCCGGACCGACCGTGCTGGACAAGCCTTTCGTGAATGTGATGCCGACCTATCCGGCCTGGCCGGGCAAGGGCGAGAACATCGTTTGGGGGAACGTGAAATGGGCCGGGGTCAGCAGCGGGCGTTACCGGTGGGATTTCGGCGACGGCTCCCCGGCAGTGGAAGGGATCGTAAAGGACAATCCGGATGAGACGGCAGGGGAGCGGTCCCCGCGCTTCATCTGGCTGCGGCATGAATATACGACCCTGAACACCTATACGGCCACCCTGACGGTGACGGACGATTCGGGTCTGTCAGATAGCGACCAGGTTCAGATCGTGGTGCAGCCGGTGTCCACGGATGCGCGGGCGAAGGCAGGGGTGGAGGACGGCCTGCGCTGGCTCTATCTCCAGCAGGAGGGCAGCGGGCGCTGGAACCAGGGAACTTACTGGGGCAGTCCCGTCTTCACGGCGTTCGCCACGCTGTCTTTCGAGAACAACGGCCATTTTGCCTCCAGCAACCTGGAGCGCGACATCTATGCCGACACGGTACGGAACGGCATCAACTGGCTGCTCAACAACAAGGCCAAGGCCGGGCTGACGGGCGAGAATGCCGTCTACGATCAGAACCAGAACGGTTACGGCTACTATTGGTCCTATCACAGCTCCGTCTACGAGACGGGGATGGTGCTGATGGCCCTGGCCGCCAACACCGAGGAACGCTCCCCGGCCTATGCCGCCATCATCCAGGACGTGGTGGACCTGCTTATCTATGCCCAGTATCGCGACGGCGGCTGGCGTTACGGATGGCACGGCTCCGGGTCGGACAACTCGGTGTCCCAGTGGGCGGTACTCGGTATCGAGGCCGCGACCGGCTGCGCCTTCAATGCGAAGGTTCCGAGCTGGGTGCTGGACGCCAGCAACCCGCAGGATCCCTTCGGTTACGGCCTGCGGCACTGGCTAGAAGCCTGCCAGTCCAAGGATGCCAGCGGCAACTTCGACGACGGCGGCGGGTTCGGTTACGGACCCAGCGGGGTATATCACAACATGAACGCCTCCGGCCTTAACCAGCTCTTCCTGGCGGGCTATGAGGGCAGCAGCGACCGCGTTCAGGCCGCCCTGAACTGGCAGAACAGCAACTGGACGGTGGACAGCGTCAATGGATGGGGCTTTTACTACCAGTATGCCCTGGGGAAGTCGCTCCGGTTTTATAGCGTGGACAGGATCGGCACGCATCTCTGGTATGATGAGATGGTCGATTTTCTCCTCAGCGACACCGACCGGGATCGAAGGGTGCGCGACCGCCGCTGGTACGACAACTCCCCGACCAGCAGTGTCTACGCCGCCGGGCGCTGGTCCGCCGGCATGGGTGAGGTGCTGGACACGACCTGGGCCGTCCTGACCCTGACAAAAGCGGAAGTAGGGGCCAGGCCGGTCGCCAGCGCCGGGCCGGATCGGGTGGTCTCGCCCGGCCAGGAGGTCTTCTTCGACGGGTTCGCCTCCTACCATCCCGATCCCAAGCGTAGGATCATCAAATACGAGTGGGACTTCGAGGGGGACGGCCTCTTCGATGCGGAAGGCGTGAATGTCTCCCATGTCTATCCCGCCGAAGGCATCTTTAATGTCAACCTGCGGGTGACCGATGACGGGGCCACCTGCGCCCTGACTGCCCGCGACACTGCCCAAGTGACGGTGACCGGCCAGGCGGTACACCCGCCGGTGGCCGAACCGGGCGGGCCGTATACGGGTTTTGCGGGGTATGACGTGACCCTGGACGGGAGCGCCTCCTATGACCTGGACGCGGCGGCGGGCGATAAGATCGTCTCCTACGAGTGGGACCTGGACGGGGACGGCAACTTCAACGACTCCACCGACATGGTGGTCAAGCTGAAGAAGGACGTCCCCTATACGGGATCCATCGGCCTGCGGGTGACAGACACCACCGGCCTGACGGACAGCAAGCGGACGACCCTCTCGATTGTCGAACTGAAGATGACCTCCTCGGTGGCGACCGACAAGCGGGAGTATACGGCCCATGAGCTGGCCCTGATCGAATCGACGGTGATCAGCCAGTCGACCGGGGCGACCTACAGCGACCTGGTGCTGACGGTGAAGATCTTCGACCCGACCGGGGTGGAGGTATATCGGGAGAATCGGGTGATCCCTGCCCTGGTGCCCGACCAGGTGCTGAAGTTCAACATCTACTGGAACACCGGCTCCAACCCGGCGGGCGATTACCGGGTGGCCCAGGAGGTTTCCAGCCTGGGGAACATCCTGAGCCAGCCGGAGACGGCCTTCAAGGTCTTGAGCACCCCGACCGCCGGAAGGCGCGGCCTGGCCGGAACGATCCAGGTGACGCCGTTCCGCGTCCCGCAGAGGCAGGATGCGACCCTGGACTACACGGTGACCAACACGGGCAACGCCGACACGAGCGACATCCGGCTGATCGTCACGGTCTATGAGCCGCCGACCGGCCTGCTCCAGAGAGGCGGAGGCCGGGAGCAGAAAGTGATCAAGACGTGGACCGATGACGGCCTGGTGGGCAAGGCCTTCAAGGTGGGCCAGCGACATGTGGGATCCGTGGTCTACCCGAATGTGGACCTGATGCCGGACTTCTATATGGTGCAGTTGCAGGCGGTGGTGGGCGTTTCCGGCCCGCGCCAGGCAGAGCAGGGGGTGCAGGTGCCGCTGGCGAGTACGAATCTGCTGGTGGTAGACCCCTTCCCGCCGGTGATCGCCAACCCGCAGCCACCGGACGGAACGCTGACGCGCGACAACAGGCCCGCGATCTCCGCGCAGGTGGAGGATGAGGCGGGCGGTTCCGGCCTGAACCCGGCGAGTGTCAACCTGCTGATCGACGGGGTGAAGGTGGCCCATACCTATACCGCAGACGCCAACCCGGCGGATGCCGACCGGAAGGGGACGGTGACCTATACGCCGGTGGCGGGGCTGGCCGAAGGGCCGCACGCCATCAGCCTGGACGTGCAGGACAAATCGGGCAACCCGGCGGTGCAGGTGCGGTGGGGGCTGACGGTGGATACGCGCCCGCCGACGGCCTCCAACCTGACACCCGCCGATGGCAGCGACCTTCAGACCGACAAGCCGCTGATCGCCGCCACCCTGGGCGATGGGGCCATCGGCTCCGGGGTCGATCCGGCCACGATTGTGATGAAGGTGGGCGACCAGACCGTGCAGCCGACCTATGACGCCGGAACCGGGCTGCTGAGCTATCAGCCGACTGAATCGCTGGACGGTGGGGAGACCATCGTCATGGTGACGATGCGCGACCGGGCCGGGAACGTGGCCGCCCCGGTGGTCTGGAAGTTCAAGACCCCGATCACTGTCAAGGCGGAGCTGATCCCCGAGGTGCGGCCCGCGCCGACGGCCCTGGTCTGGGCGGAAACCCAGGAGAACGCCGATCTGGCCCGCGAGGCCATGCGTGATCTGAACATTCCCTTCCGCGTGGTGGCCGCCGATGCGGATGTGGTCCGTGAGATGCGGAGCGGCAATTACAACCTGTTCGTCGTGCTGGATGTGACGCAGCGGTTCCACGAGCATTTCGCCGAGGAACTGACCGAGTACATCCATCAGGGCGGCGGGCTGGTGATCACCCGCCTGGCGGAGATGGATAAGCTCCGGGCATCGGGGATGATCGATCTGCGGGTGAAGCAGTTCCTGAACGCCGGAACCTATCCGGTGGCGATCTCGGCGTCCGCGATGGGGCCGGCGATGGCCCTGACGGCTCACGGCCAGGTGCAGCTCGTGACGGCAGGCAAGACGGCCCAGGTGGTGGGCGAGGTCGGCGGCTATCCGGCAGCGATCCTGAGCGAGGCCGGAAAAGGCAAGGCGGTCTACTTCTGCTTCGATCTGGCGACAGCCACGACGCATCAGAACGCGCTCGACCTGCTGAAGAACGCCCTCACCTACGCAGCCCCGACCGCGCCGGCGGCCAATAGCTTCACCGGCGGGCAGGCGATTCCGATGGATCTGACGGTGAAGAACATCGGGAAGGCGATCCAGGGGAACCTGGAGGTCATCCTGCCGGCGGAAGTGGGGCTGGTGGATCGGACCGACGGGACGCTGACCGGACAGACCCTCACCTGGAACTGGCCGCTTCAGAAGGGCGAAACCAAGCGGGTACGCTTCAGCCTGAGAGCGCCGGAGGCCATCGGGAGCTTCACCGTGAAGACGAAGCTCTCCTGGCTGGACAACCTGGCCTACCGGCAACTGGCGGTGAAGGACTTCACCTTCGGCGTGACGGCGGACCGGCCCAAGCTGGGCGGAGATATCCGGGCGGCGCTGGCCCAGATGATGGCCGACCCGGCCTACGGGGCGGATGCGGCCCGGCTGAAGGCGGCGGACGGCATTGTCGCCCTGCTGCTGGCCCGCAATCCGGTGACCCGTCAGGAGATCCAGGCCGATCTGTGGGAATCGCTGAGAGCGGTCGACCAGATCAAGCTGGTGCGCCGCCAGGGAGCGCCGACCCGGGATGTGCGCCTGCTGCTGGACCGGCTGATGCAGCTCTACCAGGCCCGCTGGCTGGCCGCGAAATCATAGCACAAACACCAGGGCCGCCGTTCAAGGCGGCCCTGGCCGGATCGCATTGGAAGACAGGCCGTTGGCATCGTGGAGGCGGCGATCTATTCGGAAAGGGAGGAGACATTGATGAAACGAGTGCGCTGGAACGGGAAGGCCCTGATGGTAGCGGGCGTGTTCTGGCTGTTCATCCAGGCGGGGGCCTGGGCGGATGTGGGCGTGCGGGCGCTGGGGATGGGCGGGGCGTTCGTCTCGGTGGCCGACGACGCTTCGGCGGTTTACTGGAACCCAGCCGGGCTGGTGCAGCTCAAGGGGCAGGAGCTGAGCTACACCTACAACACCCGACAGAGCAGCCGGGCGAACCGCAACGACCTGGAGTTCCGGGATTTCGTCAACAAGGACATCATGCTGGATCACTTCCTGGCCTATGCGCGCCCGGTCGGCGACAAGGCGGCCTTCGGGATCCAGTGGATCTCCGACAAGACGGATTACCTGACCCGCCAGAACTTCAAGGAATACACGACCCAGGATACGGTCGGGTTATCGTACGCGACGAAACTGGACGAGCAGACCTCGCTGGGGCTGAATCTGCGGTTCGTGAACATGCACCAGGTGAACTACCAGCAGGCCCCGCTTTCCTTCGGGCGGAGCGCGGATGGGATCGGCTTCGACCTGGGACTGCTGAGGCGGCTGAGCGAGCAGTGGCAGGTGGGGCTGCTGCTTCAGGACATGAACCGGACAACCCTGACGGATGTCTACCTCCAGCAGACCTATTTCAGCCACCTAAACATCCGCCCCGGGGTGTCCTACCGGCCCAATGACCAGGTGACCTTCGCGCTGGATATCTACAACCTGAACAGCGAAGGCGTGGGCAAGAGCGGACAGAAGCTCAAAGCCAAGGTGGCCTTTGGGATCGAAGGGAAACTGCCGCTGATGCAGAACGAGGAGCGCCCGCTGACAGGGCGGATCGGAGCGTATCTGGATGCGGTGACGGTGGGCCTGGGCTATCGACACCAGCGGACCCGGTTCGATTTCGCCTTCATCGGGGGCAAATATGACACCGCCCAGGTGGGGTTGACCTTCGAGTTCTAAGGGCGGCGGAGGATAGTTTTTAACACAGATGAACACAGATGGGATAGGATGAACACCGATAAAAATCTTTATCCGTCTTTATCCCGCTTTTATCCGTGTTTATCTGTGCTAAAAAACTATCCTCCGCCTGACTCAGCTTCCCGGAATTTTCCGGCCCGGCCTGATGGTGAGCCAGACGCCGGTGAAGATCAGGGACGCGCCCGCATAGGTGGCGCGGGCGAGGGTGTCGCCGAAGAGGAGATAGGCCCAGAAGGCGGATCCGACCGGCTCGCCCAGGACGCAGACGGCCACGGCGTAGGCGGGCACGAAGCGCAGGGACCAGTTGACCAGGGTATGGCCCAGGAGGGTCGGAACCAGGGCCAGCATAAGGGACCAGAAGGCGGCGTGAGCGGGCAGCGTCAGGGGCGAGCCGAAGATCAGGCAGGCGGCCAGGAGGCAGGCGGAAGCGGCGGTATAGGTAAGGAAGACATAGGGCAGGAGGGAAGCCCGCTGGCGCACCCGGCGTCCCACCAGCATGTACAGGGCCGCCATGATCGCCCCGACCAGGGCAAGCCCGTCGCCCAGCAGATAATCGCGGCCCAGCCGGAGGTCTCCGAAGCTGATGATCAGCGAGCCGAGGAACGCCACCCCGATCCCTGCCGCGGCTCTCAGGGAGAGCTTTTCCCGGATGACCAATGCCGAGAGAGCCGCCACGAAGACCGGCTGGGTGGTCACCAGGACGACCGAGCTGGCGGTGGTGGTGTAGCGAAGCGACAGAAACCATGTGGCGAAGTGAACGCCCAGGAAGCCGCCGGCAAGGGCCGCCAGCGCCCTGTCCTTCGGCGACATCTCGGCAAGCGATTCCCGGCCCCGGCAGAGGACGACCGGGAGGACGAGGAGGGCGGAGAGCGTCATCCGCCAGGCGGCCACCGTCAGTGCGGGAGCCGGTTCGGTGAGGCGCACCATGACGGCGGCGAAGGAAAGGCCCAGCACCCCCAGCGCCAGCCCGGCGAAGGGCGGGAAGGTCATAAGCCCGCGCCTCCGGGCATATCTCCTGCGGCAGGCAGGCCGCCCGCGCTTTCGGCGGTCAGGACGGCCCGGAGGATCGCCCGGGCAGCCGCCTCGGCAGCTGCCGCCTCCACGCGTAGGATGTCGGCTTTGACCGCGCCAGTCGCCAGGGTAAAGACCGTATCGCCGTCATAGAGGGTATGGGCCGGCGAGATTGTTCGGGCCAGGCCGTCATGGGCGCTTTCGGCGGCCCGGACGGCCTCTTCCTTGGTCAGAAGGGCGTTGGCCGCCACCACGACAAGGGTGGTGTTTTGCGCGGCGGCGAAGCCCGGGGCCGTCTGGCCGGAAAGGATCCGGCGGGCGGTATCGGCGAATCCCGATTCGCCGGGTAGCCGCGCACCGGCTAGCAGCCGCCCGCTTTCCGGATCCCTCACATCCCCCAGGGCGTTGACCGCGGCCAGAGCGCCGACAATCAGGCCGCCCCCCGCGTCCAGGCTGGCCGTTCCCAGGCCGCCTTTCATGGCCCGATCCATCCCGAAGAGTTTGCCCACAGTCGCCCCAGTTCCCGCCCCGACATTGCCTTCGGCCACCGGCCCGCCGGTGGCGGCCTCGCAGGCGGCGCGTCCCATAGCCCGGTCCGGACGGGAGCGACAGTTGCCCAGGGTCAGGTCGAAAAGGACGGCTCCGGCCACGATGGGCACAAAGGTGACACCGACATCGAAGCCAACGCGGCGTTCCTCCAACCAGTCCATCACGCCGCACACGCTGTCCAGCCCGAAGGCGCTCCCTCCGGTCAGCACGACCGCATGGCACTTTTCGACCAGGTTCAGGACGGAAAGCATGTCGGTTCCATGCGTGCTGGCCGCCCCGCCGCGGACAGAGACCCCGCCGACCGCCCCGGCCTCGCAGAGAACGACGGTACAACCGGTCAGAGCCTGCGGAGCGGTGGCGTGGCCGACCCGGATACCCGGCACGTCGGTGATGGCTCCGATCATCAGAACTCCTCTTCCCGCCCCTCCCGGCTCATCAAGTCGGCGATGGCGGTCCGGAGGGGCGTGTTTTCATAGAGGATGCGGTAGAGGGCGGCGGTGATGGGCATATCCACCCCGGCTTTTTCGGCCAGGCGGCAGGCGGCCCGGGTGGTGGGGACACCCTCCGCCACCTGTCCGGTGGAGGCGAGAGCTTCCTCCATCGGCAGCCCCCTGCCCAGCGCATCGCCTACCTTCCAGTTGCGGCTCAGGGGGCTGGCGCAGGTCGCCACTAGGTCGCCCACGCCGGCCAGCCCGAGAAAGGTCTGCGGGTTCGCCCCGGAGGCCACGCCTAGTCGGGTCATCTCGGCCAGGCCGCGGGTCATCAGGGTAGCCTTTGTGTTGTTGCCGTAGCCCAGCCCGTCGCCGATGCCTGCAGCGATAGCGATGATATTTTTGAGCGACCCGCCTAGTTCTACGCCGACCACATCGGAAGAGGTGTAAACCCGGAAGAGGGGAGTGCGGAACGCCTGCTGCGCCTGCCGGGCGGTTTCTTTATCCTCGGAGGCGATCACCGTAGCGGTCGGGACCTGGCGGGCCAGTTCCACGGCTAGATTGGGGCCGGAGAGGACGGCCAGGGGCGGCGCAAGGCGGCGGGCGATCACCCGGGACATGCGCTCCCCGGTCTCGCCGTGCAGTCCCTTGGCTGCGCTGACCACCGCGCGGGCCGCCAGGGGCGCGGAGCCCAGGGAATCCGCCATCGCCTCCATGCCGGAGGAGGGGACGGCCAGGACGGCCATCTCCCCGAACGCGGCGGCCTCATCGAGATGATCGCTCAGACGGAGTGTATCGGGAAAGGACGCCCCGGGCAGGTAGCGGCGGTTGGCCCGTTCTCGGCGCATCAGGGCCATCTGTTCCGGATCGCGCCCCCACAGGCAGACCTCGATCCCTTTCCGGGCGAGCAGGACGGCCAGCGCCGTCCCCCAGCTTCCCGCCCCGAAGACCGAAACGCGGCTCGTACTCATCCGGCACCTTCCTCGAACCATCTCCAGGGCAGGCTCCTGAATTTGAGGGACAGGTTCCAGCCCCCGGTATCCAGATAATAGGTCAGCAGACAGCGGTCGCCCACAAAAAGGATGCTCGGGTAGGAATAGCCGTGGGCGGGGTTATCCTCGATGTTCTTGAAACGGCTCCAGGAGGCCCCTTCGTCGGCGGAGACCGCAGCCGTCAGGGGCGTGCGGGCGAGGGGGTGGTGGTTGAAAATCATGAGCAGCCTGCCGGAGGGCATCCGTTTCACCTGCGAGGGCGATTCGGGGGCAATCACCGGCGACTGCGAGGGCGCTTCCCAGGAAATCCCGCCGTCCTCTGAGAAAGACTGCCAGACATGGCCGAGCTGGGTTCTCAGGAACATCCACACCCTGCCGTCCGTAAGCTCGATCACGCCCGGCTCCATCGCTCCCCGCCCGGGAATGTCCAGCCGCTGCCCGCCCGTGTGCCAGGTGAGGCCCCAGTCATCGGAATAGAAGACCACAGCCCGGTAGTGGCCGTCCCGGGCGGTGTCCGCCGTCCAGGAGGCGGGCACGAGGAGTCTGCCCGAGGCCAGTTGCACCAGACGGTCGTTGTTGACCACGAAATAGCCTTCCCCGGGAGTGCAGCAGACCTCCTCCGACCAGATCCGACAGTCGTCGCCGCTCGTTCTCAGGAAGGCGTGCAGGTCGGAGTCGCCGTTTTTCCGCAGATACATGAAGGCGGCCCTGCCGGAGGCCAGCCGCAGGAGGCTTGCCGACATCACGTTTTGCAGGCCGTCGTTTTTCCGGAGGGTGAAAATCGCCGACCAGCTTCTCCCGCCGTCCTCTGAAATCCTGCCTGAGATATCGCCGGAGGCCGCATCCTCCGAACCCCCGTAGAACCGGGAGTAGGCCAGCAGGAGCCTCCCGTCCTTGAGTTCCAGCAAAGACGCCTCGGAGTTTCGGGGATTGCCCTCTCCCGCCGGGCAGACGATGGATTCGAAGATACCGCTCATAGGCGTCCTCCGCAGACTCGGGTTTCCAGAGTGTCTTTCATTATTCCACGCGGCGCTCCAAAATCCTGCCCTTCGAGAAGGAAAGATGCGCCGCTTCCCGAATAATGGCTGGAGCCTACAGGCGGGGTTTCGCCTGAGAATCTAAGGAGGACGGACATGGCAAGAATACCGATTGCATTGGAACTCTACTCCGTACGGGAAGACTGCGCGAAGGATCTGCCGGGTACGCTGGAGGCGGTGGCCCGCATGGGATATGAGGGCGTGGAGTTTGCGGGCTATCACGGCTACAGCGCCGCGGAGCTCCGGAAGATGGTGGACGACAACGGCCTGAAGGTGGCCGGAACCCATATCGGCCTCGATACCCTGCTGGGCGATCAGTTCGAGAAAACGGTGGAATTCAACCAGACCATCGGCAACCCGTTCCTGATCGTCCCTGGCCTGGCCCAAGAGCGCACGGCCTCTCCCGCCGCCTGGCGCGAAACCGCGAATATCTTCAACGAGGTCGCCGCCAATCTCAAGCCGCTGGGCCTGAAGACCGGCTACCACAACCACCACACCGAGTTCAATCCGATGGACGGCGAGCTGCCCTGGGATATCTTCTTCGGGGAAACAGTTCCCGATGTGGTGATGCAGTTCGACCTGGGGAACGCCCTCTTCGGCGGGGCCGACCTGGTTTCCATCCTGAAGCGATATCCGGGCCGGTGCGATACCATCCACCTGAAACCCTACTCCAAAAAGGCCGGGGCCGAGAACCCGGAAAAGGGCTTCGATCCCATCATCGGAGATGACGATGTGCCCTGGAAGGAGATATTCCATCTCTGCGAGACCCAGGGCAACACAAAGTGGTACACCGTCGAATACGAAAGCGCCGCCTACCCCTCCCTGGAAGCGGTAGACCTCTGCCTGAAGGCGCTGAAGGCGCTGGGCAAGTAGGTCGAAGGATTGCGCTGGCGGGGGGATGGGCTTTACTACCGATCAAAACGGATCAAAACGGATCAAAACGGATCAAAAAATATCTGTCTTTATCCTGCTTTGATCGGTGTTCATCGGTGGTAAAGCCCATCCCCCCGCCCCAAAAAAATCTTCCCGCAAACTGATGTTTCCTCTTGACTCGCGCCCCTTCCGGGGTGTATAATCTAAATCCAACCTGGACATACTCCCACCCCGAGCTAGGAGCGATCCCATGCACCCACAGCAAATCCTGCGCCTTCTGGGGAAGGAGGAGAACCCTCCTCCCACCCGCCTTGTCTGCCATTCCTCCGATTACGCAAACCTTCTGACCGTCAAGCTGCCTGACCACGTGCAACTCACCTGCTCCGACCGGGTGCGGCCCGGCGCGGTGTTCCTTTTGCGCGAAGCCTCGCCCGTCTATCTGGAACTGGCCGGTTAAGCCCCGCCTTCCGGCGGTCCGGCTGCATAGACGCCTTCTTCCTCTCCTTGTCTCGACCGTTTTGTTCGGTTTTGCACGAGAAATTATATGATTGCCAGCTTCCCTGTTGCCCTGATCGTCCAAGGACGCCGCTGCCTGGTGATCGGTAACGACCGCGAGGCCGCGGAAAAGGCCGTCGCCCTCTGCCAGGCCGGAGCCAGAGTGTGCCTTGTCTGTTCCGATCCGACCGACGAGATCCGCGCTGTGGAATCGCTCGAATCACTCGAACTGCTCTGCCGCGACTTCGAGCCGGGCGATCTGGAAGAGGTTTTTCTGGTCATCAACTGTATGAAAGGACGCTCCGCCCTGAACGAAGCCATCGCCGCCGCCTGCGAAGGCGACCGCTTCCTTTTCTGCGCCATAGACCGCCCCCGGTACTCCAACATCACTATGGCCTCCGTCTGCGAGCGAGGGCTGCTGCGGATGACCTTCACCACCGGCGGCACCAGCCCGGCGATGGCGAAGCGCCTCAGGCAAAACCTGGAGGCTGTCATGGACGGCACCTTCGTCCGCTTCACCTATGCTCTGGCCGATCTGAAAGAGCGACTGAACCGCGACATCCCCGATGCCGCCCGGCGCTCCGAAATCCTGCGCCGCGCTGTGCAGGGCTTCGCCCTGGAGGGCCATTTCGTCTATCCCCGCTGGTTTCTGGAGGAAACCGACCCGTAAGCAGGAATCCCGCGTTCCCCCGCGAATATCCACTTAAACGAAAACGTCCGGCTCAGGGCGTTTCTCCATTTAAAGGAGGTTTTCATGTCCAATCTTGCCAAGGGCCTTCCCGGAAGCCCTCTTCGCGGTCTGGCCGCCTTGAGGGACGGCAAAAGCAAGCGCATCTCCAGCTTCGATCCCACGGGCGGCAACCGGGATTACCGGCCCATTCCGCCCGGGGAAAAACTCACGATGGCCGAGATCGAAGGGGCCGGATGCGTCAATCATATCTGGGTGACCATCGCCTGCGCCGACCCCCACCACCTGCGGAAGATCGTCCTGCGGGCCTGGTGGGACGGGGAGGACAGTCCCAGCATCGAGTCGCCCATCGGCGATTTCTTCGGCGTTGGCTACAGCCTGCCGCACTACTGGTCGTCCGCCCCGCTCACCGTCTCCTACCGCGCCATGAACTGCTTCTTTCCCATGCCCTTCGGCAAAGGGGCCCGCATCGAGGCCGCCAACGAAGGGGAGACGGAGGTCGGAGCCTTCTACTATTATGTGGATTATGAGGCCTGGCCTGAAGAGCCGGAGAACATGGGGCGATTCCACTGCCAGTGGCGGCGTGAAAACCCCTGCCAGGGCCAGGATGTCACCAAAAACACCACCGGAGACGAAAACTTCGTGATCATGGAGGCCGAGGGCCGGGGCCACTACGTGGGCTGTGTGATGCACATCCACGGCCTGCACACCGGCTGGTGGGGCGAAGGAGACGATATGATCTATATCGACGGCGAAGGCTGGCCTCCCTCCCTGCACGGAACCGGCCTGGAGGACTACTTTTGCGGGGCCTGGAACTTCAACGAACTGAGCCGCGAATACTGCACCCCCTATCACGGCTATTCGCGTAAGGGCAATGAGGATTACACGGGCAAGCATTCCATGTACCGCTTCCACATCGAAGACCCCGTGATCTTCGATGAATCGATCCGGGTTACTATCGAACACGGCCACGCCAACCGCCGCTCGGACGACTATTCCTCCACCGCCTACTGGTATCAAACCGAGCCGCATAGGGCATTCCCGGCCCTTCCCCCTGCCGCCGAACGCGCCCCCATCGAAAATATCGTGCTGGATCCCACCGATAAATCGCTTCACTAGGCTCTCCCTCTAAATATTCAAGCCCTTGTCGCCGACAATAAATACGGTGGCAAGGGCTTGTTTTTATTGCCAGACAAGCATGAAATTTGCTGTATTAGAAAAGTTTTTCACAAAAACCGGTAAATTTACGGATGCATGGAAGGAACAATCCGGGGTATTGCTGACTCAAACTATTGAGAGTGGAAGAGCCGAAGAAAACGACTGCTTGTTGCGAATGGACGATGAGGTATAGAGGGCTGTCAGACGTTCCAAAACGATGCGTTGGCTCTTCCTGACATCATATAGGAAGGGAACTTCATGATCAGAAAACGGATGTACCTCCGGGCGCTGGGGATCTGCTGGGCCGTCCTGGCTTCAGCCGTCCTGGAGGCCGCCCCCGAACCGAGATACAATATCCTGCCCGGAGGGGTTCGCAGCGTCGCCGAACTTCGGATAAAAATCCGGAAGAATCCGCTTGCCCGCCAGGTCTACCGCCATCTGGCTGAGGATGTCTACGGGGAAAGTCTGGAGTCGTTTTTGGGGAATCTGGAAGTCGTCCGCACGCCGAAAACGAAAGGCAGTGTGCGCGTCCTGTTCGATGACGGGCGCTATCACCCGATCCGGATGAAGAAAAACGAGGTCGTTTTCCGCCACCGGCCTTCGGGACGGATCGCCATCCGGGGCAAGTGCGGGAACGCCGTCTGGGTGCCGCCTCGCCAGTGGAAGGCCACCGGGAAACCTGCGATAAAACCGCCCAAGCCCGTGCCTCAGACGGCTCCGCCGCAGGAGGCGCTCCCGTCTCCCCAAGTCGCTTACCTGTTCAACCCGACTTCAGAGCCGATTGCCGTCGGCGTCACGACCAACATCGAGCCGGAGTTTGCCCCGAACCTGGACAGCCTGCCCTCCGAGGCTGCCGATATCCCATCTCCCATCGCGCCCGGCGGCTCCGCGCTGACGATCCCGCTACTGATCGGCTGCGGGGCGCAGCTCTTCGGCGGAGGCAGCCACCCGGGCCGCGGCCCCGATCCGGTCACCCCGCCATCCGTTCCCGAGCCCGCAGGCCTTCTGGTCCTGTCTGCCGCCTGCGCGGGGTGGGGGATCGCCCTGCGAAAGGGCCGGAGGCGATAGGGGAAAGCGCCTGAAGGCAACCGCCCCCCAGCCCCACGCCAGACTTCGGCGGGGTCTGGGGGGCTTTGAGAAATTATCAAGAACACGTGCGCTCTAAGCCCCCCCGAAGCCGGGGGAGTTGGGGGCGGTGCTTTTCGGCTCTTTCCTTATTATCTCCGCAGCACTCTTCCTGCCGTCTGCCCTGTATGCCCTGCCGGCTCCCAGACGACGCTGCCGTTCACCAGCACGTAATGAATGCCGGTTGGCAGCCGGTGAGGGGTCTCGTAGGTGGCCGTGTCCTCGACCGTCGTCGGGTCGAATATGACGATATCGGCGGCTTTGCCTTCGGCGAGAATTCCCCGGTCGCGCAGGCCCAGCCTGCGGGCGGGGGCCGAGGTCATCTTGCGGACCGCCTCCTCCAGCGAAAACAGCCGTTTCTCCCGGCAGTAGCGGCCCAGCACGCGGGGGAAGGTTCCGTAAAAGCGGGGATGGGGCTTGCCGCGCCCCAGCGGCCCGTCCGGGGCCACCGCCACGCCGTCCGAGCCAATGGCGCTCAAAGGGTGAGAAAGGACGGCCTCCATATCCTCATCGCACATGGAGAACATCGCCACCGTCACCCGCGCCCTTTCCTCCACCACCAGTTCCAGAACCGCCTCCGCCCCGTCTCTGCCGCGCATCCGGGCGATCTCTGCGATGGTTTTGCCTTCGAGCGGTCGGTTTGATTCGAGCCAGGTTCCTGTGATCCGCACCTGATCCCACTCCAGCCCCAGGGCGTCCAGGATGCGCTCCCGGGCCGCCGGATCCTGCGCCCGCTCGATCAGGGAATCGACGCCGCCTGCCATAGCCCAGATGGGGAGAAGGGCGGAGAGGACGGTGCTGCCTGCGGTATAAGGGTAGACATCGCAGGAGACGCCCAGGCCCTCCCGGCAGGCTGCCTCGATCATCGGCAGGGTCTCCCGCACTTTGCCCCAGTTGCGCCGCCCGGCGGCCTTGTGGTGGGCGATCTCCACCGCCGCCCCGCTTTGCCGCCCGGCCTCCAGCGCCTCCCGAACCGCGGAAACGACATCATCGGTTTCGTTGCGGATGTGGGTGGCATAGAGGCCGTCATGGCTTTTCACCACCCGGCAGAGTTCGATCAGCTCATCGCCTTCCGCGTAACAGCCCGGGGGATAGATCAGCCCTGACGAGAGGCCCAGCGCCCCGGCCCGGAAAGCGTCGTCCGTCAGTTGCTGCATCCGGGCGATCTCCCCGGCGGTGGCGGGCCGATCCGTGAAGCCCATCACACAGGCCCGGATTGTCCCGTGGGCCGCCAGGGGGGCCAGGTTGATCGAGGAGCCGCTTTCCCGCAAAACCTTCAGGTAGTCGCCGAAGGAGTTCCACGTCCATTCCGCATCTCCGGCAAGGTAGGCGGCGGAGGCTTTCAGGCTGTCCCGGATCTCGTCATTGACCGGAGCCACGCCCTGGCCGCAGTTCCCGATGACCTCGGTGGTCACGCCCTGGGCGATTTTGCTGAGGGCGCGGGGATCGCTCAGGGTTGCCAGATCGGAATGGGTGTGGATATCGATGAATCCGGGGGCCACCGCCCGCCCTTCCGCCTCCAGAACAAGATCGCCCGTGATGCCCGTCAGATCCCCCATCATCACTATCCGGTCCCCGATGACGCCGATGTCTCCCCTTACAGGAGGGCTTCCGGTCCCGTCGTAGATCGTCCCGTCCCGGATAAGGATATCGAACATGAGGCGCAACCTCCCACAGTATATACAGGTTATTCCACATTTCGCCCAGTATTTCCGCCGGGTTTTTACGGGAAAGCCGGAAAAGCGAAGGCCGCCCGCAATGCCATTAAAAGAAACCGCCTTCACCTTCCTTGCGAGGAGCCGTCATCGATGCAGTCTGCGAGGAGCGCATCGATGCGGCAATCTCCAGCGTACGAAATAACAAAAGCTCTCCTAGTGTTGGTGAGCCTGGAGATCGTTTCTCTCCTTGCGGGCTGCATCGATATCTCAGCCTTCGAAATAAGCGTTATCGCCCCTCAGTACCGACCCCCGTAGCGCGCGTTCGGAGGCTCCAGGATCGCCCGCTGGCGCTCGGTCAGGCCCGGATAGTCCCCGGCGTTATAGTAGCGGGCCGACCAGGAGATCGGGTGCGGGCTGTATTTGCAAAACACGGTCCGCCTCTCGTCCGCGCCCTGCCAGGGCAGCGTGCCGTGGGTCAGGGCTTCGGTAAAGATGATCGCCGTTCCCGCAGGGCCGGTGACCGGGAGGACGCAGGGGTGAGGGCTTTCCAGGTTGCGCCACCCGCCCGGGAAGGGCAGGTTGCTTTTATGGCTGCCCGGCACGCAGGCAAAGCCCCCGTCTCCCGAATGCACATCCTTCAGGTTGTAAGCCACCACGGTCAGCCCGTTATACATCCGCCCGTTCCGGTAGATGTAGTACTGCGAGGGATCGAAAGGAGTGGCCCCTCCGTGCAGAGTAGCCCCGATAGGCCCCAGGCCGCTCCGGATGATATCGGCGTAATCGTGGTCCAACCGGAAACGGTCGCCGAGCATCTCTTCCAGGTAGGGAGCGATGGCGGGGTTATCGATCAGGTCCAGGAAAGGCTGGCCCCAGGAGAGGAGCCTTCCGAAGCGGTGCGTCCGCATATCGGGGGCGGTCTCCCGGGCAATATGTTCATCTACCAGGGCGTTCAGGGCGGCCAGCCTGTCCGCATCCAGAGCGCCCGGCACGGCCAGGAAGCCCTGCAAGTCGAAAAGGTATCGCTCGGAATCGGTCATTTTTCGGCTCCTTCGTTCAGCCAGATATCGATAGAGGGCGTATCCCAGCTATAGGGCTTGGCAATGATGTCCGGCCTGCCGTCTCCGGTCAGGTCGGCGATACGGGCCTCATGCACCCCGTCTCCGGTGGCGATGACCGTTTTCGTGAAGCCCCCTTTGCCGTCCCCCAGGAAGAGCCACATGCGCGCCCCGGAGTTGTCGTCCTTTTCAGTCCACTGGCGCATCTCCCCGCAGAAGATGTCCGGTTTCCTGTCCCCATTGAGATCGGCCACGGCCAGGCTGTGCCCGTGTACCACGTCCGCATCCAGAAGGTCGTGCGCGATCCACGATTCCGCCTTTTCGGGGCTGCCCCGGCACTCATACCACTTCAGCCGCCCCACCGTATCGCCCGGAACCATCACCACCTCCAGGCGGCCATCCCCGTTGATGTCCCCGACTGCCATGCGTGGGTGGGTCTGGGCCGGGTCGATCACATAAGGGGCGAACTCATCGTCTCCCCTGTATTTGAACCACCGCCCCCCGGCCAGCAGCTCGATTTTCCCGTCCCCGTCGATATCGCCTTGCGCCAGCCCCTCGCCCGGGCCGGAGAAGATTTCGGTATAGGGCCACGGCCCGGAGCGCGGGTCCTTCGGGATTCTGGCCCGGAACAGTTTCTGAGCGCCCTGGTTCCAGAAGATAATCTCCGGTTTGCCGTCCCCGTCGAAATCGCCGAAGATCTGGTCGTGGTGTTGGTTCGCGCCCCCGTCCTTGACCGGGTATCGCTTCCAGGGCTTCCGGGGATCGTAACGGGGATAGGGGTTCTCCCACCAGTAGACCCGGTTGCTCTGCCAGTCGCCCCCGGCCAGGATGTCGAGGTCGCCGTCGCCGTCGATATCACAGGCGGCTCCCCCGGCCTCCAGGGTGAGAAATTCCCCTTCGATCAGGTATTTCTCCCAGCCTGGCCCCTTCTTTTTGTACCAGACCAGCGCCGGGGCCGACTGGCGGCAGCCGATCACGAAATCGTTCACCCCGTCCCGGTCGATGTCTGCGGCCAGGCAGAGGGTTTGCTCCTTCGGCCCCGGTGGTACAAGGATGCCGGACTTGCTCGAAAGATGCCGCCACCTGACCGGGGGTGGCCCCGCCTGGGCGTTCGGTTCCGATGCCAGCACACACGCTCCTGATAGGACGAAGATAAGCCGGAGAGGGATACTCATGGGACTTCCTCCAGCGCGATGCCGTTCTCCGCCGCCACGGATCGGATGTAGCGGGCCGCCTCGATGTAATCCTCTTCCCGGGCCATGTGTTCCAGCAGAAGAGGGATGTCCGGATCAAGGCCCGACATCTCGCGCAGCAGTGCAGCGTAATCCAGGCCCCCGGTTCCGGGGCGGGCTTCGTCCAGGTGTACGGTGAGCCTTCCGGAAAGGAGGATATCCTTGGCGTGGCAGCTCTTGATATGCGGCCCCAGCGTCCGGACGAACTCCCGGATCAGCTCTCCGGTGGCGAAATACCGCTGCGGGCTGCACACGAGGTTGACCGGGTCGAAGTGGACGGCAAATCTGTCCCGGTCGATGGCCTCGATCAGGTGCCGGTAGCTTTCCGTCGAATCAGGGTACATCCAGGGCATCGTCTCCAGGGTATAGAAGGAGTGGGCCGGCCTCACCCCATCGATGATCTCCCGGACGGAGGCCACGATCCGGTCGAAGGTTTCAGGGGTGAGGTTGTCCGGGTGGGGGCCGTCCCACTGCTCGCCGCAGGCCCCGGCGATATTGACACAGCAGAGCGCCCCGATCCGGTCGGCCAGGGCGAGCTGCTCCTGACAGTAGCGCACGGCCTTCCGGCGGGTTTCCTCGTCAGGGCTGATCGGATTGCTCCAGGCCCCCACCTCCGCAATGACGATGTCGGCCCGATCCGCGGCCCTGCGGTAAGCCTTCAGGACGTCCTCATCGGCATCGACGGCCAGGGGGCAGAAGGCCGCCCGGTAGCCTGCGGCCCGGAGTGCATCGATCCACCGGTCGGGGTCGGAACAGTCCGAAAAAAGCGGGCCTCCCAGTCTCATCGCGAACCTCCTTTGGATTTGTCGAAGGGTCTCACCTTTACCCGGTAGACCGAAACGCTGTCTGCCATCACCCAGGTTCCAGGAGAGGTTTCGGTCAGGTAATAGCAGCCCGGCGCTTCGGCCACCGGGGTCAGGGCGTTCCGGCTCAGATCCCAGCGCAAGAGGCGGCCTCCCGCCAGGCAGTAGGAAAAACCGTCGCTGCCCTGGCGCACCTTGCCGGGAACGCCGACCGGGGAGGCTCCCTGATAGAGAACCGCTCGGGTGTCGGTATCGATCAGGGCGATCTCTCCGGCGCTTGAGGCGATCAGGATGCCGCCATCGGACAGCCCCAGGACGGAGACCGCATCCGCGCCGGGCCAGGGCGTGAGGGTGGCCGCCACCTGGCGTGTGGCCGGGTCGAAGGCGTAGATCAGGGCGCTCTCCTGGGTGGGCGGGTGGCTCCGCATCTGGCCCCACCGGTCGGTCCCACCCCACAGGAGCCGGTGGTGCGGGTCGTAGGCCAGGGTGGGCAGGTTCTGGTCCCGGATGAGGTGGTGGTAGACATCCACCTTCCCGGTGGCCGGATCGATGACCGCCAGCGCCCCGCCCAGATAGTTGTAATCGCTGTCCGAGCTGATGAAAACCAGGCTGCCATCGGTTGCGGCGTCCCGCGGGCGCGTCTGATGATACTTCTCTCCGAGTTCGATGATCTCTCGCGGGTTCTTCCCGAAGGCGAAGGGCTGCTCCGGGTCGTAGACCGAAAGGATCGAGAGGACGTAGATGCCCACGTACGCCTTCCCGCCCAGCCCGACCGCGCACATCGGCTCTCCGGTCACGCGGGCGACCATCTCTTCGGAAGTTCGGGTTGCCCCGGTTTCCGGGTCCACCGTGAAGAGGTTCTGCTGACTGTAGTTGGCCCCGATCACGCAGCGCGGGGAGACGGTCTCCAGGAACATGATGTTGTTCCCGCCCGGCGCTTTGTTGGGAAGTCGCCTGTGCCGGAAGGCCCCGCTCTTCAGGTCGTAACGGAAGACCGTCCCGAAATAGCTGATCCCCACCACCGCGCCCGGGACGTTTTCCAGATACCACCACGTCTCCCCGGGGCTTTCCGGGTCCCCCCGGAAAACCGGCTGGGCCTCTCCCTCCTTCACCTCCCAGAAGCGGCAGGAAGGGAAGCTGAGGGCAAAATGGCGGCCTATGGCGGTGAGCCGGATGCTGTAAGAGCTGTCTCCCTCCGGCGCGGCAGGCAAAGTAAAGGGCGTAAAGGACGGCGCAGGATCGGGGGATTCGGGCTTCAGAGCCTTTGTCTTCGGGTCGAAGGCCATCCATACTTCATCCGGCCCCCAGGCTTTGAACCGGATGCGTCCCTGGCTGTCCTCGGCAAAGTAGGTGGTGTATTTGGTGTTCGGGGCGGCCTGCCGGTAGAGGGTGCATTTGCCGGTGGAAGGGTCGTATTCGCCCAGGTAGGCATTGGGGTAGGTGCCGAAGTAAATGCAGCCATTGGAGGCCCCGAACGCCTCCCAGGTGTATTCCCCCCGGGGCAGCCCGGTTTCTATCGGCTCGAACCGGCGCGGCCCGACGCGAAACCGGTAGGCCCGCCCGTTGCCGTAGGGCATGATATAGATATCCCCGTCTTTCCCGAGAGCCGCCCCGTGCGAGGCGATATCGTTGTTCGGGATGGGGTATCGCCTGGCGGCCAGGGTGCGGCTGTCGATCAGGAAAAGCCAGTTCGCCTTCGCCCCCCCGCTGCTGAAGGAAAAGACGCCCAGCGTATGCCCGTCATGTAGCCTCAAGATCCGGCGGGTATAGCCCAGAAGGGTCCTGACCGCCGGGGTGCCGACCTTTCGCGCTTTCGGCAGCTTGCCAGTCGGCGCGTCTAGCAGGCGGGGCGCGGCCCGGAGCGGGCTGCCGGAAGGAATATCGGCCATAAGGGTGCCTCCTTGGGGGAAAATGAGAAGGATGAAAGCGATAAGCATCCGCTTGCCCGAATATCGCATGGATAAAGCTCCTTATAGATTGCATCAATATGTGATTTCTACGAATAGAGATAATCTATCAGCGAATGCAATATACATAGCCGTCTCCTCCTGACAGCAGAATCGAGGCTTCGCCCCGGCCTTCCGTATCGGCGATGGCGGGAGGGCCGACCGGGGCGGGCAGGTCCAGTTGCCAGAGGATCTTCCCCTTGCGGTTCCGCGTGCCGAAACAGTAGAGGGTGTGGCCGGAGGTGAAGAGGGCCTCGTCCCTGCCGTCGGAGTCGATGTCCGCGCTGGCGGATCCGGTCGGGTTTCCGGGGATCGGAGAAGGCATTCGCCAGAGCGGCTTCCCAGTGGCGGTGTCATAGCAGCGAATGCCGTCTTCATAGCCGACGCCGATTGCCTCCACGCGCCCGCTCCCGCTGAAATCGCCGAAGGCGGGCCAGGAGGCGGGGCTTTTGTCCAGGGCGTCCCACCATGCTAGGCTGCCGTCGGGGCGGATGAGGCCGGTCATCGAGCTGCGGGTGGTCGCAAAGAAAACGGAAGGCTTTCCGGCTCCCTCGAAATCGCCGGCCACCGGCAGGCCCCAGTAAACCGGTTTGGCGGGAACCGGCTCCCAGACCGCATCGCGGGCGATGATATCTTTGCCTGTTGCGCCCTTGAGAATGTAGAAGAGGCTGGGATGGAAGGAAGCGATATCGTCCAGCCCGTCTCCGTCGAAATCCGCGATGGCGAAAGGGGTTCCTCCCACGCCCCGGCTGCTGATCTGTCGGTCCCTGCGCCATAGTGCTTTCCCGTCCTTACCGGACAGGAGCAGGGTTTCCTCGCTGTGCATCATGGAGCGGCGGACGGTCACCAGAACGTCCCGGCGTTTCGGGTGGGTGAAGTGGCTGGTCTGCCAGAGGATAATGCCGCCCGTGTTCCAGACCGGCGGGCCGCCCGGCAGGGCGGTGAAATCGTGATGCCATAAGGGCCTGCCGTCGAGAGCGGCGGCCTGGAGGCGGGCGCAGCTTCCGGAAGAGGCGGCATAGATCACCTGCCGTCTCCCGTCGCCGTCAAGGTCGGTCAGAACCGGGCCGAGGATATCCTGCGGCCAGGCGGTACTCTGTCCTCTGCCCGGCAGCCGCCATAACTCGCGGGCGGGCTGGCCGTCAATCGGGGGCGCGAAGGCCACAAGCTCTTCCCCGCTGCCCTGGAGGACGATCACCGGGCGGCCCGAGTTCCGATCCATCGCTACGGCGGGATTTCCGGCAGGCGAGGATTCAGGGCGGGAGCCGAGGGTTCTGAGATGTCCCCTCTGACAAACCAAAGTCATGGATTTGTCGGGGGAAGAGGTCGCTCTCATCAACACATTCTTGCGAGCGTCCAGAGCTATCGCTTCCACAAGGTCGCTTGCTGCGGATCCCGATGCCGGGCCAAGTCGGATGTCGACGAAAATATCCCGCTCGAACCCATCTTTGCCCCAGGAGGCAGCCAGTAACCGGGGTCGCGGATTATCCTCTAAAGGAGATAATCCGACTTGTAGAACAACGACTGCCTTGCCCTCGACAGGCCGCCAGAGGACGTCTCTCTGCCCGAAGGTGGCGGTGCTGTTGACGTTCGGCGGGAAGGGTGGCTCCCAGGTCTGCCAGCGAACGTCCGGCATCTCCCACAGCACGCCTTCTCTTCCCCGGGCGAGGCTTCTCACCCGGACCGCCCCGAAGCCGCGCAGGGTGTCCGGATCGGTTCGGGTGGTCAAGAGTTCGGTGATGCCGTCCCCGTCCACATCGGCCAGGCTGTCCAGCCGTTCATCGGGGAGATCGGCCTTGAGGCTGCCGGTGAGGCCGTCATGGACAGTGATATGCCACCTGCCGTCCCCGGAGCCGTTGTAGAGATTAACCGTCACCTCCAGCCTGCCGTCCCCGTCCAGGTCGGCAGCCGGGTTGGGGCCGACGCGCAGGATTTTCTGCGGATTGGAGATATCACTCTCGATCTCCTTCTGCCAGAGGAGGGAGAGCTTGCCGCCCCGGTAGCCTAAAACCTCCACATGCTTGGAGAAATCCGACTGCACCAGGAATTCGCTTTTCCCGTCTCCGTCCAGATCGTAGACCCCGAAAAAGCCATAGCTGCGTCCTTCGGTGAACCGGCAGCGGTCTTTGACCCGGCCCGTGCGGGCATCGAGCATCAGAATCTCATACCAGGGGAGGATCGCCACCTCCGGCTGGCCGTCGCCATCGAAGTCGCCCGCGATGGGCAGGGGCTGGAAGAGCATCTCGATGGATTCGGTCTCCCAGACCATCTCCCACTTTCCGTCCCGCCAGACGAAGCACCGCCCGACACACGGCTGCCACTGGCCGCTGGCGGTCGGCTTGGAAAAGCCGCTTTCGAACTCCAGCTTTTGCAGCCCCTTCTCTCCGGGGATCACTCTGGCATAGGTGACGGTCGTGGCGCGGATGATCGGCTGGATCTTCCCCTCGATCTCCCCGACAGGAGACGTCAGGCCCCACCGGGCGTCATAGGAGCCCTCTATATGTCCTGCTGTCTCCGGGCCGGGCAAAGTCAGTTTTGTAGAAACTTTGCCCGGCTCCGCGATGAGCAGCGTTTCGGAAGCGCCCACAAAATGCTTCCAGGCAACTTCAGGCCGCGTGATGCGCCCCTTCAGGGACGAGCGGGCGTCGAGGGAGACGCCGCCTCGAAAGGCGGGCCATTCGCCGGGGAGCAGAAAATGCGCGGGCATCCCTTTGACTCCTGTATGGGCCGTCACCGCCAGCAGCAGTCCGAAGATGAATGGAGCGATCCACGCTTTCACAGCTGGCTATCCCGTCTGCCTGCCCGCTTCGGCCTGCACGGCTTCCCATTCCTCGAAAATCGCCAGGACGGTGTCGGGGTTGCCGCCTGCGCTGAACTCGAACTGGGCGATCACGCCCCCGGCGGGATCGTAGAAGTGGCGGGCCACCTCGCGGACGGCGTTGCGCCCCATCTGCGGGTCGGGAGAGGGGATCACATGCTGGCGGTCGATCTCGCCCCAGAAGGCGATCTTCCCTTTGAAGCGGTGAGAGAGGTCGGCCATGTCCATGCAGAACAATTGCGAGTTGATGGCATCCACCCCGATCTCGACCAGGTCCTCGTATATCTCCGAGATATGCCCGTCGGAGTGCATGAAGATGAATTTTCCGTTGGAGTGGGCCAGGTCGCAGTAGTCTTTGTATAAAGGCTTGAAAAGCTCCCGCCAGATGCGCGGCGGAATGAGAAGTTGGTTCTGCGCTCCCCAGTCGTCCATGAAGGCGATGGCGTCCACATCGGTGGTCACCCAGAACTCCATTTCGGTCAGGTAGAAGTTGTGGATGGCCTGGAGGAAGCCCTCCGCTCCGCATTCTGGCTCCATGATATCGAGCATGGCGTTCTCACTGCCGCGCAGGAACTGGTATCGCTCCCAGGGGCGGGGGCAGCCCGCCAGGATGAACTTCTCCGAGGCGGCGCAGCTCCGGTTGACGGCATCGCGGGCTTTCAAGGGGTCTTCGGGGAGGATTTCGTAAGGGGGCGTGATCTGCCGCCAGTCCTTGATATCGGCCAGCGCGGGCGTCCGGACCTCCCCGATCATCCCGGCCTGGATGTTGGTGAAGATCGCGCCCCACTCGTCCACATAGGTTCCGATCCGGTAAGGGTCGCCCTGCACGCGGGGCGAAGGCTGATAGACATAGGCCGGGCCGCCGATATCGGAAGGGAAGCGGCCTCGAAGTCTCGCCATCGTCTCAGGGAAAGTCCAATCGGCCCAGGGCAGCGCCCAGAGGTCTCGGGGCATCCGTTCGGGATGCTCGAACTTCAGGCATCGTGTCATAATCTCGCGGGATGTTTGTGGCATGAGTCTCCTTGTCCTTATTCTTCCCACCACCGGCGGGATTCTCGGGCGATTTCTTCCTCTATGGGATGAATCAAGGTCTGGCGGAGCCTGCGGCCTCCCGGGGCGGAGCGCATGGGGCCGCCCCACCAGTGGGGGCTGTAGCGGATGCTGAGATCGACGGAGGCAAGGATCATCCTTATGGCCTCATCCTTCTCGAAGTTCAGAATGGAGGAGGCGACGTGGCGCGTGGGGTCCGGGTGCATCTCGCCCGCGCAGGTCCCGCCGGAATCCCAGACCCCGGCAGGCCCGGACAGGCTGCTGACCGCCATCCAGACCCCGTTGTCGGCGCAGCGGGCGGGCATGAGGCCGGTGAAATAGCCGGCGTTCGGGAAGAGTACTAGTTCGGCCCCCTTGTAGGCCAGCAGTCGGGTCGGTTCGGGAAACCAGCTATCGTAGCAGATGATGATGCCGACCCTGCCGAAATCGGTATGAAAGACGGGATAGCCGACGCCCGGGGTCGCGCCGTCGTCCTCTTCCGGGTCGAACAGTTGGTTCTTGCTGTAAGCGCCCGCCAGGTCGCCCTTCCGGTCGAAAAGGGGCGCGGTATTGAAGACCATATCCCCGCGCCTTTCGTCGAAGGTTCCGCTGACGTACATGCCCCACTGCCGGGCCTTGCAGGCCATCATCTCCCCGGTCGGGCCGTCCAGGGGTTCAGCGTCCTGAGCGCCTTTGCCGTTCAGCATTTCGGGCAGGAGGGCGATATCGGCTTTCTTTTCGCCCGCCCTGTCGAGCCAGCGGCTCCAGAAATCCAGATCACCTGTTCCCCAGGCGCAGGCGATTCTGGCCGGGCGCGGCGGGATGGGGGCGCATTCCTCTAAAAAGACCGACTCCCAATAGACCTTTCCCCGGGGGCTGAAACGGAAGTAGAGCCGGATTTCGCCGCCCTCGCCCTCCTGCGGGCCGGGGAATGTGCCTTCCCCGATCACCCGGTCACCCTCTTTGCGGTAGGAGAAGACGCCGTTGTTGAAATGCGGGGAAAAGATGCCGTGAACCAGATGGCGGTTCAGGTCATCCATCCCCCGATAGCGGAGGACGACCTGCATCCGGTAGGTTTTCCCGCCTTCCAGACGGACAGGGCAGCGCATATAGCCGAAGCATTCCTCCCGCCCGCTGCCGGAGGCCGTCAGGCAGGGCGGGCCGTCTTCCGCCTCCCGTCTGAAGCGAGGGGCGAGGGCCGGGTTCGGGCAGACCGGCTCCCAGCCCGCAGGCAGGGGGCCGCCCGCTCCTTGGGTGAAATCGCCGTTAGGGATGAGGTTTGTTAAGGACATCGCAGGCTCCTTCAGGGTTCATAACCGAGTAACTGGCGCAGGAGGGCAGCATAGGGTGAGATGAAAATCAGCCATACCAATCCGATGAGAATGAGCAGGCCGACCGTCCAGCCCCAGGCAGAATGAATCCGCCTGTCTCTGTCCAATTCCTGTTCGGGGCGAGGGGACAGTCCTTCACGATCCGCCACACGGCCAATCGTAAAAACCAGCAGCACCCAGGCAAGCGCAAGCCATGGGTACTCGCTCAATGCGGTTCTGCCGCCCAGCCGGATCGTGATGTAGGACAGCAGGACGCTGGCTGAGGCCAGTGCGATAAAATGAAACAGGTTCATGGCAGGCTTGGGAAACGCCTCTTATTTCCCTCTCACGATATGCCGGTCGCGGTAGCCGCCGCGCGGGAACATCGCCAGGTTCAGGTCGCCGGGGATGTAGTGCCAGGCGGTGCGGTAGCCGGTGCGGTCGCTTGTGTTCGGGAGTGCGCCGTGGAGGAGGTTGGCGGAGAAGAAGACCACCGTTCCGCCCGGGCAGATGATATCCACCGCCCGGCTCTCGTCCACATCCACCCACTCGCCGTGGGCCATGACCCCCGACCCGAAGGTGTGTTCCGCCAGATCGCCTGTCCGGTGGCTGCCGGGAACCACTTGCAGGCAGCCGTTCTCCCGGTCGGTCTCCTCCAGATAGATGGCGCAGCTCAGCACCCGGTCGGAGTTGGTGCCGAAGTAGTGATTGTCCTGATGCCAGCCGGTAGAGGTGGCTCCCCGGACCAGCATCGGAAAGAACTTGGTGCCGAAGACATCCAGGTCCGGGCCGATCAGAGAGGCCGCCCGGTCCAGGATGGCCTCCTCACGGGCCAGGTCCAGGACGCGCTCATCGACCACGCAGACCCCCTGAATCTTGTGAAGCCGTCCCGGAACGGGTTTGCCGTTCTCATCGGGGGCCAGGGAGTAGCCGCCCTCTGAGGTTTGCATGGAACGGCTGCGCTCCACCAGCTCGTCGAAAATGCCCTTATAGCGGGCCAGCTTTTTGCCGCGGATGAGGGCGGGAAACATGAGGTAGCCTTCTTCACGGTATCGCTCGATTTCGAGTGGGGAAAGGGACATCATCTCCTCCTGCTTTGTGTCGCAATAAGTGTCAATCAATGATTGCGCCAGGGGGCGGGAATATCCTTCTTCACTCGCGGCGCTATCCGCTGTCCTCAATCCTCTCCCGGTAATACTCCGATCCTGTCATGAAGCGGATGCCCAGGGATTTGGCGTAACGGATCAGCTCCCGGAGCCAGAACTGCTTTTGCTCGAAGGATTCGCGGTCGGCGCAGCCGTGGTCGTGGGTCGCCAGGCTCCAGACCAGGTTGTCGGAGGCCACCCGGTCCGCCACTTTCCGCAGGTGATCCGGATAGGTCCTGGCGTCGGTCAGGGCGTTGAACTGGATGAAGTAGAAGGCGTCCTGGTAGTCGTGGATGAAGATTTCCAGCATATCCCCGAAGCCCTGCGGGGCGTAGAAGAAGGGCTGCCATTCCAGCGGGGTCGGCTGGCCGTCTTTTTCGTTGCGCCCGAAGGCCCGGAGAAAGCGGAAGCCGTGGCTGCGAACGATCTCCAGCAGATCAAGCCGGTCCATCAGGCCGCGATAGTAGTTCCAGGGGCAGGTCAGGCCGAAGGCCCGGCGACCCAAGACATCCTCAAACAGCTTCTGGCATCGATCCAGGTCGGTATCGATCTCTTCATTGGTGCCGCCCGGCTGGATATACCAGTCGGTCTTCCCGTGGACCGTGCGGCCCGGCGGCACTTCGATGCAGACTGTTTTGAGCAGGAGATGGCTGTAGGTATGGGACTGGATGTCGACTGTTCCGGCCCGATCCAGTTCGGCAAAGAGGCTGGGATACCGCTCCAGGGTGCTGCCAGTGACATACCAGGTGGCGGGCGTTGCCTCCTGCGCCAGCATTTCGGCCCCGTAGCGGGCGTATCCCGCGCTGGCCTCGCTGGCGCTTTCCACATCCACACCGATCAGAATGGTTCCGGGCATGGTTGCCTCCTTTGAGAATACCCATGTCATTGCGAGGAGCGAAGCGACGAATCAATCTCCAGGCTCGCCAAGGCCGGAATGACTTATGCTTTTACCAGCCTGGAGATTGATTCGCTTCGCTCGCAATGACATCGATGGGGATTGCTGCTATAAGCGTGTAAAGGTCATTTATTCGAAGAGGTAATCGGCTTCAGCCGTTTGGTCGCGACCGCCAGTTCATCGATCCAGAGGGTCTGAGCGTGGGGCAGGAGGCCCTCCCCGAAATAGGGGGTCAGCAGGAACTGGTTGAACTTCATGTTCGGGAAATCGACCGAGCGCAGGACGATATCGGCGCGGTCGATCACCTTTTTGCCGTCGAACCATCCACGGGCGATGCCGTCCGCTTTCCAGGAGCCGTTTTTGACGTCCACGCTGTTCAGTTTGAAATATGCCTCCACGCAGTGCCACTTGTCATCCTTGAAGAGTACCTCCCGGCTGTCGTACATTTGAGCGTTGTAGCCGCCTCGCAGGGGGCCTTGGGTCAGGCCGTGCGGGGCGCTTTCATTCTGGATGTCCTGGGCGGCCAGCCTCAACTTTCCGTTGACCGGCTCGATATAAAGGGTGAGGTGGCTGGATGCCGGGCCGCGGTATTTCTCGTTCTCAGTGGTCATGAAGTGGGTGAGGTGCGGATGGTAGTTCTGCCCTGACCATCCCCAGTTCGCCGAAAGGCGGATATAGAAGCGCAGATAGATTTCCTCGCTCGGTTTGAAAAGATGCCGGATGCCAGTGGAACTCACCGGAACCTGCCCTCCCTCCTCCCACCGGTATTCGATGCAGCCCGCACCTAGGCGGGGAGATTCGCGGGAGATGGCGAACTTCGTGCCGTCATACCACCCCCGTTTGAGCAGATCGGCGTCATCGAATCGCTCGATGAAGTGAATGACCGAGGATTGCGGCGCGGCATGGGTGGCGGAGAGAAGCGCCAGGGCCATGAGGAAGAGAGGTATAAGGATTTTCATGGAAGCCTCCTTGAATATAAGTAGAATTCTCACTTGTCTGTCCTTACCAGGAGATTCAGCCTGGCGGCCCTCTCCAGCGTAAGGTCAACAGACAGCAACTATCATCGATGCAGTCTGCGAGGAGCGTAAGCGACATGACAATGACATCGATACACCTCAATGCGACCACCACTTCCGGATCTCTTCATAGGAGGCGCGTATCTCTTCGGGAGAGGAGCGAAGCCGCTTCCCCGGATGCCGGTATCGCTCCAGAAGGGGCGGGTTGGGGTCTGTGATGGCTGCGTAGGCTCCGGGCTTTCGCTCCTGGAAGAGTCTGGCTTTCATGTCCGCCGTTCCGGTGATGATCTCCCACTGGCTGTGATCCTCCGGCGCGGCGTCCAGGTCGATGGTGGCATAGACGATATCTTCCTGTTCCGGGCGGGCCATCGCCAGGACGCTCCCATCGCTGCCGGCGATCACAGAATCCTGGCCGCAGGTTGCCACAACGACCGGGACCAGGTTGTCCATGGCCCGCATCCGGACGCGCATCAGGCCGTTGCCCTCGCACATCCCGGCCACGCTGTAGCCCATGGTGGGATGAAAGAGAATCTCCGCGCCGTGTAAAGCCAGGCATCGGGCCGATTCGGGGAAGTTGATATCGTAGCAGATCATGATCCCCACCGTGCCGAAATCGGTTCGAAAGACCGGGAAAGAATCGCCGGAGGTCTCGGCCCAGGTCTCCGAAAAGGGCAGGTGAACCTTCCGGTATTTTCCGAGGATGCTCCCGTCCCGGCCCATCAGCACGGCGGTATTGTATATCCTCTCTCCCTCCCGCTCAAAAAGGCCGAAGACTATATTCATCCGGTGTTCCCTGGCGGCTCCGGCGATGAGGGCGGCAGTGAGGCCGGGAATCTCCTCTACGAAGCCTGCGAAAAGGCCGGGATCGTCCTGATAATAGCTGTAATGGGCGATACCCTGGATGTCTTCCGGGTAGCAGGCGATGTCGCACCCCTCCCGCCCGGCCCGATCCAGCAGGCGGCAGGCCATCTCCAGGTTTTCCTCGATTTTAGCCCGGCCCATCGCCCTGTCCCGTTCCCCGCCGAAGGGATCGAGATGAGGCTGGCGCACAGGCTGGATGCTGGCAACACGGATTTCTCTCATCCTTTGCTCCTGTCCGCGAGAACCGCTTCCACATAAGATTTGAAATCGCCCATCACGCCTGCCACATGCGCCGCCGCCAGCCGGATCGCGGCAGCGCCCGCTTCCGGGTCGAGGCGGGCGTCAGGAGACACGTGCAGGCATTCGTGGGAATAGTCGTGGCCCACCACTCCCAGGCGGCGCGATTCCCGAGCGGCTTCTGGCTCCAGCCGTACATCGGGCCGGTTGCCGAATTCCTCCACGGCCCGGCGCGTGTTCTGGCGCAGGATTTCCACCAGGTCTTCGCGGCCCAGCAGGAGGAGCGCCCCGGCCAGCCCGGTTCCCTCGCCGCCGCCCGCTCGCTCGATGAGCGCATCCGCTTCCCGGCATCCGGTGAAGCCGTAGACGCTCATGACCGGGATGCCTGTCTCTTTGTAGAGGTCGTGGGGGAAGTCTCGCAGGGCGTAGAAGTTGCCGCCGTGCCCGTTCACCACCAGGATGCGCCGGAAGCCCGACTGCCAGAGGCCGGACACCGCTGCCTTCAGATAGGCGATAAAGACCGATTCCCGCACACCGATGCCTCCGGCAAAAGCGTTGGTGCATCCGACCCAGGAGAAGGGGACGGGCGGCAGGACGAATCCCCCGGAGGCCGCCCCGATCTCCAGCGCCAGCGCCTGAGCGAAAAAGCCGTCTGTGCCCAGCAGGAGGTGTGGGCCGTGCTGCTCTATCGAGCCTATCGGTAGGATGGCGATATCGTTCCCCTCCCGGAGCCTGCTTTCGATCTCGGAGGGAAACATATCCAGCAAAGAACAGGCACTCATGAAGGCCACCTCCAGCCCCGCCAGAGCAGGCCGCGGCTGCCGCCCCGTCGGGCGAGAAATTCGTTGTATCCCCGGAGGCTCTCCACCGCTGGAGTCAGTTCGCGGGCTGCCTGGCGGAGCGCCCGTTCGCCCATCTCTCCGGAAAGGCCGGGCTCGGGCGGGCAAGGGTACGCTCCCGGCGGATAGGTGAAGCCTACCGACCCCACATCGAGGAGCGATGCCAGCGATTCCAGCAGGGCGGGCGGCGGGCAGCCTTCCTCCAGGAGCCGCCGGTTTTCGGCTTCGATTCTGTCCGCCCGCTCCGCCCGACCCAGAATCCGCAGCGCCCCGGCGACGCACGCGCCTTGTCCGACGCCTTCCCGGTCATGGAGAAGTTCTTCCAGGTGGATGCCGCCTGCCGCCACCTGGCGATCCTCGTAGAACTCCTGGGGGATGTAATAGCGCAGGTAATCGAGGTAGGTAACCAGCAGGATGCGCCGGAAGCCGGTGGCAAAGAGATCGTCGAACACGGCTCGGATATAGGCGTTGACTTCGGATTCGGGCGCATCCACGCTGCCCGGTCGGTCGAAGGTATTGCGGACGCTGGAGAAGGGGGTGACAGGAAGGCAGAGGCCGCCGACCTCCTGGGCAAGCAGGCGGGAGAAGGCTTCCGCCACGAAGCACCGCCCTCCCACCGGCAGGTGCGGCCCCAGAACTTCCACCGAGCCGACCGGCACGACCATGATGTCCCCGCCCTGAACCTGGTACGCCTGGCATTCTCTGGAGGTCATTTCGGGAAGCAGGTATTTTATCATCGCATCACTCCTCTATTCCCTCGCCCAGCCGCGCCCGCTCCTCTTCGAGCATCTTCTGCTGGATTCGCTCCCTTTCAGGATAGACGCGCTCCCGGGGTGCGGCGGGAAGAAAGTCCAGCCGCTCCACTCCCAGCCCGCCCAGGACGGCCAACTCGACCGGGGAGTAGTCGTCCGGGTTGGCGCGGTTGAAGTTCATCGGCTCTTTCAGGGCGAAGGGCGGATTGGTCAGAAAGCGAGGGATGCCTGAAAGGTTCTGAGAGGAGGCGTGCAGGATGTAGGGATGAATGAGTACGATATCCCCGGTCTGACCCTTATATTCCAGAAAGTCGCGGCACCCGGAAACGAGGGTGCGGAAATCGAAATCATTGGGCAGCACGCCTTCGGGTCGGGCCGCAAGATACCGGGCGACCGGAGCGACCGAATCGCAGGCGATATAGGTTCCGCCGCCCCGGTGGGCGATATCCGACCAGATCACCAGGGTGAGAAGCCCCTGCTCCGGGCTGTCCAGGAAGTGGCGGAAGAAATCGCCGTCTTTGTGCCAGCCCGGAGAGGCGGTGGAGGGCGGCTGCCAGGGGCGGTCCGCCTCCCACCGGAAATTGACGATAAAGCCGTCCCCGATCATGCAGGGCTGCCGGATGCGATCCGCTCCGCCCATCAGGTCGCAGGCCGCCGCCCAGGCGTCGGGAGCGAATTCGCAGATATCGAAGCGGTGAACGGTCGGCATGTGGATGATGGGCTGCTGCCAGGTGGCAGGGTCTGAAGGGTCGTATCCCAGGCGGGAGAAAGAATGCTCCGTCCACAGGGCCGCCGTCTCCCGCGGAAAAGCCTCGTGAATGATGATATGCCCGCGTTCCAGAAAATGCCGAACCTGAGCCTCGCTCAGAACATTGTAACGTTTCATGATGAGCCTCCCCGGGCGTCCATCGGGCGTCCCTGCGCCGCAGCAACCATGGCCGTTAGATTGGCAGCAGACGTCCCTGGCGGGACATCGCATCCGCTGCCCGCGATCCACCGGTTATTCCGCATAAGGCTGCACAGCTTTTTCGTCTGATCATAGACAGACTGCGAGCTGCCGAAGCGGAGGGCGGAGCTGGGGTCGAGGTTGCCGCGCAGGGTGACACGCCCAGCCGCCGCCCGCGCGGCTGCAACGGCATCCACCTGATAGTCGATATCGAAGAGGGTGATACCGGTGGAGATCACATCTTCCAGGATGGGGAGGGTGTTGCCGCAGATATGGAGGCCAAGGGCCTCCCAGCCCGCTTCCTGGAGGCCGGCGATCAGGCGGCGGTGGCGCGGCAGCACCAGGCTGCGGTAGTGGGCAGGGGAGATGAAGTTCGGGGAGCAGGTGGCTTCCCCCAGGATCAGGCCCTGCGCTCCGGTGCAGCGCAGGGCTTTCCCCAGCCTCAGAGCCATCCCTGCGGTGAAATCGAGGATAGCCTCCAGCATATCCGGCTCTTCCACCATGTCGATCAGAATCTGCTCCACGCCCCGGAGCTGGGAGGCGGCGATCAGCGGCCCGCGCATGGTGGCGATCACGAACGCTTCCTCCCCGGCCTGCTGCACTGTCTCGGCAACGGCCTTGAAAAAGAGGGGCATCCGCCCTCCGGTCAGAGGATCGCGCTGGCGTAAGGTTTCCAGTTGCGAGGGGTCGGCCAAAAGACGCTGCCTGAGCAGAGGGGAGCCGTTCTCCGGCTGGGCCACCTCCGCCCCCAGCGCCTCCGCCTCCCCGGTAACGCCCATCGAAAGCTGGATCCCGTCATAGCCGAAGCGCCGGAAGCCTTCCGCCATCACCCCGGCCATCACCTTCGCATCGGTGAAGAAGCGCCCCAGCGGAACGCCGCACAGAGGGGCCAGCCCGGTATGCAGGATCGGCAGAACTGGCATCCTGTCGGGCTTGCGCCCGGATAAAACACTGTGAATACGCTCATAACCTGTCATCAGGGTTCTCCCAACTCATCCGTAGACAACTCCCAGCTGCACGCTTTTCCAGGGACGCTCATCAATCGCTCTGTAGGCGTCGGCGGATGCCTCGAAGGGCACGATAGGATCGATATGCCGTCCGCCCGGAGGCGTCCCTCCCGCAGCAGGCTGAAGGCGGTCTCGCGGACCCGGCGGTTGTCCCATAAGGGATAGTCCCGGTCCGGCTCCGTGCAGGCACGGGAGGAAAGGACGGTGACGCGGTTTATGTGCCACTCTTCGCCCAGGCGCAGGCCGCAGGCTTCGCCTTCGTAGAAGGCCAGGGGAACGACCCGGCCCCCGACCGCGCAGCAGCGAACCGCTTCCTGGAGGGCGGGATAGGCCCCGCTGGCCTCTATCGCCACATCCGGGCCTGCCCTGCACCCAGGCGGCCCCGGAAAGGCGGGCCATCTGGAGGGCGATCAGGCCGATAGCCCCCATCCCGAAGACCGCCACCCGCTCACCGAGACGGATATGGGCGTCCCGGACGGCTCCCAGGGCGAATTTCGCCGGATCCCAGCAGACACTGGCATGAGGGGACATCCCCTCGGGCGCGACGGCCTCGATGCGGCCTTCGGCCACGGTGTGCGTTTCGCGGATCGGGAAGTGCCCGAACACCCGGCCCCCGGCCCGGTAGCGGGCGACGGCGTTTCCGGTTTCGATCACCATTCCCACGGTCATATTCCCGAGAGACATGGGGAAACCGGCAGACTCGGCCTGCTCCCGGGAAAGGACATATTCCACTCCGAATCCCACCGGCGCAGGGAAAAGGCCGAGACGCCCCGGTAGATCCCCAGCTCCGTGCCGCGCTTGGGGGTGCTGAACTCCGACCGGATCCGCACCCGGTTTTCCTTCAGGGGCGGGTCGTCATACTCCCGGATGACCGGCTGGCGCGGCGCGATAGCGACCAGTTCTCGCGGCATAAGCCCTCCTCATTTCATGACGATGCTGTAGCTCCGGCCCGGCTGAGCGTTGAATCGGACGATACAGGGGTCGGCGGTGCGCTCCAGAGGGATCGCCAATCCCGAAAGGGCGATCTCCACCACCTGCTGGCCGAGGGGGACGCGGAGCGTGCAGGCGTTCTTCAGAGAGGCCCGGATCGAGGCGGCGGCGAGTTTGCCCGCTTTCCAGGCGGCGGATACCTCATAGCCTCCCCGCGCCCTCAGCCCGGAGAAGGAGCCTTCGGGCCAGGCTGCGGGCAGGGCCGGAAGGAGGCTGACCTCCCTGGCATGGCTCTGGAGGAGCATTTCGGCGATGCCGGCGGCCCCCCCGAAATTCCCGTCGATCTGGAAGGGCGGGTGGAGATCGAAGAGGTTAGGGGCGGTGCTGTGTTGGAGCAGGGCCTTCAGATTCTGATAGGCCAGATCGCCTTCCTCAAACCGCGCCCAGAAGTTGACGATCCAGGCGCGGCTCCATCCCGTATGCCCGCCGCCGTGGCTGAGGCGGTATTCCAGAGACTTGCGGGCAGCCCGGGCCAGCTCCGGAGCGCCGCGCAGGGTGATCTGCCGGCCCGGGTGGAGGCCGTAGAGGTGGGACATGTGCCGGTGGCCCGGCTCCGGTTCATCGTAATCCTCGATCCATTCCTGGAGCCTGCCGGTTCGGGCGCTGATCTGCAAGGGGGCCAGGCGGTTCAATGCCTGCTTCAGGCGATCCCGGAAGGCGGCGTCGGTGTTGAGGATTTCGGCGGCCTGGATGCAGTTGGTGAAGAGGTCGTGGACGATTTCCAAGTCCATCGTGGCCCCGTAGGTGAAGGCGGAGACCGAGCCGCCGGGCTTGCGGAAGGTGTTCTCCGGCGAGTGGGAAGGGTTGGTGACCAGGCGGCCCTGCGGGTCTTCCACCAGGAAATCGATCAGAAATTCGGCGGCCTCCTTCATCACCGGGTAGCCCTTCCGGGAGAGGAATTCCCGGTCGCCGCTGAAGGCGTAATGCTCCCACACATGCTGGCAGAGCCAGGCGGCCCCCATCGGCCAGATGCCCCACACCCCGTCGGCGGGCGTGGTGAAGCCCCAGATATCCGAAAGGTGATGCGCCACAAACCCCTTGCACCCGTAGTGAACCTGCGCCGTCCTGCGCCCCGGTTCCACCAGAGAGGCCAGGTAATCGAGGAGGGGCACATGGCACTCGCTGAGGTTGCCCACCTCCGCGGGCCAGTAATTCATCTGGAGGTTGATATTGGTGTGGTAGTCCGAATTCCAGGGCGCGTTCATGTGTTCGTTCCAGAGGCCCTGGAGGTTGGCGGGCAGGCCGCCCTGTCGGGAGGAACCCATCAGCAGATAGCGCCCGAACTGAAAATAGAGGACGGCCAGCCCGGGATCGTCCGTCCCTTCCCGGACGGCGGCCAGCCGTTCATCGGTCGGCAGGTCGTCGCCTGGGCTGCGGCCCAGGTCGAGCCGGACACGGCGGAAGATCTTACGGTGGTCGGCGACATGGACGCTGCGAAGGCGGGCGAACTCCTTGGAGGAGGCGGTCGCCAGCGAATCCCGGCACGCCTGGGCGGGGTCATCGCTTTTGTAACCGGTGGCGGCGGAGAGGATGAGGGTGGCGGTGTTGGCCCTCTCGATCACCAGGGTGTCGCTCTCGGCGGCCAGGCGGCCCCCCTGGGGGCGGGCCAGTAGGTGGGCCTCGAATTTCATCCCCAGGCTTTCCGAGGCTCCGGGTGGGATATCCGCCACCTGCCCGCGCAGGATCAGCCGGTCGTTGCCTTCGGTGAAGCTGGAGGCGTCCTGCGGGCGCGAGATCCGCACTTTCAGGTTGATCTTGCTTCTCTTGCTGGCCGTCAGCCGGACCACCACTGCCCGGTCCGGGGCGGAGGCGAAAATCTCCCGCGCATAGCGGACATCCCCGATCCGGTAGGTGATGCGGACGATGCCACTGTCCATGTCCAGTTCCCGGCGGTAATCCTCCACCGCCTCGTCCTGCCCGGCCTCCAGCCACAGGTCACCCAGCGATTGATAGGATTTGACGCCCTTGGGGTTGCCCATCAGGTAGCGGTCGGCAATCTCGGTCGCCTCCTGGTTTTTGCCCTCGAAGAGAAGCTGCCGCACCCGGGGCAGGTATTGCAGGGCCTGCGGGTTGTTGGTGTCCTGCCGGTGGCCGTCCCAGAGCGTGTTGTCGTTTAACTGGATGCGCTCCTCGTCTATCTTTCCGAAGACCATCGCCCCCAGCCGCCCGTTCCCGACCGGCAGCGCCTCGATCCACTCGCGGGCCGGCTGTCGATACCACAGCGTCATCGCGCCGAACTCTCCCGGCTCCGGTTTCCTGGCATTTGCGTCTGACATGCTCCACCCTCTCCCTATAGATATATTCAGGATTACGGCAAAAAATAGGATCAACAGTCGCCTGATCATCAATTGCACAGCACTCATCCTATCAAACAGGCTACCTGTAGAGGCAGACAAACAGGTCTGCCCCGTTTGCGGGCGCACACATCCAGATGCGCCCCCATCCACACGGAATCCTTTCCCCCACTTCAGAGCGCATGATACGCCTCGCGAAGCGCCTCGATGTTTTTGATATTGGCCGCGTTTTCGGCGCTGGGGAGCGTGGTCTTCCGGTCTGCCTGGGCAAACCCGTAGAGCCCGAACTTCCGGGGATCGAGCTTTTTCCAGGCGGAGGCGTCATGGTCGGCCCAGCCGCAGAGGTTCTGGAGGATCCGGGTCCGGGGGCCGATATTTCGCTCCAGCCAGCCGAGAAGTCCCTGATCCGGGCTTTCGTTCAGGAGCCAGTCCACTTCCTTCAGAAGAGGGTGGTCGTTCCAGAGCGGGTCGCCGGGGCGCTCGAAGGGGTGGTTCGTCCAGATGCGGGCCGGGCGGATAGAGCGGACGGCCTGCTTCAACTGCTTCCAGGCTCGGGCCAGGGAGCGCCGGTCGTATTCGAGGGTGGCCTCTGCGGAAGGGCTGCCGGAGGCGGGAAACGGCTCCCCCATCAGTTCCCGGTACATCCCACGCTCACATTCCAGCCAGCGGGTATGCTTCGGAGGGCGCACCCAGTCTACCATGAAGCCGTCGATATCGGTTTTGCGGAGGGCGTCCTGGACGGAACGGGAGAAGTAATCCAGATATTTGAGGGTCAGGGGCGCTTTGATATAATCGGAATCGCTGCCGTGGACTTCCTCCGGGTGCTTCCCCTCCCAGAAGGGATTGGCACCCAGGCAAAAATAGCCGTAAACCTTGATGCGGGCCTGGTGGCCCAAAGAGACCATCTCGCCCAGGAAATTCCTTTTCAGGCCGGGCGTGACGGGGGCGACCTCGCTGGGGAACCAGGCGTAGCCGTTATAGGTGACGCAGAAGGTCTGGATCGTATTGACGCCCATCTCCTGATAGAACCGCATATGCTCCTTCGGGTCGGCATGGGCATAGGTTCCGGGCGGGGAGGCCGCCCCGTTATCCCAGTTGAAATCGATATTGAAGGCTTTGACGATCTCCTTCGGAGGGTCGACTTTCCGGCCCTCCGGAGCGGTTTCGCCGGAGGACGCCAGAAAAGCGGCTGCGGCGCTGCCCAACCCGATCCGGAGGAGGCCACGGCGGGAATAGGGTAGGTTACTCATCGGCTTCTCCTATGACGATCAGCCAGCCCTTGCCCGGCTCGACCGGGATGGGGCCGTTCGGGTCGAAGCGACGCTCTGGCTGGAAATTGGCGATGGCCGGGGCGTGCAGGGAGGCTTTCTCCGGCAGGATGCCCAGGGCCTTCCAGTCTATCCGGAGGCGGGCATCGACCGGGCCGGAAGCCCAGCTTGCCAGGGAGACGAGGGTTTTGCCCTTCCGGACATAGGCGGTGACGGGAACGTCGGCGCGATCCGTTTTGACCGGGCACTCCGGCTCCCAGTAGCCGATCATGCGCGACCGGGCGATCCCGAAACTGTCCCAGGCAGCCCACATCTTCGGCGGCTCCTGACTCCAGGGGACGCGGCTGGTCATGCCATAGAGCATCCCGCGCCAGGGGTTGCCTCCGCCCTCCAGCATCTCGCCCATCAGCCCGAAGGGAATGCCGGACACCTCCACCAGCCAGAAATCGGGCGATTCGTTATAATCGAAACCCTCCCCGAACCAGATGCTGTCCAGGTACGGGAACAATTCCATATACAGAAGGGCGCAATTGATCCACCCGGCCCGGTCGTTGAAATGGTTCCAGGAGTGGAGATCGATCAGGCTGCCGGGCCGCATCCGGTCCAGCACCTTGCGGACGCGCTTCATCACGTCCCGGTCGTAGGAGACGTCATCAATGTAGAGGCCGTCGATCCCCACATTTTCGATGAGCCAGGCCAGCCCTTCCAGATAGTAGTTGTGCCAGCGGGAGAGCGGGGTATTGATGATGGCGGCATCCCCCTCTCTGTCGCCGAGGGGCTGATACCAGGCCGGGATATAGCCGGTTTGCAGATGCTCCTGAAGCCAGGAGGCCCCTCCGCCCGGGCCGTCGGCGTAGATTTCAGTCCCCAGGCTTCTCAGGGCGAATATCTCCCGGACGTGGTTGGTCATCTCGCGGACAGTATAGTAGATTTTGGCCTTCAGGCCCAGGCCGTGCGCCCGGTCGATATAGGCTTTCAGCCTGCCGGCGGCCAGGAAGGGGTAGTTGATATAAGGGTTGAGTTCGCTGCCGTGGTGGAGATTGATCACATTGGCCCTGGCCCGCACTGCGTTTTCCGGCGGCTCGGAGGAATGGTAGTAGCGGGTGTTCCAGTGGGCGGCGTAATCGATGGGCCTGACGGGGGTGACCTGGAGGTCGAAATCGAATCGCGCCTCCTGTCCGACCCGGAGTGTCCGCTCCCCGCTGAAGGCGCTGAAGAGGACTTCCTCGCCGTTTTCGGTCAGGCTGCACCCTCCTCTGCCGCCGTTGTCCCACCCTTCCGGCGGCAGGATCGGCAGGTGGGCGTAGTAGATATTGATGAGAGGCCGCCTGTAGTCCGGCCCTTTCAGCTTGAGATGCAGCCCGGCATGGACGCTGCCGATCCAGGCGGCGTCCTGGTGCTTGGCTTTGTTCCACTTCCAGTTCCACGCTTGCGGGCGCAGGCCCCCCTTGCGGCCCATTCCCATCATGAAGGCCGCCGATTCCTTCCTGAAGGGAAGCTCCAGGCGGATATCCCGGAGGGCGATATCCTTTTCGGCTTTGAAAGTGACCGACCAGGCGATATGGCCGTCGTATTCCATCTTCGCCCGGGACGCCATGACAAGTCCGTCCCCTTCGGCGGCGGATTCCCAGACCATCGAGCCGGGCGTTTTGGAGACCGTTTTGGAGCGGGCCTTTTGCCAGGCCACCGGGCCGCCCTCTGCCTCGATCACCCAGCGAACCGGGCGAGCGAGGATATCCTGCCTGCCGCTCCGGATCGCTGTCGGCAGGCCGTCGACCCCGTAGCGGACTTCCCGGCCCAGGCACTTCACCGAACGGCCCCTCGCCTGAAGCGGCGTATAGGGGGCTGTTACCTCCTCATCCACCGCCAGGGTGGAATCGAGCCAGCGCAGGCGGGTATGTCGCCAGATCTCGTTGTCGGTGCGCTTATCCATCGCCTGAGGGGATATCTTGATGGAAAGATGGACATGGGCGGATTCAGCGTTGGCAGGAGCGATTTCGATCTCGCCCCTGTACAGCCCCGGTTTCGCCTCCTCCGGAACCTGAACGCCGATCCATAGCGAGCCGACCTGCCCTTCCTCGATATCGACCGGCTGCGTGAATGGCCGACCGGCCCAATCGACGCCTCCCGTATTGATGCACCGGAAGGCGGAGGCCGGAATCTCGGAACCGCTCTCGCCTTTCAGCCCGCCGAAGCGGACGGCCAGGTTTTCGAGAGATTTTCGGGCGGCGTAGAGGCCGATCTGAAAGACATAAAACTCGCCCCGCAGGGCTTCTTCCGAAAACGCGCGGGATGGGCCGTTCTGTATCCACCGGAGCGGCAGATTATCGCGCATTTTAACCGGATTGCGCCGGTCTTCCGGGAAAACAAGGCAGCTCTCGGGATGTCCTGAGAGGAGGGCTTTGATCTCTTCCTCCGAGGCGACCGCCTCCATCGGATCGAAGCGGTGAAAATCGGAGAGGGCCTGAAACTCCAGCACTTGGGCGGAAGGCAATTCGGCGACCCTCCCAGGCGACAAATCCTGCCGCCCGACCCATTCGGGATCGGCAGAGGACTGAACGGCTCCATAGGAGAGGGAGGGCATATAAGTCCAGCCCGACAGGGCATACGGCATATAATAGACGTAGTACTCGCCCGGGGCCGTCTGCGGCTGGAACACCAGTTCCCCGCGCTCCGGGGCGACGCTCAGGCGGACAAGGTTTTTGATCTCATGCCCTGTGGCCGCATCGACCACGACGATATTTTTCTTCTCCGGCTCCGTATCGCGCCGCCGCCAGGGAAGGCGCACATATATGGCATCGGCTTGAGCCGCCACGCGGATGCGGGCGCGGTGGTTCCCATAAGCCTCCGGCCACTGGTCGATGCCGTAAGGAACGGTTTCGGCGGCCCCCAGCGACAGGGCCATTCCCAGAAGCATCGATAAAGGCATGGTTTTCCTCCCGGCGTCCGCAAACCGCTTCGCTCCGCCCGATGAATTATCGTTCCTATTCGAGACAGAAGAAAAAATGCCTTCTCTGCGGCAAGGGGAATCTTTTCCGGGGAACCGCCTTCGCCGGAGAAAGGAAAACCTGTATGCGAACCGAAGAATATAAACGGACTTTTGCTTTGTGGGGAAAAGTACCTCCCCAGGCTTCGGGGCGATTGCTCCTCAAGGAGCCGGTTGCTTTTCAACTCAAGGAGTTTCATGGGTTATACGACGGAACAGGTGATCAAGCTCGCTCCGGATGACGCTTCGGCGAAGGCAGGGAAGGGGCTGGCCTCTTCTCACAAGTGGGCTATGCTGGGGCGAGATGAACGCGCGCTCTGGGGGGAGTGCAAGGGGAGCGGATCCCAGCCCTATCAGGTAATGGTCGATCCGGGGGAACCGGCTTTTTACTGCACCTGTCCCAGCCGCAAGTTTCCCTGCAAGCATGCCCTCGGCCTTTTCCTGATGTACGCCGACCGCCCGGCATCCCTGCTGGAGCAGCCCGCGCCCGACTGGGTGATCGAATGGCTGGCAAAGCGCGAGGCGCGGAGCCGGAAGGCGGAAAACAAGGAAGCTGCCGCCCCGCGAAGCGCCTTTGCCCAGGAAAAGCGGGCCGGGGAACGCCTGGCGCGAACGCGGGCCGGGATGGAGTCTCTGGAATTGTGGCTCGCCGATCTGGTGCGGGAAGGGCTGGCTTCGGCTCCCGCCAGGCCGCCTTCCTTCTGGTGGGATCAGGCCGCCCGGCTGGTGGACGCCCAGGCTCCTGGGACCGCTCGGTGGGTGCGCCAGATGGCGACCCTTCCCCTCACCGGCGAAGGGTGGCAGGAGAGGATGCTGGAGCGGATCGGGAGGCTCTATCTGCTGGCTCAGGGCGTGAGGCGGTTCGACAGCCTGCCGGAGGAGACGCAGGCCGATATCCGGGCTGCTATCGGATGGACGATGCGGCAGGAAGAACTCCTCTCCCAGCCGGGCCGGGTGGACCGCTGGCTTGTGACCGGTCAGGAGACGACGGAGGAGGAGGGGATCGCCGCACAGCGCACCTGGCTGTGGGGCGAGCGGGGCGGGCAGGCCGCCCTGATCCTCCATTTCGCCGCCTACGGGCAGCCGCTGGACGCCAGCTTTCTGGTCGGCTCCGCCTTCGAAGCGGAGATCGTCTTCTATCCGGGCGCGTATCCACTGCGAGCGGTCATCAAGGCTCGGCTGTCACCTGCCGTTCCCTCCCGTCCCGTTTCCGGCTATCCCACCCTGGGGGCGGTCGCCTGCGCCTGCGGGGCCGCGCTGTCGAAAAATCCCTGGCTCGAAAGCTTCCCGGCCATGCTGTCCGGGGCCGTCCCCCTCAGAAGCGGCGACCGCTGGGCCATCCGGGACTCGCAGGGGGCTGTCGCGCCAGTCAGCCCGCGCTATACCCAGGGCTGGAACCTGTTGGCCGCCAGCGGAGGCCGCCCGATCCCGTTGTTCGGAGAGTGGGACGGCTACAGCTTCTATCCGATGCGTTATTGGGTCTTCGAGGACGGAAACGAACAACCCTATGCAACTCTGGGATGAATTGTTGAAAACAGCCCTGGCAGGAACCCATCGCCAGGACGGCATCGCTTTGCAGGCGGAGGGACTGCTGGGGGACATTCTCGGAAAACTGCCCGCCGATCATCGGGAAGAGGCGCTGCTGGCGGCGGCAGGAGCGGCGGCCCTCTGGCGACAGGCAGGATCCCGGCCTTCGGTGGAACCCGAGCCGGAGATCGCTCCCTGCGAGCCGGAGGCGCTGCCACCCTGTCCTGAGGCATCCGTGCAGGATGCGGTCGTGATGCTGGAGGGCAGCCTGTACGCTCAGGCCCTCCCCGAATGGCTCCAGGCCGCCGCAGGGGGCGGCCTGAGAGCGCCGACCGAAACGCTGCCCGGCCTGCTGGACGCCGGCTATCGCGACCGGAAATTGAGGGATTGGCTTCTGCCCGTGATCGGCAGCCGGGGGCGCTGGCTGGCTCTTCAGAACCCGCAGTGGGCCTATGCGGTGGAGCCGCCGGAAGACGAGGAGACCTGGGAGACCGGAGAGAAAGAGAGGCGCATCGCCTTCCTGCGAAACTTGCGGCGCAAAGACCCGGCCCGCGCCCGCGAATTGCTGGCTTCCACCTGGAAAACCGAGACCGGAGCCGACCGCCCCTATTTTCTGGAGGCCCTTTCGATCAATCTGAGCATGGAGGACGAGCCGTTTCTGGAAAGCGCCCTCGATGCCCGGCAGCAGAAGACGCGCCGGGCCGCCGCCGAGCTTCTCGCCCGCCTGCCCGAATCGCGCCTCCACCGGCGGGTACTCGACCGCCTCCTGCCGCTCCTCTCCATCAAGCGTGGCCTGATCGGGGGGGACCGCATAGAGGTGACTCCGCCCGTCGACTGCGACAGCGCCATGACGCGGGACGGCATCCACCCGACTCCCCCGGAGGCGATGGGCAAATCCGCCTGGTGGCTCTGCGAGATGGTCGGCCTGATGCCGCCCGGCCTCTGGCCCCGGCTCTGGAACAAAACGCCCGAGGAGATCATCCGCGCCGGGGCCAAGAGCGAGTGGCGGGACGCCCTCCTCACCGGCTGGCGCGATGCGGCAAGGCGCATCCCGGACGGCGAATGGGCCGAGGCCATCACCCGGTGGTGGTATCTTTCGGGCGAAAAGGCTATGCCGCCCGGGGCCAATGCTGCCCACCTCCTCCACTGCATCCCTCCAACCCGCCTGGAAAAAGTGGCCCTGGAATCGTTCGACAGCCGCAGGGAACCAATCCACGACGAGCATCCGGCGCTGACCCTGTTGAAAGCCCATCTTCGGCCCTGGAGCGCCGAACTCTCCCGGGCTGTCCTCGCCTCCTACCGCCGCCGCATCGCAGAAGGGGAATCCCGCAAGCAGTCCGCATGGGACGCCCGCTCTTCCCTGAAGGCGTTCGCCCTCTATATGCCCGCCGCCATTGCAGACACCGCCGCCGAAGGCTGGCCCTCCCAATCTGCGGACTGGGGCCTCTGGGAGAAGAGCGTCGATGAATTCCTGAGCCTTCTGCGCTTCAGGCGGGGCATGCTCGCCCGGTTGACAAGAAAGATATAACGGATCATACAGGAGAACCTATGATGGCGATATGCCTGTTGTGGACGATGCTGATGATGGTCGGTTCATTACCGTTCGGTCCGGTTCAACAGGCCGAACTGAAGAGCGCCGAAACGGCCCTTGTCTGGGAGCAAGGGGAAGGTTTTCAGATACGCTATAAAGGGCGTCCGGTTTTTGTCCCCTATTATAATCAATTGACGATTCACAATCGGGAGTGGACAAAAGCCCTGTACCGAGCCCCCAACAATTTCACGAAGGCCGAGAAGGGGCGTTCTTCTCTTACTGTTCGATACGAAGGCAGCGGTATGAACTGGCAGCAAAGGTTTACGGTCGGGCCGGGAAACCGGGTCAGGATCGAATATCTTTACCGCCAGAACGAATGGGACAACGCGGGCCTGGAACTGGGAGTCGCCCGCCCGGTCGAATCGTTCTGGGCAGGGAGCCTGGCGGATATCCTGGACAGGCCGAAGGCCGAGCGCGTCCTGATTCCCCCGCATTACAACCCGTTGATCGGCAGCCACCCGCTTCAGAATACCGGGCATTTCCGCCTGCGCTCCCGCTTCGGAACCCTGACCTGGAAATCGAGCGAGCCGGTGATGCTCTGGGACTACCCGGACCGGAACGGGGCTTTTGTCATCGGGTTCGACAAGCCGGTAGCCAGAGGCGCAACCAAGTCGTTCATTGTGGACATAATCTTCTCGGAAGACAAAGTAAAGGAAAATGGCCTGATCATAGACAGAGTGGAATATCCTTCCCGGGTCGAGGACGGGTATGTGCGGGTGCAGGCGCATCTGATGCAGGCCAAGAACGGGCCGGGGCAGGTCAAGGCAAGGCTCAGACTCAAAGACGGGCCGGTTGTGGAATCCGCGCTGCTAGCTCTCAAACCGACGCCTTCTGTATGGGATATCGCTATTCCGGTCTTGCAGGAAGGCAAGTGCCGGGCCGTATTCAGCCTGCTGTCCGCAGGAGGGAAGGAACTGCTCCGCCTGCCGGAGATGCCGATGCAGGTCGGCCCGCTCGCCGCGATGGGGCCTGACCGGGATTATTACACCTCGGAGCGCCAGGGAAGCATCACGGTCAACACCGTCCCGGCGCTGAAAAATAAGGAGGTTGTCCTTGCCATAGAGCGTGGCGGCCAGGCATTGACGCCGCCCGCTTCGTTCAAAGGCGGGAGCCGCTACAGCGTCCGCTTCCCGCTCGATGCCCTGCCGATGGACGAAAGCCAACTGGACTGCCGCCTCATGTTCAAAGGCAGGGAACTCCTCTCCGCCCGCTATACGATTCGCAAGCACCCGCCACGCCCGAATGAAGCCAAAATCGATTACAACCGGCGAGGGCTGATCGTGAACGGGCTGCCCTATTTTCCGTTCGGCTTTTATTCGGACAGGGACCCGGCGGCGAGCCTGGCTGGAGAGGAGGCCCCACAGGGATTTACCCTCCTTTCTCCCTATCAGGGATCGGCCAAGGGGCGCTCCGAGTCGGATTGGGAGAGCATCCGGGCCTATATGGATCGGGCCGCCGCCCTGGGGATGAAAGTCAATTACCACCTGATGGGCACGGCCACCCTCCCGCCGTCCGAAGAGAAGTGGGCGCTGCTGAAGGCCGAGGTGGAGATGTTCAGAGACCACCCGGCCCTCCTCTCCTGGTATATCTCCGACGAGCCGGACGGCCAGGGCATCGCCCCGGCGCTTCTAGAGGAATCCTATCGCTTCATCAAAAATCTCGATCCGTATCACCCCATCACCATCGTGCTGATGTCGCCCAGCCGGGTCAAAGATTATCTCAAATGTATGGATATCCTGATGGTAGATCCGTACCCGATTCCGAACGCGCCGGTCACCCGGGTCAGCGAGTGGGCGGATACCATGAACCGGGCGGCCAACTACCGGATGCCGCTCTGGATCGTGCCGCAGGCGTTCGGAGGCGGGGAATGGTGGGCAAGGGAGCCGAGCGCCCGGGAGGAGCGGGTGATGACCTACCTGGCCCTCATCCACGGGGCCACCGGCATCCAGTATTTCGTCCGCCGCGCCCCGGTCGGCAATCCCATCTCCCCGAGCCTCTGGTCGGAATGCCGCCGTCTGGCCCTGGAAGGGGCCGAACTCGCCTCCGCGCTCCTGTCCGAAGAGCCTCGCCTGAAAGCGGCCTCCTCCGGAGCGATCCACGCGGCGGCCCGGTATGACCGGGGATATGCCGTCGTTCTGGCCGCCAACACGGAAAACCGGCCCGGACCGCTGAAAATCAAAGTCCAGGACGCAACCCATACCGGCCAGGCCGAAGTTCTCTTCGAAAACCGCACGGTCGCCGTCAAAAACGGCGTGGTAGAGGATATCATCGATGCTTTCGGCACGCGGGCCTACCGCTTTCCGATGCTCGCTTCCGGCCTGCCCTGGAAAGAGAGCCTGAAGGTCGCGTCGAAAAACCTGACCGCAAACTCCAGCTTCGAGCAGTCCGCCAATGCGGGCACGCCCGACGGCTGTTATGTGTATGTGGGAACCGATAAAGGCGCTTCGCTCTTTGTAGACCCCCGAATGGCGGCGCACGGCCTCCATTCGCTGCGGATCACCTGCCCGGCGGAAGGCCAAGGCCTTTCCCTTTCTCCCTTCCCCATCCAACTGGAGGCCGGAAAACGATACCGTCTCTCCATCCGGGCCAGAGGGGAAAGCGATGGGCTCAGGTTTCACATCACCCTTCCCGGCCTTGACCGCGAAGACCAGGACTACACCCTGACCACGGAATGGAAAGAATACGTTTTGAGCGGCACGGCGAAAACCGGAGGCCGGGTCAATATCAACTACAAACTGATCAGCGCGGGAACGGCCTGGTTCGACCTGTTGCAGGTCGTGTCGGAGTAGGAGCGAGGCCGGGAAGGGAAAGACGATTCGATGGGGAACGATCTGGGCTGATCCATAGGGCTGAGTACCCGACACATTTGGAAAAGGCAGGGCAAACCGAGATGTGAACCGGTGGCCTGAGGATCGACGGAATAAAATTCCGAGGTTTACAAACCTGCGGCTGGGCGTCCCTCCAGGACGCAGCACTCTGCGGGCCCTTGTCGGCCTCGTCAGGAAGCCAGCCCCAGCCTTTGCTTCTGCCAATTTGTGTCCCGGAGGGACACACGGCTCGACTTGCAGCAGCCTAAAGTAGTCACACTTCCGGCGGCACGTTTCCGTAGCTCCAGGGGCCGCTGAAAGGTGGGGCGAGGGGCGGTTCGGGAGATGCGCCGGGCGTCATCTCTTGGCTGAGGCCGACCAGGGAGGCCACGATTTGCGGGCCTGCCTGTAGGTCGAGGTTTGTGTAGGAGGAAAGGCGAGTTTCATAGCCGCCGCCGCGCTCGCTCATAGCTTCCGGCGTGGGGACGTAGCCGACGCAGCCGTTGGCAAGCTCCACCGGAAAGGAGTAGGGGAACGGGCTTTCCTGTTTGATATCCAGGCCGAACTGGCAGAAGAATTCGGCGGGATTGGCGAGAAAGACGGCAGGCCCTATCTGGACAGCCTGCGTTTCGACCTCCGCGACCGGCTCCCGTGCGACCAGGGCGTCCAGCAGGACGGTTTCTTTGGCGAACGTCCATGGGGTGGCGTCGGCGCTGCTCGGGTCCTGCTCGGCTATCGAGACAGCCCGCTTCAGCCTCTCCCGGCCTGGATGTCGGCGGGTGATCCGGAGCGTTCTGGATCGGGCGGCCACCGGCGTCAGGTTGCCCGCCTCCATGCCCACCAGAACTTTCACCGCCTCTGCTCCCACGCGCCCTCCGACCAGGCGAGCCGAGCGTTCGCCATATTCGGTGGCATAGGGGCTCAAATTATTGACCTGGGTGACATCCCCGCAGGCACCGTTCAGGAAGACGACGACAGCCTCCTGTCCCATAACGCCCCGGATCGTCTGCTCCAGGTAGTAGATCCAGTCCGCCGAAGCCCCGCCCGGCCCGGTCGTGCCGTGACAGGCGTAATTCACCACGCAGCCGAGGAATCGGCCTTCCTCGCTCCACGCCCCGATGACGCCTACCTCCGGGTCCATAGGGCCTGCCGGTTCGATGATATCGGGGTTGCCCTTGCCCGGATGGGTGTAGCTGAGGCCGTTTTTCATCCGGAACCGGCGGTTGAAGGCAACAGTGCTTTCCTGGCCTGATCCGACGCCGCACCGCGCCGCCGCCAGGTTGCGGCAGGCGTCCTCGATGGCCCCGATCATCTGCCGGCGCGTGCTTTCCAGGTAGCGGGCATCGGCGCAGGAGGACATTTCGTAGGCCAGCTTTCGGGCCAGCGGAGAGGCGTGGTCGTATTCCCCGGGCTGCACCATCCCCAGCGGCCCGGCGCTGTGCGAGTGGGATGCTCCGATCAAAACCGCCTCCGGTTTCAGTCCGCAGCTTTCGGCCACCGCGGCCCGGACGGACTGCGCCAGAGCGCGGGGAACCATGAGGGTGTCCGCGCCGACCAGTACCGCCCTCCCCGATCCGTCATCGAAAACGGCAACCCGCACCTTGCACGGGTCGTGTACATATCCCGAATGATACGCTTTCCCATAACCCCCCGGCTGCTCCATTCCGGCCTCCGGGGTGATATCGCGTTCCGCAAAACCGGCTTTCATCTTTTGCCTCCGATACGATGGGTGAGATTATATCCAGAAAATCTGGTTGCCCTGCTGGCCGGTCAGGCCGTCGATGATAAGCCACATGCCGTTACAGACGAACTGCCCCAGGATCAGCCCCAGGAAGAAGGGGCGGAAGTTTCGGAACTGGCGCAGGCCCCCGTAGCGGACGATGAGGAACTTGAAAAACCAGGCCAGAAAGCAGGTGAACCAGAGTTCGTCCATGATCCAGGTCGTGCCGATACAGAATCCGATGGGGTGGAAGGGCCACCAGAGGAAAGTCTGGCGCATGTACATCAGAAAGGTCATGAAAGCGAAGCCCGAACCCATCAGCGCCCAGCCTATGCCGCTCGGGGGCACGGGGTTGGTAATCCGGTCGCCCACCCACGTATAGGCGGCTATTGGCCCGCCGTTGAAGAACCAGCTATTGAGATTGATCGCCCCGCGGTGATAGGCCAGATAGATCGTCAGCCAGAGAGTGGAGGCCATCGTGACCGCAATCGCCAGCAGCATGGCCCAGAAGAGGCCGCGTCTCCTGCCGGGGACGGTTTCCGCCATCTTGAGGTTGTGGGCGGCAGAGGCCATCACGAAGGTGCGAATATCGGCGGTCCAAACATAGGTCAGCCCCAGGGCCGCCATCCCCTGCTGTCCCGCGACCGAAGTGCCGAAGGCCGCTGTGACGATGCCCGGGGCGATGGTGGAGGCGACCGCCTCCGCCATCCCGCTTTCCACCACCACGCGGGTCAGGCCATAGAAGAGGAGGAACGCCGCGGCCAGAAAGAGCGCCAGCGCGAGCGGAGGGATGCCGCTCATCGAAAGCCAGACCGCCATCACGACGAGGCCCAGCGTCATTCCCACGAATGCCTGCCGGTAGGGCAGGATTTCCCCGGAATCGTCTATCTGCGGCCCCTTGCCGATCACCTTGCGCCAGACTTCCTTCAGATGGGGCCGGGCGGTTCTCAGGCCGACCAGGACCAGGGCGATCATGGCTCCCATTCCCAAATAGCCGAAGATAGGGGAAGGCGAGCCGTAGGGGCTGATGAACCCTTTGAATTCGACCGCCATGATATTGAGCGTGCCGCGCACCATCTGGGCGACGAGATTGAAAAACCAGAGACTGAAGAGGGTATCCAGGTTGACCAGATAGAGAAAGCCGATCATCGGGAGGCTGATTCGCAGCACCAGCGTTTCCAGGCTGCGGAACCAGGGGAAGCGCCAGACGAGATTCAGCATCGGAATGGAAGGATAGTAATAGTGCAGGCCGATCAGGCTGCCGATGGCGAAGGGGATGAGGAATCCGGCCCACATCAGGCGGTTCTTCCAGAAGGTCGGCTCGCCGACCATATCGGTAGGCAATTGGGTGATGGGATAAGCCAGCCGTTCCCGGTCCGCCCACTGGCGGCGGATCAGCACCATCATGCAGATCATCACCACATAGAGGGAGATCATCAAGGGCATCCAGGCCAGCAGAGGCTTTATCCAGGCCATCCAGGGGATCGTCGCGCCGCCCGGCATCCCTTCATAGAAGGCCCGGATCGTCTCTTTGCCGTGCGGCACGGCCCAGGGCTTGAGGTGCGGCGCGATAATCTCGCCCCAGCGGTTGGTGGCATTGGCATAATACGACGGGCTGGAGATGATCGAAAGGATCTGAGCTGTGAAGCCCATGGTGGGAATAGCCGAGGCCACCACCATCATAGCGTATGCGGTGATGAGCTCCGCCGGGCTGAGCGCCCACGAGCGGCGCAGGCGGCCCAGCACCGAATTGATGATGCCCACGAGGATAAAAAAGAGGAAGACCGCCCCTGCCGTCGAGAAGTCGATATCCATATAGGAGCCGCGAATCTGCATCGTTCCATAAACGGCCCCGACCCCCAGCACCAGCGACCCGACCAGGCCTGCCAGTATCCCGCGCCAGGTCATCCCGCTTCGAACGCGGAGTTCCCTTGCCGCAGCCTCACCTGTCTTGGTGGGAATGAACATTCAAGCAAAACCTCCGATACCTCATGGTTGAGATGGCAACCGCCCTCATCCGGTTCTTGCAAAACCGCCCTATGGCCATGGGAAGAACGGGGTGGGTGTATTCCATATCCAGGCGATCACCGTCCAGAAAACGGCCATGGTGAACTCGCCGAAGATGAGGCCTAGGAAGAGAGGACGGGCTTTGGCGTAAAGGGACATCCCCCCATAGCGAACGATGAGCGATTTCAAGACCCAGGCGACAAAGATCGGGAACCAGAAGACGCAGATGGCCCAGGAAACGCTCATGGCGTAGCCCAGCGGGTGCAGGGGCCACCACCAGATGGTCAACCGTAGCCACCCCAGCAGCGCGGTGACGACGGCTCCCGCCGTGAAAAAGACCGGAGCCTGCCAGTCGTAAAGGACAGAACCTTCCATCATCGGCTGGTTCTCCCGGAAGAACTGGATGTTGTTGGCGACATAAGGGTAAGTGTAGAGGTTGATGGCCCCGCTCCGGTAGGGGAGCCATATCTGTATTGCCCCGGCGAAGACGATGGCCCCCAGGATCGCCAGGAAGATGATGACCAGCAGCTTTCGTCTCCTCGCCCGCACCTCGTCGGAGGCTTTCTGGATATCCATGAAGCCGGTAAGGGGGATGCCACGCAGGTCGCGGGTATAGAGGGCATCGGTGAAGGCCATGACCGTAAGGTTTTGCGGGCCGACGACATGCTTGGGAACCGCGATGCCGACGATATCGATAGGGTTCCATGAGCCTTCGGTCATGATCAGCCCGGCCTCTGCCGTGCAGCGCACCATCACGATGGCCTGCACGAAGATGTAGAGGCCGAATTCGATGACCGCCATGCCGGGCTTCATCCCGGCGGCCTGACACCAGAGAACGATGCCGCCAAAGCTGCCGACCAGCCCCCAGAAGGCCATCGAATAGGGCATCATTTCATTCTTGTCGTCCATTTTGCCCCGACCGAAGGCCCGCTTGACCACCTGCTTCAGATGGGGACGGGCGATGTAGACGAAATAGAGAGCCAGCACGAAATAGGCTCCGGCGGTCTGATAGCCCACCATCACGCTGGAGGCCGCATGCGGCATCCCCTGCGGCTCCATCCCGAAGGCCGAGGCCGCCACCTCTTGCAGCCGGGCGATGACGAAGAAGAGCCAGAGGCTCAGCAGGAGTTCCGTGGGCAGCAGATAGAAGAACCCGACCCCGGCCAGGGACATATACAGCACGGTAAAGCCCATATCGCTCCAGGGGCGGCTGGTAAAATACTGGTGGATATCGAGCTGCAAGTTGATGCCGGGCACAGAAGGGTAGAGGGCGTGGAGGCCGTTGAAGCCGAAGAGGAAGACCGGGAGGGCGAACCCCAGCCAGGTCAGCCTGTTGCTGAAGAACGATCCGCTTTCCCCGTCCCGGGCCATCTCCAGGGGCAGCTGCACCAGGGGGAAGGAGAGCTTTTCATTGGAAGACCACTGACGGTAGAGGATCGTCGCCAGACAAATGAAGGCGAAAAAGACCAGGCCGATCAGGATGCTCCAGCAAGCTAAAGGGACCACCCAGTCGCCCCAGGGGATCGGCTCCCCGTAGTGCAGCCCTTCGTAAAACCCTTTGGAGACCGGCTGCTTCTCCCCTTTCGCGGGGTCGAACGGCACCATCCACGGCTTGATATAGGGATAGTAGATCTTGTCCCAGTTGTTGGTTTCGTTGGTATAGTAATTGATGCCTACCAGGGTCGGCAGGATGTCTTCCATCAGACCGCGGGATGAGATCATGGAGGCGATCAGCATCATCCCATAAATGACGATGATTTCCTGCGGGGACAGCCTGAGCCGCCGGGAGATTTTGCTCATCACCCGGTTGCCCAGGATCAGGAAAAAGAGCATCGCCACCACGACAGGCGGAAGCTGGAGGAAGCCGATCTGTATCTCTTTGGTCACCAGTTCGGCGTAGGACACGACCGCGCAGACAACGAGCATGGCCGCAATCCCCAGCAGCACCGCTCGCCACACGCTGCCGTGAGCATTGACGTCCGACGGATTAGACAGGTCAACACCTCCAGAAGCGACATTTCAGATTCTATACCCTATTATCCAATCTGGAAGCAAAAAAAGCAAGCGCGGTCGCCGGGAAAGGCAGTCGGCCCCTTCCGGCGCTTATCCGGAAGGGGCCGACTGATGGGAGGGCTTCAGGCATATACAGAGGAATTCGATCAATCGCTGTGTAATAATAGGGTCATGTTACGACAACCGATCACCCCGCAGGAACTTGAGACCGTTCTCAGCCATTATAATGTCGGCCTCTTGCATGGGGACCCTCAGCCGGGCAGCGGCACGGCCAATACCAACTTGAGGCTGGAAACTTCTACAGGAATCTACTTCCTCAAGCGGCGCAATCCGAAATACGCAGTGGAAAGCTATGTGGCGTTCGATCATGCCCTGATGGAGTATCTGGCCCCTTTTGATCTCGGCACGCCCCTGGCTATTCCCACCCGCGAGGGCCGGAGGTGGCTCCGGCTCGAAGGGGAGGTTTACGAACTCTGTCCCTTCCGGCCCGGCGGCCCGCATGACCGGCATTCCCTGCCTCAGATCGCCGCTGCAGGCCGATCTCTGGCCGCCTATCACCGGGCGGTGAGGGATTTCGCTCCGCCGCCCGGCAAGGAATGGCCCCGCTACGACAGCCCTTGCCTGACCCGCGAAGGCGTGGAGGCGATGTGCGAGGAACTGGGCCAGCGCCTTTCTGCGGAGGAGTGCGCCTATCTGATGGATCAGGTCGCCCTCCTGGAGTCCGCCCTGCCCGACGAACGCTACCGCAGCCTCCCCCGGCTGGTTATTCATGGTGATTACCATCCGGGCAACCTTCTTTTCCAGGAGAATGAGGTCAGCGGCGTCTTCGATCTGGATTGGGCCACAGTGCAGCCTCGCCTTCGCGACCTGGCCGATGGGCTGTTCCTCTTCTGCGGGGAGCGGGCCAGCGATATCGATGCCGGGGACATCTTTTCCCTTACGCAGACCTGGCAGCCTTCCCCGGAACGTAACCGCGTCTTTATGGACGCCTATCTTTCGGGGAACCGCCTTTCCTCCGAGGAGGCGTCCGCGCTTCCCCTCTTCGTTCGCGCCCGCTGGCTCTACTGCCGTGTTTCCGGCATGGCCAAGGTCGCCCCCGAACACCGCCTGGACTATTTCACCTCTGGGCTGCTGAAACCGCTGAAAGCCTTGGATGAGATGGAACGTTTGATCTGAAGAGGGTGGGAAGGCGTTCTAAGCGTTAGCCCCTCGCTGCCTAATCGAATTGGGTGTCTTTGGGGGTGTAGGGGCGCGATTCATCGCGCCCAACGGCCTTGAAGGACGCGATGAATCGCGCCCCTACATCGGCAAACGGCACCAAGCCCGAGTTCGGCGCAATTTGTGTTAAGCGTCAGAATCTTTTCCCATCTCCGAGTCTAAAACGCGCCTCAACTGCCTTATCTTCCACTCCAGATGGGCCCGGTCGGTCATGTATTCCATGCTCGGTTCCCAGCCCAGGCGGGAATCCGCTTCGACCAGAGGGAGGGTCGCTTCGGCATTGGCGATTTCGGCTTCGGCCAGCTTTCGCATCTCTTGCAGGGTCGACCAGGACTGCGGATCGCCGGGCTGGCTGAAAAGCTGATCCCGGAGGAGCCACCACCGCTTGGCATGGATGGTCGTCGTGACGCAGTTGGCGATGAAGCGGCCCAAATTCAGCATTCTCGATGCTTCGGGGCGCTTTCGTTCGGGCGTGGATGCCGCCGCCTGTTCCATCCAGCCGGCGCCTTCCTGCCAGAGCGACCGCATCCGTTCCAGAAGCTCGATTTCCGCCAGCACGTCCTCCGGGCGATGCGGCTGGTAATGGACGGTGACGATGTCGCTGCCGAAGTGCGCGTAAGGAGCCGAAGGGAGCGGCCCGGGGTCGTCTTTGAAAACCAAGGGGTAGGAAGGCCCTACGCGGAACGGGCCGTACTGGTCTTCATTGGTAGGCACATAGCAGCGGATCGCCTCGCTCCAATACTCCCAGGCCCGAACGGCCATTGGCCCGCCCTCCGGCCCGAAATCGCGGCAGGCGATCCGTATCAGCATATCTTCCGGATTGCGGCGGGGCGACCAGTAGGCCCATTTCGCCATCTCATTGACGAACGAGGGCCACCAGCCGTAGTGGTGAGATTCCATCAATCCGGCCAGCCCCCATTTTTCGGAGGCTTCCAGAAGGGCCTCGTGGCGGCGCATCCACTGGAAGGGTACCGGCTCGTAAGGGATCACTCCGATATCCCATGTCAGCCCGGCGGTATTGGACATCGTATAGAGCCGAAGGCCCCGTTCGCGGGCGGCCTCGGCCTCGGAGCGGAAATAGCGGCCCGGCCCTTCGAAGGAAACCGTGTAATCGACGCAGCGGGTGGCGATACCGTTCTTTTCGATATCCTCGAACATCTCGAAGGTGGCCTGGAGCGAAACATCGGTCGGGAGGGCGCGAATCAATGCCAGCCGGTCGGCCTCCGGGGCCCAGCCCCAGTTGTACGTCCAGAAAACGATATCGGCCCCGGGACTGTATTTGCGGACGATGCCTTTGAGCATCTCCAGCCAATCGGGATAATCGGTGCAGGGCCACCATCCCGGGCTGGGGCGGCTGTCCGGCTTGCCGTCCGGGGAGGGATCGAGGCGCAGGCGGCCCGTCGTGCGCGTGTCTTTGCTGGGAAACTCGCACGACTCGCCCACCAGGACGATCCCTTTGGCCTTTGGGTAGGCCCGCATTAGAGCGCCGTAGGTGTTTTCGTAATAGCTCAGGGCCTCCGGGTCGTCGGGATGCCTGGCGCTGATGAGGTAGCTGTAAAGGTAGACATCCACCCCGAAATGCTCCGCCCGGTCGATGAGGTCGTTGATATCGAGGTAACCCGTAGTCGTCAGGTCCACCCCCTTCACGAACACCAGGATCGCGTCCATACCCGTATGGGCGATGGCGTTCAGGTGCGGGTCGGGGAACTGATCGATGCCCCAGCCGGAGTGAACCATCCGGGGCGAGAAAACGGGCGACCTGGTTTCCTCCCCTATGGGAAGGAAGGGGGCCTCCCGCAGATTCATCACATCCTCCAGGTAATAGCATCCCTGCCCCGTCCCCCGCTCATCGCAGCCGCACACCACGATCTCATTCCCGACGATAATACGGTAACTGCGATCTTTTTCCAACCCGTCCCCGAACTCCGGCGATTCCGGGCGGGTGGTCAGCCGGATGCTGCGCCCGGATCCCTTCGCCGTTTCGTGGACGAGGAGGGCGGAAATGTTCATGCTGGCGAACAGGTAATCCTGAAAATCCTGAGCGATCCGGATCATATAAGGGCTGGCAGATGGGCTGACCACAATGCGCCAGCCGTCCTCTATGGCCGTTTCATCCGGCCCCGGCTTCAGGGTTTTGTCCCGGCGGTCGGGCAGGTGAACGGCATTCAGGCGCTTTCGGAATTCGTATGAGCGTTCAGGCATAAGGGCCTCCTTGTATGGTTGTAACGGGGAGATTCGGCACCGAGCGAAAGATGCCTTCCCGCTCCGTGAAACCCTTACGCGGCTTCGTTCGACTAAAAGAAGGAAAGTACGCCTCGCGCAAGAGAAGAAGGACTGCGATTCGGAAAGGTAGGACAATGAGGGAGGAATTGGAAGGCGGGATGCCGGAATAGTAGCCATCCCACGTTGTCAAGGCCGTTTGGGTGATGGGTCTTCCTGATTCTAACCCAAGTTGCTCCCTATCCGAATGGAGGGCGATGCGGGGTAGGGGCGCGATTCCTCGCGCCCCATCGCGATCCCGATCAGGGTGACTGTCCCGCCGGGGCGGGATTCGGGACTTGGGGCGCCCGTTCCCTAACCCCCCCTCCCCTTTCCCGAAACGGGCAGGGGGAGAGATTATCCCTCAAGCACCGCACCCTCTGTCCCCCTCTCCCCGCTTCGGGGAGAGGGGTTAGGGGAGAGAGGTAACCCCTCCTAGGGGAGAGCGGTCACCCCGCCCCCAGGAGCGGAGGATGTTTCCCCTTCTCTGGATCGCGATGGGGTGCGATGCATCGCGCCCCTACCGCGGCAAACGACCCCGGGCTAGGGGGCAACTTGAGTTAATTCTACAACGATGGTTTGGTTGAATGGGTGCTACGAATGGGGTATCCGCACAAGAGATAGAGATCACAATCACTCTGGGGAAGAGGTGTCCCAGGCGGAACGGGCCCGTCTCAGGCGGGAGAACCGGTAGCTAAAACTGGAGCAGGATCCCTTACGACGAGGGATGGGGATCGTTGCGAGGGCACGGTGAGCCGCTACCAGTTCATTCGCGAGCCGAGCAAGCCGTTCTCGGGCCTTGTTAGTGCAACGCATCGAGTAACCTTTCCGAATCGCAGAAAAGAAAGGAGGAGGCCAGGGGAGGGGCAGGCCCGAAGGGTCTGCGGCCCTTCCTCTGTCGTCTGAAGGCGAACAGTCTCCTGGCCGTATTTTCTATGGAAGGACGCACCGGAGGATCCGTCTGGCAGACCACGCTCTATTTCCTCGTGTTGAACGCCCTGGCGGTCGTCTTCCTGGCCCCGTTCGCCTGGATGGTCTCCACCTCCCTCAAGCCCGACACCCAGATTTTTACCCCGACGCCCCGCTGGATTCCCGACCCCGCGCTCTGGAAAAACTATCCGCTGGCCCTGGCCTCCTTTCCCTTCTGGCGCTACCTGAGAAACACCCTCTTCATCGCCCTGATGACCGTGACGGGAACGGTGCTTTCCTCCGCCCTGCCCGCCTATGGCTTCTCCCGGCTCAGGTGGCGCGGGCGAGAGTTCTTTTTCTACCTGATGCTGGCGACCATTATGCTGCCCTACCAGGTGACCATGCTGCCGGTCTTCGTCCTTTTCCGCAACTGGGGCTGGACGGGAACCTACAAGCCCCTCATCGTCCCCGCCTTCTTCGGCAGCGCCTTCTCGATCTTCCTCCTGCGCCAGTTCTTCCTGACCATCCCGCAGGAGCTTTCCGACGCCGCCCGGATCGATGGGTGCGGGGAGTGGGGCATCTTCTGGCGCATCATCGCCCCTCTTTCGAAGCCCGCCCTGGCGACCATCGCCCTCTTCTCCTTCATGGGGGCCTGGATGGATTTTATGGGGCCTCTGGTCTACCTCAACGACGATTCGATGTATACCCTCGCCATCGGTCTGACCGCCTTCATGGGCCGGCATTCTCAGCAGTGGAACCTGCTGATGGCCGCCGCCACAGTCCTCAGCCTGCCGATGGTCATCATTTTCTTCCTGGCCCAGCGCACCTTTATCCAGGGTATCACCCTGACCGGCATGAAAGGTTGAACGATGGGACGCATTCTCCTGTCTTTGCTCGCCCTGATCGCCCTGGCCTACCTCCTCAGAGGCAACCCCCCGGAGGCAAACAGGCCCGGCGTGAGAACTCTCACCATCTGGTCCGCCCCCACCGGCATGGAGGAAAGGGCCTTCAAAAAGCTCCTCGCCCGCTACCGCAAGGAAAACCCGGGTCTGAGGATCAGGAATGTGGGCGCTCTGGACGAGGGGCGCGCCCTCCGCGCGATCCTTGCCGGAACGCCGCCCGATCTCTTCTATTTCTACGGCACTCAACTGGTCGGTCCCCTTGCCGCCAATGGCGCGGCCCGCTCCCTGGACGATTACTTCCGCCAGAGCGGCTTCACGGCAGAAGACTTTCTCCCCGCCGCCATCGCGCAGGGAAGCTACCGCGGTAAGATTTATGCCATGCCGGTCACCCGGGACACCTCGGCCCTCTACTGGAACAAGGCCGTCTTCCGCAAGGCGGGGCTGGACCCGGAGCGCCCTCCCCGAACCCTGGAGGAGATGGCCGCCCTCGCCGTCCGGCTCACGCAAAAGGATGAGAAGGGCAATATCCGGGTGCAGGGCATGCAGCTTCCCGATATCATCGCCCTCACCTTCAATATGGGCGGAGGATTCTATGACGAAGCCGCCGGACGCATCACCGCCTCCACCCGGGAGAATGTCGCCGCTTTCCGCTGGTTTCGGCAGCTCGCCGACCGGCTGGGAGGCTACACCGCCATCAACCGCTTCAACGCCAGCGCCGGCAATTCTGAAAGCGCCTTCAACCCCTTCTTTGCAGGCCGGATCGCGATGAAGCTGGACGGCGAATGGACCGCCATGCACATCCAGCAGTACGCTCCCGGCCTCGACTATGGTGTGGCCCCCGTCCCTTACCCGAAGCGTCTGGCAAAGCGCGGCTCCGTCTCCATGCAGTCCGGCGATGTGATGATGATCCCCTCTGAGGCCGCCCACCCGGAGGAGGCGTGGAAGTTCATCCGCTGGCTGGAGCAGCCCACCCAGCAGGAGGAATACGCCGCAGGCATGAACAACCTGCCGACCCTCCGCTCCCTCCTGAACTCTCCTCGCCTGACTCAAGGCTCCCGACAGAGGGAAGTCCTCGGCTATATCCTGAAAAACATCGCCAACGGCCCGCACCCCCGCTACTTCCCCTCCCTGCCGGTCACCCAGTACTATCAGTCCCTCCTCTACGGCCAGTCTGACATGGTTCTCAGCGGGCGTAAAACCCCCGAAGAAGCCCTGGCTTTCGTGCAGAAGCAGGTGGAGGAGCAGATGAGGCTCTATGCGCGATAGAGATATAAAAGGGCTGCTGGCGGTGGGTTTGCAGGGCAGCAGGAAAGGGATCTGTCGGTTCTACAGAGAAGTCATATCCGGTCGTTTCGAGAACATTCGTTCTAAACTTGAGGAGGTTACACGATGCGCCTGCCCGCACACTGGCAGTGGTTTCCCGAGGCCCGCTTTGGGATGTTCGTTCACTGGGGGCCTTACGCCGCCTACGGGCGCGGGGAGCAGGTACTCTTCCGCGAACACCTGGACCCGCGAGACTACGAACGGCGGGCCTGCGCCTGGAACCCGCAGGGCTATGACCCGGCAAGATGGGCGGAAACGGCGAAAAACGCCGGGATGCGCTACGCGGTACTCACCACACGCCACCATGACGGCTACTGCCTCTGGGGATCGAAGGCAACCGACTACACCAGCGCCCGGCAGGCCCCGGGCCGGGATTTCGTTCAGGAATATACGGACGCCTTCCGCACCGCCGGGCTGCGGGTGGGCCTCTACTATTCCCTGGCGGACTGGCGCATCCCCGCCTACTGGGAGGGGCCGGAGTACGACCCGCAGGGATGGACAGTTTTTTGCGATTACATCCATGCCCAGGTGTGCGAGCTGCTGAGCGATTACGGCCCTATCGACATCTTCTGGTTCGACGGGGCCTGGCCCCATTCCGCCGGGGACTGGCGGGCCGAGGAACTGGTCGCCACGATCCGCTCGCTCCAGCCGGGCATCCTGGTGAACAACCGGCTCGACCGCGCCGCCTCCCCCACCTCCCCCGCGGCGGAATCGGCGGGAGAATCCCGGTCGCTGGGCGATTTCAGCACTCCTGAGCACTACATCACCGCCGAATCGGGCCGTCTGTGGGAGTCCTGCCAGGTCAGCACATGGCGGCTCTGGGGCTATACCGCCGGGGAAAGATGGAGGCCTGCCGATGTGCTGCTCGATATGCTGGTAGAAGCGGCCGGCAAGGGAGGCAACCTCCTCCTCAATGTCGGCCCCGATGCCGAGGGGCGTCTGCCGGAGGAATTCACCCTGCGGACGGAGCAAATCGGGGCATGGATGCGCGTACACGGGGAGGCTATCTACGGCTCCGAGGCGGGCGAGGTGTGCGAATTCATCACCTATGGCCGCCAAACCCAAAAGGCAAATAACCTCTATCTGATTATCCGCTTCTGGGACGGGCAGGGCGCTCTCACTCTGAGCGGCCTGGAGACAGCGGTGAAGCGAGCCGTCTTGCTGACCACCGGACAGGAGATTCCCTTTGAGCAGGCCGGGGATTGTCTCCATCTGCGCGACCTGCCCGCAGAGCCGCCCACGCCCCTCTTTCCCGTGATCCGCCTGGAATGCGCCGGGCCGCCCCGCCCGCTCCCCTGGGCCGCTGACCGCCTCTGGTCCGGCGACCCCCGCCGCATGACCCCCTGGGCCTCTTTGCGCGGAACCGGAGCCAATGCCTGGCGGTAATATTTGTGCCGGAGTGTCAGGAGTCAATGCAGCCTGCGAGGAACACAGCGATGAAGCCGTAACACAACCAAGCAGCAGCCGTAGTCGATTAGGCCTGCGAGGAGCTTTAGCTTTGCGGCAATCTCCAGCGTGCCAAATGACGAAGGCTCTGCACATGGGCGCTACTCTGGAGATTGCTTCGGGCTTCGCCCTCGCAGACCTAATCGATAGGGCTTTTTCGCCATGCCCGGAGGAGCGTTGGTCTTATCGAACGGAGTCAGAGCCATGAGGAGGAAAAATGCCTTTACTTATATTGATGATGGCCCTTTTCAGCGCGGCAGCGCCCGCGCCGGAGATGAAAGCGGAGTTCGACAGGCTCGATGCCGCCCTCAACGGGGGCAAAGGCTATTCCGAGGCCGCCAACGGCGGCACGCTGGCCTGGGGGGAAAGCTATATCCTGATGGCCTATATGGATATGTTCCACGCCACCCGCGACCGCGACTACCTGCGCCGCCTGACGGCCCATTTCGACCGGATGCTGAAGAACCGGGACGATATCCTGGGCCGGGCGGACGCCTATGCGGGCAGGCCGCTGACAGGCTGGGGATCCACCGAATACTCGGAAGGCAGGTGGCATGTCTGGATCGTCCATACCGGCATGATCCTGGTTGCCCCTGCGGAGTTTGTGCGGGTCGTAAAGAAAGATAAATCTCTTCAGACCGAATTCGGGGCGAAAGCGGAGGAATACCGCGCCCGGATCGAGGAATCTATCCGGGATGCCGATCTCTACTGGCAGGAAGGCCCCGGGAAGGGTGAGGGTTTCTATACCGGGGCGCACCTGAAGGCTGTCCTGCCCACCAACCAGCAGAACTCGCTGGGAATCGTCCTGCTGGAGATGAGCCGGGCCACCGGTTCCGGAGCCTACCGGGACAAAGCCTCCCGCCTGGCCCGCTATTTCAAGAACCGCCTCCGCCGGCCTTCTCCCGATCTCTATGACTGGGCCTACTGGCCGCGGGAAACCGAAGACGGCCCCGACAGCGAGGATATCTCCCACGCAGGAGCCAATGTCACCTTCGCCGCCCTGTGCGCCCGGGACCGCATCGTCTTTAACGCCCGCGACATGAGCCGGTTCGCGCAGACCTGGCTGCAAAAAGTGAAGCGTCCGGACGGGACGTGGGCCGATACCGTGGCCGGGGAGGGCAAGGGCGGCACCTACATGCCCTATTCTGCTTACTACTGGCTCATTCTCGCGCCCCGCGTTCCTAAAGAGACCGGCCAGGCGCTCTACCGGGATGCGGAACACGCCTTTACGCTTTTCAAGGAAAAAGACTCCTACCGGCTGCAAGGCGTCGCCCGCCTCCTGCGATACCGGGCGCTGGCCGATCCCAAGAAGACTGCAGGCGGCTCGCTATCTTATCCATAACCATTATTTAATAAGGGACCGATCCGTATGAACAACCGACCCACCGAAGGCTGGATGCCCCATCCGGCCTGCTAGGGGGGTGGACAGGGCGGATGGATCGAGCGGTCTGGCTCCGTCCGCTTCCTGCACGCGCCCGGAGTGATGCGCTGTGTGCCTTTCGGGGTGGCGCAGATGGATAACGGGGAGATTCTCCTGTTGGCAAGTGCGGAGAACCCCAGCGAATTCCGGCCCGTCGTCGCCATCAGCGCCGACCGGGGAGAGACCTGGAGTGCGTTCCGTCAGGTTCGGAGGATGTGAACGGCAGGCCGATGATGCTAGCCTATCTGGGAGACGGCTGCCTTTCATTCCAGGTGGCCGTCGGAGCGACCGCCTCCGGAGAACGGTTCTTCAGCCACGATTACGGGCGGACCTGGCCGGAGCGCGTGCCGGTTCCCCCTGCCGATGACGGGCTGGGCTGGAGCGTGGAGGGGAACCCACTGGTGGAAACCGGCCTGCCTGTCCGGGTGGCGGAAATCGGGTACGGCTATCCCCGCCATCAGCCCCGGTACGCCGCGCTTTTCGAGAACCGCATCCGGTGGTCGGAGGGCGGGGGGCGCACCTGGGGCAGGGAGATCAAGCCCGACGAATGGAATCTCGCTGTCCGGCACGAGGGCAAAGATTATATGGCCGGCTCCAGCGAAGGGTCGCTTGTGCGGGCTGAAAACGGACGGCTCGTGTCGGCCCACCGCCTGACGATCCCGCCGCGCTATTATGTGGACCTCACCGAGGACGCCGAATTCGACGATAGCCGGAGGGGCTGGGCATTTCCTTATCGGAAGATGACGGCAGAACCTGGTCGCCCCTCCGGGTGTTATATGAAGCGGGCCGCTATCACCCGTACCTCCTCACACCTCTGTTCCGCCCTCCTCGGCGACGGCTTCATCCTCACCTGCAACGGCCACTACCTCAGCAAAGGCGTCGCTCTCGTCCTCTGGAAGCCGTAGAAGGGATGTGTCGCTTGATTCTCAATGAGGAAGATCGAAACCGCGGCCTTAAACTCCTGAATGTGGATGTGGCCTTCTCCACCCTTCAGGCGCACCTGGCGCAGGGCCTGGGGTTTGCGGCCTTCTACACCAAATACTTGAAGGCCAGCGACCAGTAGATCGGCTACCTGGCCGCCATTCCGAATATCGCCCAGATACTCCAGCTCCTTACCGCAGGCTGGACGGCCCGGCTCCGGCACGGTAAGAGGGTGGTGATCTTCGCCCGCATCGCGAGCGGCCTGCTGCTGGGGGGCATGCTGTTGATCCCCCTGCTCGCGCCGGAGGCCCACCGCGTGACGGCCCTGGTGGCCCTGGTCGGCCTGGCAAGCTGCGCCGCTGCCCTTGGCAGCCCTCTTTTCAACGCCTGGTTCGCCAACCTGCTTCCCTCCGGCTCCACCGCCGCCTATCTCGCCACCCGGAGCATCGTTTCCTCCACGGTGGGCCTGGTCGCCATGTACCTGGTGGGCCGCTTCCTGGAGGCCGTTCCCGGCTATACCGGTTACGCCGTCCTCTTCAGCCTGGGCGCTGCCGCTTCCGCGGCCAGCGGGTGGGCGCTGTGGTGGATCCCGGACGTCACCCGCTCCGAGGATGAACCGTCCCGGATGCCCTGGCACGGGGTGATCACCGTCCCGTTCCGCTACCCGGGGTTTATGTGGTTCACCCTCTTCTACGTGGTCTGGATCATGGCAAGCTACGTCTCCCTGCCCTTCCAGCAGGTCTTTATGATGAAGACCCTGGGCATCCCCCTGGACAGGATCGGGGTCATCACCGGCGTTTCCACTCTCTTCTCGCTCCTCACCTACAAGCCGTGGGGGAAACTGCTGAACAGGCATTCCAGCCGCACGGTCTTCGTGCTGGGCTTCTATATAAGCTGCCTCATCCAGGCGTCCTATCTGTGGGCTTCGCCACACAATTATCTCGTCCTCTACCCGTCCGCTCTGCTCGCGGGCCTGGTCAACGCCGCCGTCGGCCTGGCTGCCAACAACCTCTTTTACGAGGTCTTCCCCAAAAGCGAGGAAAAGGTGTACGTGGTGGGCTTCTATTCCGCCGTGATGGGTGTGGCCGCCTTTATCGCCCCTGCCGCCGGCGGCTACCTCGCCGGCCTACTCAAGGAAAGCTCGTTCACCGCCTGGGGACTGCCCTTCGACCAGTACCGCCTCCTCTTCCTCCTCACCGGCATCCTCCGGCTCCCCTCCATTCTCCTGCTGCGCTACATCCCGGAGGAAAAGCGCACATCCCTGCGCGACCTGCTGATCGCCCTCAGCGGAAGGGGGAGGGTGTAGGGAATAGGGGATAGAAAACAGAATTAGGGGGCAGCTACTCCTTCGCGGTTCATACTACACCCTAATGGTAAATATCCCCCATATAGCGTATAGTATAAAGGGAGCGTTGACTACCCCGAAAAACCTCGATTTGGCGGCGGGCGGACAGTGGGGGCGTCCGGCTCTGGCCTGCCCTCCAGACTGTGTGCAGCAGGGAAGCGTGATGTTTTTCTCCAACCGCGTGCCGGAGGAGGCGCGCCAGGCTTACGAGTGGGATGCCCGCGCCTCGTTTCTCGCCGGGGTCTATATCAGCGCCATCTTTCCGTTCCTGGGTCTGATCGCCCGGGACCGCCTCCATGCCAGCGAGCAGGCCATCGCTTTTATGATGGCAGCCCCTTTTGTCGGGAATCTCTTCGCCCTTTTCTATGCCCATGTCATGGAGGGGCAAAACAAGCTGCCCTTTGTCATCTATCCCGCCCTGGCCGCCCGCTTCAGCCTCCTGTTGATGGTCGCCGTCACTCACGCCTGGCCCTTCGTGATCCTGGTCTCAGTGGCCCAGATATTCGCGACCGTCACCTCTCCGGCCTACGCCGCAGTGATGGCCGACGTATACCCGGACGAGTACCGCGGGCGCATCATGAGCTATTGCCGGGGCCGGATGGCCCTTGTCACGCTCCTCGTCGCGCCCCTGGCAGGCTGGGCCTTGAACCAGAGCGAGGACGCTTACCGCATTCTCTTCCCGGTCGGCGCGCTTTTTGGGGTCGTCGGCACGCTCTGCTTCAGCCGGGTCCGCACGCGCCCGCCAGTCGGAGAGCGCGTGTGCTGGCGGCAGTCTTTTCATTTTCTCGCCAACACGGTTCGCATCCTGAAGGAAAACGTTCCCTTCCGCTGGTTCGCCATGTCGGTCTTCACCTTCGGATTCGGAAACCTGCTGACCAGCCCTCTCTACCCGATCTTTCAGGTGGACAGGCTCCACATGACCACACAGCAGGTAGGGCTGCTCAACAATATCAGCTCCGCCTTCTGGATGGTCTCGTACCTCTACTGGGGCCGGTTCGTGGACCGCCACAACCCCCTGAAGGCCGTGCTGATCAATGTTTTCCTGAACATCCTGATCCCGGTCAACTATTTTCTGGCGACCAAGCCCTGGCATCTGACACCCTCCTATGTGATTGCAGGCATCACTAACGCAGGCATTGAGATGTCCTACTTCAATGGCATCCTCCACTATTCCGAGCCGAACAAGGCGTCCCAGTACCAGGCTCTTCATTCCAGCCTCCTGGGAATCCGCGGCGTCATCGCCCCTTTCATCGGAGCCGGGATGATCAGCTACTTCCGCCACCACGGCTACGACGTGCGCTATATCTTCCTGGTCTCCATTATTTTCATCGCCCTCGGCATGCTGATGCAACTCGCAGGCACGGACCGAAAACAGCGCGCCGGAACGAAAGGATAAGGTATGCATTTCCCTCCCGCAGAACCCACACCCCGCCGGTCCGCTCCCTATACCCTACATCCTGACTCCTATCCCCTACCAAGGAGCGACTATGCCCTCTGAACCCGACAACCGCAAACCCTTCCCCTGGTGGCAGTCCTCTCTGGCGGCTCTTGCGGCAGGAATCCTGATCGATGCCTACTGGCTGGAGCGCCGGAGGCTGGAGGTCTCCCGGTACGATGTGCCGTTGCAGCACCTTCCTTTCGACCTGGACGGCCTGAAGGTGCTGCAACTGACCGATTTCCACCTGGGCCGCTATGTGAAGCCGGAGGATATCTGCCGCATCATGAAGGCGGCGGTTCCCCTGAATTCCGATATCGTTGTCCTGACCGGCGATTACGTGGAATACCACTTCGACTGTCTGGAGGCCGGGCTGGCGGAACTGGATGCGTTGAAACCGCGCTGCGGTATTTATGCGGTTCTGGGGAACCATGACTACTGGGAAGGGGCCGGAAGGGTGATCCGGGCGCTGGAGAGCCGGAACATCCGAGTGCTTATCAATGATAACATCGAGGCGGCCCCCGGCCTGTGGATCGCCGGAGTGGACGACCTGATGGCCGGAACGCCGGACCTGGCGAAAACCTTCGTAAGTCTTCCCGAAAGCCGGGCAGCGATTTTACTTTCTCACAATCCGAAAATGCTCCCCCGTGCGGCGCACCGTCCGGTCCTGATGCTTTCCGGTCATACCCACGGCGGCCAGGTGGGGCTGCCCCTCCTGCCTCAGCGCACCCTTGTGGCCCTGCCCGGCCTGAAGTCCCTGATGAGCTGGTACGAGGGCCGCGGGGCGCGGGCGATGGGAGCCAGGGAGGAAGGGATCGGCACCTGCGAATACATCGAAGGCTGGTACGAGGACGGAGAAGCCCTTCTCTATGTCTGCCGGGGCGTCGGCACGGGCGCTCCCTTCCGCCTCAACTGCCCTCCGGAAATCACCCTCTTTACCCTCAAAGCCACTTGCGAGCCGGAAAACGGGCACAAGCGCGTCCGGCAGGACTTCCCCGTATGGCTGTCCCATCCGGCTCCGGCAGGCGTGGCGGGATAAAGGACGAGACTGCCGCCGGCTAAGCAAGACGCTGGCGTCAATCTTCAAATTGAGAATGTCCCGGGCCAATTCGTAGGGGCAATCCTCATGATCTCCCCATAGCTATTAAGTATAGGGTTGTTCGCATGGGCTTGGGAGCTGGGTCGTTTATGGCCCGGCTCCGCAGTTAGATTCTGATGTATCATTATCTTGATACTGTAAATATTTCTCTTCCCCACCCTCAGAATTTTCATGATCCGCTGTTCCACAAGCAATCGATTTCTTTTGTCTTCCCTGCCCGCTTTATCTGGTAATGCTTGCATCCAGGCGTTTAAATGTGTATAATGGATGGTGAGGTGTATCCGATGCGCTCGTGGTCGGGCGAACTGTTCGCTCTGGAGAAAAAGATCGCCGCTCTAAGGCTGGCCGGGCTGGTGGCGGTGCTGCTCTACTATCTGATTCGCGGCATGGCCATTCCCGGAATGCTGCGATATGTACTCCTGGCCGCGTTCGCCTGGAATGTCGCGGCCCTGGCGGCTGCCGCCCGGCGGTGGGACAAGTCCGATAACTACCGGTTCGCCGATATCCTGGTGGATGCAGGCGTGATCTCGATTTTGATCTGGGCCAACGGCAGGGCGGCCAGCGACCTCTACCTGCTCTATTTCCTGCTACCCTTTGCCGCCTTTGTCCGGTTCGGAAGGGCGGGGGGCATCGGGGCGGGGGTCGTCTGCGCCGTCGCCTATCTCCTGCTGGCAATTTTCAGCCTGACCATTCCTCTGGACCGCTCCATCCTGGGCCATGCCTTCGCCCGGAGCGCGGCGCTTCTGGCCTATTCCATCCTTCTGGGGCTGTCGGTGGAGCAGGTGCGGAACAGCGCGCTTCTCAAGCAGCAGACTGTGGACGACCTGGCGGCCCGCGTCGCCGAACTGGAGGCGGAGGAACGGCAGCTCAAAGCCTCGTTTCGGGAAACGAACCAGCTTCACCGGGAAACCAAAAAGAAGCTGGATGAAACCTCGGCTCTCTTCAAAATCGCCTCTCTTCCCCCGGAGGAGGAACTGGAGAAGAATTACCGCGCGCTGGTGCAGACCGTGACCGCGGCGATGGGCTGTAAGGGCGGGGAACTCTGGCTCCTGAACCGCCAGGGGAGCGAAATCGAGGTCAAAGCGGCGCTGGGCCGGGCCGAAACGACCCGGAAAATATCGTCCGAGGAAACCCTGACCCCGACCCTCATCGGCCCGGAAGGGGAGGAAGCCCTGCTCTCCCTCCTGGAAGCCCATGACACCGACACGCGCCCCCTGTCTCAGATCAATGCCCCCATCAAGCGCAGCGGGATGATGGTCGGCCTGCTTTCCGCCTTCGACAAACGTTCTGGGGCGTCGTTCGACGAGGGCGACAAGCAGCTTCTACAGCGGCTGGCGGAGCAGGCCGCCCTTACCCTGGAGATGCTCCGGAATGCCGCCCGGCTCCGGCAGGCCCGCAAGGAACTGACGGTTCTCTCCGAGATCGCCCGAGTCACCCAGTCTACCCAGGACCCGGAGCGCATCCTGAACGCCACCCTCGATCTCCTGAAAGACGCGGTGAGCTACGAACACTGTACCATCTTCATGTTCGACCGGGAGAAGCGTACCCTGGAGCCGGTGGTCACACGGGGGCGCTCCATTAACCTGATCGAGCACATCCGCTTCGACGCCGGGGTGGGGATATCGGGATGGGTGGCTCAGCAGCGCAAGCAGATACTCATTCCCGACCTGTCCAAAGAGGCCCGGCTCTACCAGGCGGCCCGGGAGAGGCGAGCGGTCGGCTCGTTCGTGTCCGTTCCGCTCCTGATGGAAAACGAGGTGGCCGGGGTCATCAATATGGGGCACTCCGAGCCGGAGGCGTTTTCGGAGGAGGATGTCCGGCTCCTCTCGATTCTGGCGAGCCAGGCGGTGGTGGCGGTGGAGCGGGCGCTCCGCTATAAGGAGCTGGGAATGATGGCGGTCACCGATCCGGTGACCCTCATCTATAACCATCGCTTCTTCCAGACTCGCCTGGAGGAAGAGATCAGGCGCAGCGAACGCTACAGGTTCGCCTGCTCCCTGCTGATGATCGATATCGACCGCTTCAAAAGCGTCAACGATACCTACGGCCACGGCACGGGGGACCGGGTGCTGAGGCAGGTAGCCTCCCTCATCAAGCAGACCGTCCGGGCGTCCGATGTGATCGCCCGCTACGGCGGAGAGGAGTTCGTCGCCGTCCTGCCCCAGACCGATGCAGAAAGCGCCCTTCAGGCGGCGGAGCGACTCCGGGCCGCCGTTGAGCAATATGCCTTTATCGAGAGTCAAAGCAATATGAGATTTACCGTGACGGTGAGCATCGGGATCGCTACCTTTCCGCTGCACGGGGCCACCCGCGAAGAGATGGTCTATGCCGCCGATGCCGCCATGTATACCGCCAAGCGCGACGGGCGCAACCGAGTGAGAGCCTGCAGCGCAGGAGCCAAGAATCCGGTGAGGGAGACATCATGAGATACGACCCGAACGAACATCTGATCCGACTCCGCGGCAATCAGGATTACCTGCCGGTCGCCCAGCGTCTCGTCTGGTTTCGGGAGGTTCACCCGGACTGGAGCATCGAGACCCACCCGATCATCCTCGATATCGAGCAGGGTGTGGCTGTCTTCGAGGCGACCATCAAGGAGGAATCGGGCCGCATCCTGGCCCGGGCGACCAAGATGGAAAACCACAAAGATTTCAACGATTATGTGGAAAAGGCCGAAACCGGAGCCGTGGGCCGGGCGCTGGCGATGTGCGGCTTCGGAACCCAGTTCGCCCCGGAATTCGATTCTTCCGAGGCAGGGGAGCCGATCCCTTCCCTGGAAGCCGCCCCTCCCCCGAGAACCGAACCGCAACCACAGCCGCAGCAAGCCCAAACCAAGCCCAGCCCGGGCGTCAAAGAGGCCCCGCAGGCCCCTTCAGGCCCGCCCGTCTGTGCCAACTGTCGCCAGCCGATCACCCCGCACTCCAAATACAATGTCGAAAAACTCATCGAAATGAGCGTCCACAAATACGGGGAGCCGCTCTGCTACAAATGCGCCCTGGACCGGGCGAAGAAGGGATAGGGAACCGGCAGTTCGCCCGGGGCAATATGCCCTTATATACGTCCTTGGGAGGATCGTGGCTGAACATAGCTGAGAGCATGCAGCACCTCTGAAAACGGCGGGCCTTGAACGGACAGCATCCGATCATCCCTGACGAGATCATGGAAGGACTCCCATATGCCCGTTCTCAGCCACACCGATCTCAAAAGCCCGAAGGGCCGCCTGCTGCTGACGGCAATCTACCTGCTGCTCATCCTGGGCGGCCTGACTATGATCTACCCCTTTATGGTGATGGTCACCGGCTCGATGGGCACGGGGTTCGATTATGAGCGCCGCAGCGCCCTGCCGCGTCATTTCCGGTCGCGGGAGGACCGCTTCCTTCGCGCCCTCTGCCTCTGGTTTCCGCCTTCGCACCGGGCCTCCATCCGGCAGCTCCGGAGCCTCTTTCCCGGCATGCCCGAAAGCTGGCAGACCTGGGCGCAGATCGGGGACGACACCCCGGCCAGCGACGCCTGGGCGCAGCGTCAGCTCGAAACCCTGAAAGACCCGGAGGAACGCGCCCGGATGGAGACCGCCGCCGGCGATTACGGGGACTTCATGGCGGACTGGGATCTGAAGGAAACAATCCTGGCCTTCGATATGCGCCATGTGGCTCCTTTCCTGCGAGAGCGGTATGGAACCTTGGAACGCTTCAATGCGGCCTGGGAGGTTTCCATCGATGATTTCGCCAAAGCCACCGCCCCCGAATGGAGCGGCGAGCCGATAGATCAGCAGGGCTACCTCCCTCTGGCCGATACCCGATACCTGGACCTGCTGGCCTTCCGCCAGGCGTACCGCGACGGGCGCTACACCCCCTACCTGTCCGGCAGGGATTCCCCGGCAGGCTGCCTGCGCCCGGCGTCGCTGCGATATCTCTGGGAGGAGTTCGCCGCCGCGCAGATCAAGCTGGCCGATCCGGTGAAGCTGCGGGCGCTTCCCTTCCCCGTGTCCCCTCAGGCCGATCCGACCGTGAGAGCCGCCTGGGAGAAGTTTCTCCTGAACAGCTTCCCTCTGCGCCATATCGCCATCGAGATCACCCCGACCCGGCGCAGGGCCTTCCGGCAGTTCCTCGTCCGCCGCTTCCGCAGCCTGGAATATATGAACCGGGTGCTGGAAAGCCGCGCGGCAGACTGGGACGCCCTGACCCTCACTCCCACCGTCCCACCCATGCCCGCCGCCAAAGTCTGGATGGATTTCGTGAAAACCGATGTCCCGGTGCGGCAGTGGCGCATCCGCAGCACCCTGCCGGAGCGAGCCTTCCAGGAATTCGCCCTCCATCGTCATGGCAGCCTGGAGGCAGTCAACCGGGCCTATGGCCTGAAGCTGGCAAGTATCCAACAGCTTCCCATCCCGCTGAAAGAGTCCGTCCTGGTCACCTTCGCCCGGCGAGGGGGCGATCTCTTCCGGGACGGCGTTCTCGGCAACTATGCGGCGGTGGTGGACTACCTCTTCCAGCGCGGGCAGGCCGTCCGCAACACTGTCATCCTGGTGCTGCTCTCCCTTCTGGTCACCCTGACCGTGAATCCCCTGGCCGGCTACGCCCTCAGCCGCTTCCGCCTCCGGGCCTCGGAAAAGGTGATCGTCTTCTGCCTGGCGACCACGGCCTTTCCCGCGGCGGTGGCCGCCATCCCCGGCTTTCTCCTCCTGCGGGATATGGGCCTGTTAAACACATTCGCCGCCCTGGTGCTGCCCGGAGCGGCGAACGGCATGACCATCTTTTTGCTGAAAGGTTTCTTCGATTCCCTGCCCAAAGAGCTTTACGAGGCCGCCGCCATCGATGGCGCTCCCGAATGGGTGGTGCTGACCCGCATCTCGCTGCCTCTGGTCAAGCCCATCCTGGCCGTAAGCCTCCTCAACAGCTTCATCGCGGCCTACAACGGCTGGGAGTGGGCCATCATCGTCTGCCAGGACCCCCGCGTCTGGACGGTGGCCGTCTGGACCTACCAGTTCCACCAGACCCTCAGCGCCCAGCCCTACACCGTCATGGCCGCCTTCATCTTCAACTCCATCCCCGTCCTCCTGGTCTTTCTCTTCTGCCAGAAGATCATCCTGCGAGGCATCATCCTGCCGCAGATGAAGTAGTGAAAGGGTATGAAAAAGCGCAAGCCTGATGACTTTTCGGAAATCCTATCCTGGGGCTGCTGTTGCGGTTATGAATCGTATGCCTCATAGGAATAGTTGTCCTGTCATTTTACCGCGATACGATCCTCTGACTTGCCGGAGCGGCGGGTGTAGGGTTGGTATGTGGCGATATGGCTGGGTGGCCGCCTGCGAAAGTGGCGATAGATTGGGCCGAGGCTGCGCGATCAAATCACCCCACCTCCCACGGATTGCTCCGCATTCCTTCCCGAAAAAGCACCGGAAAATAAGGCCCCGCGAAGGGGTCGCCGTCCTTGCCGCTCAAAAGGCGGACATTCATGTGGCCTTCGCCGGGGGTTCCGGCCCGGTAGCGCGTGCCGTCTGGCATGAGGTGGACCACCAGGGAGCGGCGCGGCCCGGCGCTCAGGTTGGGGCCGCTGCCATGAAGGGTCATACAGTGGTGGAAGCTCAAAGAACCGGCAGGCAGAAGGCAGGAGGCGGTTTCGAATGATCTGCCGGTCGAGGCCGTGATCTTCTCCTCCAGCCCTTTCAGGTTGGGATCGAAGAAATTGCCCTCCGGCACAAGCCCCCATTTGTGGCTGCCGGGAACCACCTTCATGCAGCCGTTCTCCTCGTTTACATCGTCCAGGGCGATCCAGGCAGTCAGCAGTTCCGGCGGATCCGCGCACTGCCAGTACCCGAAGTCCTGGTGCCACCCTACATGCCCGGCCTCCCCGCTCTTCGGAGGCTTGTAAAGCAGTTGGTCGTGCCAGAGGCGGATCGCTTTCGCGCCCGCCAATCGCGCCGCCATCGCCCCGACCACAGGATTCAGAGCCAGCCGGGCCATGATCGTATCGGCCCAGTAACTGTTATCGATTTTGACGATATGATCGATAGGCTGGCCCGGCTCAATGTTCCGGTTCCACGGGGCGCGAACTGTCCCGTATATGCCGGCGATCACCCGGGCATGGTGCTCCCGGGCTTCCTCCAGTTCCCCGTCCGAAAGAATCATCGGGGCGATCCAGTGCCCGTTTGCCCGATAAAAGGCGATATCTTCCTCGTCGGGGAGCAAATCGGAGATAGGGCGCATGGCGGGCCTCCTGTCGAGTTCGTTGTTCACAGGTGTTATTTCGATATTTGCTCCCCAATTCCTCCTATTCGGTGGCATGGGGCCTGCCGCGCATGGCGGCGGGGATGCCCTTTTTGAAGAGAAGGAGCAGCGGAATCGCCAGCAGGAAGGCGACCCCGATCATGCGGAAGCAGTCCTCGAAAGCCAGGATGGACGCCTGCCCCTGCACGATGCGGCTGAGGATGGCAAGGCTCTGCTGGCGGGCCATGGCGAGGGGAAAGCCCTTCGCTATCAGCCCGGCGGAAAGGGTTCTGAGGCGCTCCAGGGTGGCCGGATCGTAGAGGCTGATGTACTCCGCCAGGGACGCCCGGTGGAAATCGATCCGGTGATCCAGGAAGGTGGAGAGAAAGGCGATGCCCGCACTGCCCCCGAGCTGGCGTGCCAGGTTGAAAAGGCCCGTCCCGTAGGCGATATCCTTCGGGGGCAGGCTGATGAGGGTCGCCAGGTTGAGGGGCATGAAGAGAAAGCCCAGAGCCGCGCCGCGCAGAAGGAGAGGGATCAGCAGGTGTTCCGGCCCGGTGTCCATCGTGATGTTGCGGAGCATGAGCATGGAGCCTGCGAATCCCAGGGAGCCGAGGGCCACCAGGTTGCGCGGCGGCACCTTATAGACAAGGCGACCCATCATCGGCATCATCATACCGGTGGCGATCCCGCCGGGCAGTAGAATCATCCCTGTCTGCATCGCCGAATAGCCCCGGAGCTGCTGAAGGTAGATGGGGAGGATGAAAATGCCTCCGTATAGCCCGAACCCCAGTACCACCGCGAAGAGTACTCCGGCGGCGAAGCCCCGGTTTTTCAGAACACGCAGGTTGACCGCCGGTTCCGGGGTTCTCATCTCCCACCAGGCAAAAAGGGCCAGTCCGACCGCCGCCAGGATGCTCAGGATCACGATGAAGGAAGATTCGAACCAGTCCTCACTTCTTCCCTTTTCTAGGACGGTCTGGAGCGACCCCAGGCCCACCGCCAGCAGAAGGATGCCAAGCGCATCCACCCTGCGCGGCCCTCCCTGGTGGTATTTCGAATCCTTCAGGAATAGGAGGGTGAGGGCGGCGGCGAAGGTTCCGATGGGGATATTGATGAAAAAGATCCACGGCCAGGAATAGTTGTCAGTCACCCAGCCGCCCAGGGTCGGGCCCAGGGTCGGCGCGGCGGTCACCCCGATGCCGAACAGGGCCTGCACCATTCCGATCTGCCGGGGCGGAAATATCTCGAACAGGGTGGCCTGCGCGGTGGACAGGAGCGCGGCCCCGCCCGCCCCCTGGAGAATACGGAAGAGTACCAGCTCATTTAGAGACCGCGACGTCCCACACAGGAAGGAGGCCGCCGTGAAGAGGATCATCGAACCGGCCAGGTAGCGCCGCCGTCCGAAGTGGGCGGAGAGCCAGCCGGTCAATGGTAGGACGATCACATTGGCAATGATATAGCCGGTGGAAACCCAGCTCACCTGGTCGACCGTGGCCCCCAGGTTTCCCATCATGCTGGGGATTGCCACATTGACGATACTCACATCCAGAATTTCGAGAATGACGCCCAGCAGCACCGCCGCGGTGACGATCCACCGGATAATGCCCGTATAATCCTCATGCTCGGCATGGTGTGCCTCCATGGTAGCAGTCGCCATCCGGCCCCCTTTCAGTCCTGCGTGCGGATTGACACCGTAGCCGACATCCCGGCGCAGAGACGGTCGAAATCGGGCTGCTCGTCTTCCAGGACGATCTTGATCGGAATGCGCTGCACCACCTTGGTAAAGTTGCCGGTCGCGTTGTCCGGGGGAAGGAGGGCGAAGGTCGCGCCGGTTGCGGCAGCGATGCTCTCTACCTTGCCCGCAAACTTCCGTCTCGGGAGGGCATCCACATCGATCTCCACCGCTTGGCCGGACCGCACGTGAGCCAGTTGCGTTTCCTTGAAATTCGCCACCACCCAGAGGTCGTTCCGCGGTAAGATAGCCATGAGAGGCGTCCCTGGCTGCACCAGCGCGCCGACCTCCACGGTTTTCTTACTTACTTGCCCGTCCGCCGGGGCCAGTATGCGGGTGTAATTCCATTGAATGCGGGCCGCCTCCAGAGCCGCTCTTGCCTGATCGATTTTCGCCTGCGCCTGGGACCGGGAACTCAGGCTGACCGCTACCTGGCGAGGGGCTGTCCGGGCCTGGGCAAGCTGGCCGAGGGCCTGCTGGCGCTTGGCTTCCGCCTGGCGGACGCTCTGGCGCACGGCACTGTATTGCGCCTGAGCCTGTCTCACCTCTGCCCAGGCCGCGTCCGCCTGCTCCCGGGCCGCCGCCTGCTGTGCCTGCGCCTGTACGATGCCAGCCTCCGCCGCCCAGAGCTGCTCGCGCTGGGCGCTCAGGTCGGCCTGGCGGGCCTCCACCACTGCCCCGGCAGCAACCACCTGCTGGCGTGCGTTCTCCACCTGGGCTTTCGCAGCCCGTTCCGCCGTGGCCGCCTGGTCTGCTGACTGTTCGCTGATGGCCCCTTCAGCCCGCAGGGCGGCGAACCTGCGGGCGTCGCGGGCGGCCCGATCATGGGCGGCCTGAGCGGTTTCGAGTACGGCCTGAGCCGCGCCCACCTGCGCCCGAGCAGTTACAACGGCGGCCTGGGCGGCCTTTACCCCTGCTTGCGCCTTTTGACGGTTCGCCCGGGCGGTCTGCAATCCGGCTTGGGCGGTAAGAGTATTAGCCTCAGCCCCTTTCGCGACCGCCCGGACGTTGGCGATTGCAGCCTGCGACCGCGCCACATCCGCTTTGGCCCCGGCGATCCCACTCTCGGCCTGCGCTACCATGCCTTCCGCCTGCTCCATCTGGGCGTTGCCCGCCTCCCGGGCCAGGGACACCGCCTCGCCCGCGCCCTGCGCCTGGGCCAGCGCGGCCTCCAGGTTGGCCTTCGCCTGGTTGTATGCGGCCCGGTAGGTTGCGTCATCGAGAACCGCCAGCAGGTCGCCTGCTTTCACCAGTTGGTTGTCTTTCAAAGGGACTGCTCTGACTGTGCCACTCACCTGGGGCGATATCTGGATCACATCGGAGGTCAGATAGGCGTTGTCGGTGGTGGCATGGCTGGAAGCATAGCTCCAGTAGCGCAGCCCCAGCGTTCCCCCGACCACCAGCGAAAGCGCCAGAATTCCCAGCGCAAGATATCTGGCACGGCCCTTCCCTGGTGCTGGACCGCCGGTTTCTCGATAACTACTATCCTTCCCCGCCAGTGGGGCTTGCATTTGCGTCATTCCACTCTCCTGTCTCAGGATAATTATGCGTCGGGACGGGCGCGCGGAAGCCTGCGGCGCAGAAGGCGACCAGGCGGTCCGCCACTCGTTGCACGCTCTCGATGCCACACCGTCCTCTCGACAGTTCGTACAGATCGGCATGGTTGGTATGGGTATTGATCATCGCGCCCAGCAAGAAGTGAATCCGCCAGAGCAGCTCCGTTTTCGGAAGATCGGGCAGCAACTTCGCCAACAGGTCCCTCATCTTCATATAGACCTTCTCAAACTGGGTGATATAGAGCCGGCGAAGCTGCGTGTCCGCCGTAAAGACGATTCGGCCCGCCAGCCGCATGAAATAGGGATGCTTCAGGTAGAGACGGATGGCCGGGGCGATAAAGCTGTCCAGCGCCCTTTCCAGGGTCAAATTCAGGGGGGAACCCGGGATTTCGCAGGCGTCCAGCAGGCAGAGCCTCTCCTCGTTTAGGGGCCCTAACCGCCGGGCGATGACCGCCAGGATCAGGTCATCCTTGGAGCCGAAATGATAGTTCACAGCGGCCAGGTTGGCCCCGGCCCGGGCGGTGATCTCACGCACCGAGGTTTCCTGAACTCCTCTTTCCGCGAAAAGCCGTTCCGCTGCATCCAGAAGCCGTTCTTTTGTGTCCGCTTTTTCGATGTCCATCGCTGTTAATCAAACATTTATTTTAAACGGTTGTTTGATTTCGATTATAATCGATAGATCCCGCCTCTGTCAAGCCGGAGGCGAAAAAACTGCGAACCGCGCGTGATATTATACAGAAAGAAGGAAAGAAGTGATGCTGTCAAGCAACTGCTCTTTATCAATTTCCTCTGATGCAAGCAGAAAGGAACCCTGCTTTCACTACAGAATAAGTTGCTCACAGACTATCGGCCACACAAGGCAACAAGCGAAAGCCCTTATATATTCATTGACGCCGCACAGGAGGATTCCATCATGCGCTGCTGGCTGGCATGTGTAATCGGATTTGTGGTCGGATCCATAGCCTCGGACGCCCAGGAAATCGGGAACGATTCGATCCGGGTGCGCCCGGTCAAGGAAGGCGCAGCTTATACAGGCTTTGTGGTGCGTTCGGATGGGCAGACGGTGGCGTCTGTAGCGTTCAGTACCGACCGGCTGGTGACGGCGGATCGATGCGCTGTCAGCTCGCAGGGAAATGTCCTCACTTTCACCATGCTCAAGGGAAAAGCGGGAAGTGGCCTGGCGCTGGGGGTGCAGGATTATTTCACGGTCGCTTTGAGGCCCGAAGCCCCGGCCTATCCGTATATTTCGTTTCGCCTGAATTTCAAGGCGTTCGATGCCGCCCGGTGGCAGGCGGTGGCCGGAAAACAGCCGTTTCATTTTCTGACCCTTTCATTGTCTGAGGCCGACTGCTGGCATCATCGCGGATGGCTGAACGCGACCCCTTATGCGGATCCTTTTCCCCTTCTTCTGGATACGCATGTTGGAACCCCGGAAATCTCCGCCTATCCTTATAACCGGCAGTGGAGTTATACGCCGCCTCTCGGAGCCCACCCGATCCCGGTCATCGGGTTGTGGGATTCGCGGGCAGGACAATACGCCGGTCTGGAGCTTCAGACAACCCGCCTTCAGGACAACTCGGAGCGCGATGTCGCTACAGGCTACCGATGGAAGCCTGCCGACCTGAAAGCGAAAGCGCGGCAGGAGCAATTTGTGGCCCTGGTCTATCCGTTCGGGGGAACCGGCTACCAGCAACTGGTGTTTCCGAAGGCAGGACAGGGCATCGCCTCACGCGGGGCGCTTCTCTGGAGCCGGAGCCTGCCTGCCAGCGACGATCCGAACCGCTTCTTCTGGACATATCTCTGGGAGCAGGCCAAAGACCGGCTGCCGCCCGTTCCGGAAACGGTGGATCTCTCCTGGGTTCCGGGCGGGCTGAGGCTGAAAGACTTCGGAGGGCCTGCCGGGGGCAGCCTGATCGGGGGGGTGGAAGGGAGCTTTCAGGTTCCCGGCACAAAGCTGATCTCCGGCTGGGGCTGGCACAACGAAAGCCCGACCGCCGCGGCGGCCCGGCAGGGCGATGCCGCGCGGCTCCAGGCGATGGATACCGAAGCGCAGGCCCTGTTGCGCTATGCGAAGCGTTTCAAGGTCAAAGGCGAGGAGTGCGTCTACTGGGAAAAGCCCCTGGAAGGGGCCTGGACGCCCGAATGGGGTGGGAAGGCGGCCACCACCCTCCACAATGCGAACGGCTTCGCGGCAGGGCGTCTCTTCCTGGGCCTCTACCGCGATTTCGCCAAAAAAGAGTACCTCGATATCGCGAACGGCGTTCTGAACTGGGCGAAATATATCGCCTGGACGCGCAACGAGTTCGCCGATGTGCCCTCGTCCCCGTTCGCCATCGGCGGGACGCTGAGCGCGTCGTTTTGCCTGGATTTCTATATGACGTTCAAGGACTCTGCGGAGGAGGCGCTCCGCAACCAGGCCCGCCGCGCTCTGGAACTGGCCCGCGCTTTCACCTATCGCTATATGATCCTCTGGCCTTCAGATAACAACCGCTATGACAACCTGGACAGCGCCTTTCTCTGGGAGCCGAACAGCGGTCGGGACTGGACCGGGGCTGCCTGCGCCAACGAGGTCTTCTGGAACCTGGACACCCTCGCCCAGACCGCCGTGCATACCGGCGATCCTGTCCTGATGTGGGCCTTGCAGGGGTCTCTTTCGAGATGGCACCTGCTCTACCGGGAAAGCTACCGCGATTCTCTTGCCGATTATATTCCTTCCGATATGACCGAAGGCTACGGCCTCTATGCAGGCAATGTCTACGGAGTGGGGATGAGGGCTGGCTACGGCTTCTCCTCTCCGCTCTTCATGACCGAGCCGGTGGGGGATTCGGTCGTGCGGGTGCTGGCCGGAGAGAAGGCGGCGATGGTGTTCAACAAGGAAGGGGCGCATACTTCGATCAGCGATTACCGCTACAACCCGGACGGGCATCTTTCCTTCAATCTGAGAAGCCGCCGCCCGCGGTTCGACCTGTCCCTGACGGTTCCCTATGTGGATATCAGCAGGCGATCCGTCTATATCGTGAGGAACGGGGGAACCGGCCCCCTGACCGAAGGCCGGGACTTCATCCGCCCGCCCCATGCGCTCTGGTCGCTCTATATCAAGAATCTGCGTAACGAAGATCGCATCCTGATCGGAGAGCCGGACGAAAACGGCACGATTTTACCGAGTTTACCGCCTCTGACTGAAGGGGTTGTGGCGGCGTTGCCGGCAGGCAGCCCGTATCAGCCCATTCCTCTGCCGCACACCTCCTTCCCGGACAGCGCGTGGAGCAGCATGGACAACTGGGTCGGGCTGCCTCAAGGCCGTCTGTGGGCCTGGGGCGTTCCGTTCGATCTCGCTCCTGTCAATGAGAGGAGAAGGATTGCGGAGCCTGTTTCGTTCGCGGCCCCGGTTGCCGGCCCGGCCCTCTTGCTGGCCTACAGCGCAGGCGGCAGCGACCTGCCTTCCGTTCTCCTTTCCGACGGTTCCAAGCAAACTGCCGACTCTGCCACCGAAGCCCTCGCCTGGCGGGCCTGGCCGCCGGTCTACACGGCCCGCCTGCTGGTCAATCTCTTTCCTCTGGACGGCAAAAGCGCGACAGGCATCGATCCGGGCGGCAGAACGGTCTGGGCCGCCACGCTGATTCCCCCCGGTCAGGAAAAGGAACTGCCGAATGTCATCCGGAGGCTGCAAGCCGGAGCAGCCCAGTGGCAGCGCGAACGGCGCGAAGAGGCGGCGATAGCGGCCCTCAAGGATGAAACGGCTGCTGTCCCTCCCGACTCGGTAGCGATCCTCCCGCCCAATCCGGGCGGGCCTGCCATCAACCTGATGCAGCGGGTCGGCCTGGGAAGCCGTTCAGTCTTCCTGAGCGGGGAGCAACTGGCGGATCCGGCCTTTTTCAATGTCCGGCGATTCCCGGCAGCCGTCTATGCGGGCGGGGAGGAGTATCTTCATACGGTCCGCTCTCCCGGCGACGCTGCGGAGGCCGTTGCGCGCTACGTGCAGAAAGGTGGAACCCTTCTCCTTCTTTCGCCCGGCCCCTTCCCGCTTTACTACGCCAACGGGCCGGGCTTCCACCGCGCCGAACCCCTCACCGACCGGCTGGGTGTTCCCATTTACAACGCTATCGAGGCTGCCCCGAAGGATGCTCTGACCGTGCAGGCGATTGTCGGCCAGACCGCCCTGCCGGAGCTTCCCGAACGCTTCCCCTTCCCGCCGGGCGACCCGCGCCTGAGAAGCATCGACCGATCCCGCCTGCCGCAAGGGGCCCATTACACCCCTATCTACACTGTCCGGGGATCGAGCGGCAAACTATACGGTGACGCCGGAGGGCTGGTCTCCCTTCCCGGCGGGAAAGGGCGCATCCTGTACTTATGGGGTGGGTTGCTGCACGACCCGGAAAACGGCCCGGCGGTTCAGCAGGCGGCCCTGCGCTTTTTGATGGCTGCCGTCCGCCGGTCCAATTAGAACCGTTCGTCTGTCAGGGTGTGTCCCAGCCTTCCTGTCGGGCCACCGCTGCGATGAATGCGCGGGTCAAACCGGGAAGTGTTGTGGACACACGGTCAGCGGTATCGAGCAAGGGGCGGAAGCGTTCCGGCCTGAGCGCCAGGTCATAGGCGTGCCGGAATATATGCCGGAAGGCGCGAAGCTCCTGCAAATCGGGGAGCAGGCTTTGAGGAAAGAGAGCAGGCCGAACGCCGGGTATCTCCAGGGACAGCCTGCGGAGGAGTTCAATATGCCAGCCGCCGGTTTCATCGATCCGGTTCTCAAAGGCTTTCGCAACGCGCAGGGCCATCTGTTCCAGAATGTTATAGACGCGAGCCAGATGAAACGCCGCCGCCTCGATTTCGGGATCGGAACCGCCGCCCAACCGCTCCTTGGCGGTCTGGCAGGCCTCAGCCATGGCTCTCATATCTTCTTGCATTTCGGCAGACAGCACCTTCAGTCCCAACTCGTCCATAACTCGCCCTCCCGCATAATCTTGACCTTTAGACGTGTTTCTTCCAGCAAAACCACATCCACGGGCCGCCCGACGATTTCTTCGATTCGGGCCTGAACCAGATAAACGGAGCCGTCGCGTGGCGGTCCGACCAGCGCAATATCGATATCTGACTGTTCCGAAAACGCTCCGGGCCGGAGGATGGATCCGTAGACATAGACCGGCTGACCGGGCAGGATCTCGGTCAGCGCCGCCCGCAGCAGGCTCAGCGCCTCCAGCCTCATCGATTCGCGTCGCTCCCGTCGCCGCTTCTCCAATCGGGATAGAGTGGACATTTCTCTCGCTCCCAGTCGTTTCTTACGACTATTCTATACCCTTTTGTTATGGCCGTCAAGTGTGAACCTTGCAGAAGCGCACGGGTTGTGCTATACTGTTGGTGGTGACTACCAAACCGGAGGAGGTTGTCTCATATGTTGAGGGTGGTGTGCAAGCAGTGGATCGTCCCGGTGGCCCGGGAGGAGGATTGGGATGCCATGCAGCCGGGAGACAGCAAGTGGTTCTGCGTCTCCTCGGATATCAAGCTCGGGGACAAGCTCTTCATCTACTGGAAGGATATCGGCATCACTCAGATTTATGTGAACAATGTGCTGCCCCGCGACGACCGGGCGGAATGCAGCGACCTGGACCTGATGACCGTAACCGCCCAGCTTCTCGTCAAACTCGTCAAGCCGGTCACGGCGGAGGATCTGAAGGGCGCTGCCAGCCTTGCGGGACTGTGCGGCCTGGCGGAAGGCTTCCCCGAAGGCGACTCCTACGGCATCCGCCCGGAACTCTGGGAACCCTTCCGGGATTTTGTCATGAAGATGAACTCCAATATCATCTTCGTGTAGCGTTTTTTGCCGTCAGGCTATCCGTAATAGGCGCTGTCGTCGCCCGCGACGCCTGTAATGACGCGGAAGCGGGGCTGCGCGCGCAGGGTTTCCGGGCGGGCGCAGGGAACGATCTCGCCGTCGCCTACGCTATAGAGGCGCAGGTCGGCAAGGTCGTTGGTGCCCAGGCCGGTTTCCGCCGCCACGCGCAGGTAGACGATCTTTCGGGGATCGAAGCCCATGATAAAGCTGCACACACTGTCCACGGCTACCATGTTCCGCCCGGCGACCACCAGGCCGAGGGGGTAGTTGCTCCCTCTCTGGAACCCTGTCCCGTCCCGCCCGATCACCCCTTCCACGATATTCAGGTGCGGTTGGACCGCCTGGGCCAGATCGGACAGGCGTTTTCCCAGCCCCTCCTGGTAGAGTTCGTGCGCCTCGCGCTTCGTTCGCACCTCCGCAGCCACCTCCGGCGGCAGGTCGCTCATCGCCTGGCCGCAGTAATGGCGGTCCCAGGCATTGACCACGCCCATCAAGTTCTTCATGCAGAGGGTAGTGATGCCCAGATTGTGGGTCTTGAATTTCGGGACATTGAGAAGCACGGTCCCATTCGGATCCACGGCCAGGCGGCTGACATTTTGATAAGGCCAGACATGGGGCCGGGCGACAGGCTTCTTTACGCAGGTGAAGCTGGTCGGGCAGCGCAGCTTGGCTCCGGTGGCTTCGGCCACCTCCAGGTAGCCGGTTCCCTTCCAGTGGCGGGGGTTGTTGTCATCGGTATCGCGAGGGTCTTCCAGCACGTAGACGCCGCCCCGCCGGACGCCGTTTTCTTTCAGGTATTCCGCTATCCCCCAGACGAAGGCTGGATGGGTCTGGATGCCGCTCTCCGGATTGCCGTGATACTCCCCGACCGTGACATTGGGCTTGAGGACGGCTTTCTCGCCTTCCAGCCGCAACTGAAAGGCGCTCAGGGCTTCGCGGGCGGCCCGGCGAAAATCGGGCCAGGCCGGTTCGGAAGGAACGACGGCGCGGAAGACCACCACCGCCGAGGGGTCGTCGAAGACCGGATGCAGTTTCATAGATCAGGAGATCTCCAGTCGGTTATGTTTGCTTCACGCCCTGCTCAGCGTCAGCAGCGTGATTTCCGGGCGGCAGTTCAGGCGGACGGGCGGAAATGAGACGCCGATCCCCCGGCTGGTATAGACCCATGAGCCGGTATCGCCGACTTGCTGCAAGCCGACCGGATATTTTCGGCCATGCGGCGGCAGGATGATAGGGCCGGTCAGGGGAAGGGACACTTGTCCTCCGTGGGAGTGGCCGGATAGTTGCAGCCCGATATCATATTTCGCCGCGGTATCGGCAAAATCCGGTTCGTGGCAGAGGAGAATTTTGAAGGCTCCTTCCGGCATATCCGCCAGCGTTTTCGGAAGGTCGGGACGTCCTGCCCAGGAATCGTCCCGACCGCACAGCCACCATTCGTAATCGTTTGCTTTGATTTTCACGGCCTGATTGACCAGCAGCGTCATCCCGCTTGGCCGCAGCCCTGCGATCACTCCCGCGATATCGCCGGACCAGTGGTCGTGGTTCCCGTAGACCCCGTAGACCCCGTAACACGCCCTGAGCATGGAAAGGGCTTCACCGCAGCTTTCTGGCGAAGCGGGCGCTGTTCTGAACGAAGTTGCCGGTCAGGACGATCATATCGGGGTTGAGGCTCATCGCCATGCCCGATGTCCGGCGGATGTGCGCTTCGGTCACCAGCGGCCCCTGGTGCAGGTCGGTCATCTGACAGATCGTGAATCCCTCCAGCGGGGCCGGCAGCCCCGGAAGGGGTGCATTGACCCGGTACACTTTCAGTCAGGAGGCTTCCGCCAGCGAATAGGCCGCACCCCCACCGAGCATCGGAACGTCCCTTCGGAACGCCTGTTTGATGAATTGGCGGCGGGAGAGCATGTTACCTCCGAGTCTTCGAAAAGCTGCCAATAACATTACTTCTACTTTTGTCATGCCGCCCTTGCATTCCTTCAACCGCTACGATTCGGAAAGGTTACTCGATGCGTTGCATTAACAAGGCCCGAGAACGGCTTGCTCGGCTCGCGAATGAACTGGTAGCGGCTCACCGTGCCCTCGCAACGATACCCATCGCTTTGTTTCAGATCGCTTGCTCCAGCTGCAACTGACGGTTCTCCCGCCTGAGACGGGCCCGTTCCGTCTGGGATAGCTCTTCCCCAGCGTTGAGCGCGGAGGTCCCCCATGCCCTTTCCGAGTCGTCTTCTTCCACGTCACAAGCGTGTTGTCACGGATGCTCAGATTCCGAGCGATCCGGGCCAGGGTCTCTTGGCCGTCCAGAACCTGGCGCACGGCTTCATCCTGGAACTCCGGTGTATACTGCGGACGCTTCATCGGACACCT
>JADLDR010000040.1 GCA_020846535.1 Armatimonadota bacterium | reverse complement strand
CAAAGGAGCCGACTCCTGCATCACCTCCGCCCGATGCAGGGTTTTTATTCTATTTGTTCAATAGTAAACTAACCCAAGTTGCCACCTCGCCCGGGGCCAGTCCCGTTTTCTACTGTAGGGGCGCGATGCATCGCGCCCCTAGCTATCCCGATTAGGGTGACTGTCCCGCCGGGGCGGGGGGCGGGCCTTTGAGAGACCGTTCCCTAACCCCCCCGCCCCCTGCCCGAAACGGGCAGGGGGCGGAGATGGGGGGGCAAATACCGCACCCTCTCTCCCCCTCTCCCCGGAGGCGCTCCGGCGCATCTCTTGGGTTTCGGGGAGAGGGGCCAGGGGAGAGCGGTCACCCCTCCCCCAGGAGCGGAGGATGCTTGCCCTTATCTGAATCGCTATGGGGCGCGAGGAATCGCGCCCCTACCCCCCTCAATTCGGGTAGGGAGCTAAACCAAAGAAAACTTGCGAATCGGCCTTGCATTCGGGCAAGGGGTGGATATGAAGCCTATCTATCTCGACAACGCCGCCACCACGCCCCTGGATTCTGAGGCTCTCCGGGCGATGCGGCCTTATTTTCGGCAGAAATTCGGCAACCCTTCCAGCATTCATCCCTTCGGAAGCGACGCCCGGCAGGCGCTGGATCGGGCAAGGGAAACGATTGCCCGCCACATCGGGGCAGATTATTCCGAGATCGTCTTCACGAGCGGGGGGACGGAATCGATCAACACCGCTCTTCTGGGCGTTTCGCTGGCCCGGCAGCCCCGGGGGAACCATATCGTCACCCTCCCGACCGAGCACCACGCCGTCTTGGAAGTGTGCGCCTATCTCGAAAGGCGCGGGTTCGAGGTTTCTTACCTGCCGGTGGATCCCTGCGGGCGGGTCTCCCCGGATGCGGTGCGGGATGCCGTCACCGAGAAAACCGTTCTGATCTCCATCGCCCATGCCAACAACGAAACCGGAACCCTCCAGCCGATTGCCGATATCGCCCGGATCGCCGAAGAGCGAGGCATCTGCTTTCATACCGATGCCGTGCAGAGCATCGGCATCCTGCCGGTGAATGCGGCCCGCATGGGCGTCGGGATGCTCTCGGCTTCCGCCCATAAATTTCACGGCCCGAAAGGCGCGGGCTTTCTCTATATCCGCAAAAGCATCGAGATTTACCCTCTCCTGCGCGGCGGGCCGCAGGAGCGCAACCACCGGGCCGGGACCGAAAACGTTCCCGCCATCGTCGGGATGGCGAAGGCTCTGGAGCGATCCGCCGCCGCACGGGCGGAGGCCGAAACCTGTATGCGCGGCCTCCGGGATCGTCTCTGGAACGGAATTCGCGACCGAATTACAGGGGCGCATCTGCACGGGCATCCTCTGGAACGGCTCCCCGGCCACCTGAATATCCGCTTCGATGGGGTCAGCGGGCAGACGCTCCTCATCGGCCTGGCGCTCGAAGGCGTCGCCGCATCGGCGGGGGCCGCCTGCGCCTCCGGCGCTCTGCTGCCCTCTCACGTCCTGACAGCCATGGGCCTCCCGCCGGAGGAGGCGATGAATGCGGTTCGCCTGACTCCCGGCAGGCAGAACACCCTGCGGGAAATCGATTCGGCGATCCGCATCATCGAGCGATGCGTCCGGCGAATCCGCCGCTGCTCGAAGCGGGCTTAGAGCCTATCCCGATAGGCGGTTTTGGGCACAATTCTGAACGTGAAAGCTGCGGATTTTGTCCCTAATGGGATAGGCTCTTAGCCGACGGCTCGCCGAATCGTGAAAACTCCGGGCAGCGGGCAGGAAAAGAGGAGGCCGGGAGCTAAAGAAAAGATAAACCGAATCATTGCTTGAACGATTCCAAAGGACAGGTGATTTTGGATGGACCCACAGGAAAAACAGAGTGAAGTCAGCATGCCCCTCGCGATTGCCATCATCGTGGTGATCGGTTTGATTCTCGCCTTTATTTTCAGTCAGTCCCCGGAAAAGACGCCCGAACAGGAGCAGGCGGAGCAGCAGAAGATGCAGGCGACCCAGAAAGCCATGTCCGCCAAGGCGAAGGGCCAGATGCCTGCAGAATCCAAAGGCACCCCTCTGGAGGGCGGGGCGAAGGGCACGCCCTTGCAGCCATCCCCGCAATGAGACCCGGCAGGGTTTTTCCATGAATCCGGATGCCTTTTCCCTGGAATTCCTCTTCAGGTCGGAGATCGCCTCCGGGGAGGCCGCCGCCGCCCTGAAGCCGGTTCGCTTTGCGGATCCCTTGCAGGCGGCCCGGAGCCTTCAATCGCTCTGGCGTCAGGCTGAAGGGCATCCGGTCGGCCTCGACCTGATCGCCCAGACGCTTCCGCTTCTGACCGCCCACGCCGCCCCGGATATGGCCCTGAACCATTTCGAGCGGTGGGCGTCCCATACCAGCAATCCGTCCACAGTCTACAGCCTTCTGCTCCAGGACGCCCGCTTCCTGGAGGGCCTGCTTCGCCTTTTCGGAACGAGCGACTACCTGGCCGGCATCCTGATCCGGGACCCCCAGTATTACGACCTCCTGCTTGATCCTCCCCCGGCAGACCCCGGGCGCTTCGGGCAATACCTGGGCCGGGAACTGGACAGGCTCCTGCGCGTCTTCCCCGACCCTGTCGCCCGCCGGGACGCGCTGCGCCGGGTGAAGCGCCGCGGGGTTCTCGCCATCGCCTGGCTGGATATCATGGGCTTCGACGCCATGCCGGTCACCGCCGCCAAAATTTCGGCTCTCGCGGAAGTCCTGACGCAAAAAGCCCTCGAAATCTGCCGTGAGGAACTCGGGGAGCGATATCCCGAGGCGGCGGGTGCGGTGTCCTTTGCGGTGGTCGGGATGGGGAAGCTGGGGGGCGCGGAACTCAATTACAGCTCCGATATCGACCTGGTCTTCGTCTGGGACAGCCCCGATACGGCCCGTTCGGAGCATATCGCCTATGCCAATAAGCTGGCCGAGAGGACAGTGGCTGCGCTCCAGCAGCCGACCGGCGAGGGGTTTGCCTTCCGGGTGGATATGCGGCTCCGGCCCGAAGGGCGGTTCGGCTCCCTGGCGCGAAGCCTGGGGGCCTACCGGGAATACTGGTCGCAGTGGGTGGAGTTCTGGGAGAGGCAGGCCCTTCTCAAGGCCCGATTCCTCGCCGGAGACCGCCCGCTGGGAGAGCGGTTCGAGGCGATGGCGGCAGAGGTCGCCTACCCGAAGCTGATCTCCGCAGACCTCATCGCCGATATTCGCTCCAACAAGGAGGCGGTGGAACTGAAGGTCGCCTCGGCGGGGGAAACCTACACCAATGTCAAGGAGGGCCGGGGCGCTATCCGGGACATCGAGTTCGCCGTGCAGCTTCTTCAACTGCTCTTCGGGGGCGGCAACCCCGCACTTCGCACCGGCAACACCCTGAAAGCCCTGGATCGGCTGGAGGACGCCGGACTCCTCAAGCCCTGGGAAAAGGATATCCTGGCCCAGAACTACCGCTTCTTCCGCACGGTGGAACACCGCTTGCAGCTTCTCGCCGATCTGCCGGTCCGCACCCTGCCCGCCGACACTGAGGAACTCGACCGGCTGGCCTGGCGCATGGGGCGCAAAAGCGGGGCGGCGTTCTACCGGGAATACCGGGAGCGGGCGGAACGGGTGCGCGCCCTTTTCGTGGAGCTTTTTTACCTGACCGTGGACGGCGGGGAGCCGCCTCCCGGCCAGTTGGGGATGCTGCTCTACGGCCTCGACGCGCCCGCCCTTCAGGAGAAATTGAAGGACAGGCTGGCAGACATGGGCTTTCAGGAGCCGGATCGCTCCTGCGAAATCCTCTCCCGCCTGGCCGGGGGGCCGCTGGACAACCCGACCGCCTGGGAGGTGCGCCGGGGCTTTGCCGCCATCGCCGACCCGCTGCTGGAGGCCGCCGCCGCCACCCCTCACCCGGACGCCTCCCTCGCCGGGATCGAAATGCTGGGCCGGTTCGGGCTGAGCCGGAACGTCTTCTATACCACCCTGGCCGCCCAGCCGGAGGCCCTCCGCATTCTCTGCCAGGCGACCGGCACGAGCGGCTTCCTGACCGGCCTCCTGGAGCGCAGCCCGGAACTCATCGATGCCCTCTACGACACCGCCTCCCTGGAAAGGCCGCCCGACGCGGAGGACTTGCAGGCGGAGTGGGAGGACTACAGCGCCTATTTTCGCCGCTTCGAGGACAGGCTGGAAGCCCTGCGCCGCTTCAAGCGGAAAAACCTACTCAAAACGGCGGTGCGGGATATCGTTTACAGCGCCGATGTGGTGGACATCCAGCGGCAGTTATCCGAGATCGCCGACCTGTGCCTCCGGGAGGCCCTTCGCCTGCTCTGGAGCCGCGATCATCCCGATGAGAACGCGCCGGAGGCTTTCGGGATCGCCGCCTGCGGGCGGCTGGGGGGGCGCGAGATGCACTACGCCTCCGACCTGGATCTGATCTACCTCTACGACAACCCCAAGGGCCTGCCGCCCGACCCCGAGGCTTCCTACCGGCGCTACTCCGGGCTGCTGCGCCTCTCCACCGAGATAAACCAGGCTTTCAAGGCGCTCACCGCAGCAGGCTCGCTCTACGAAATCGACCTCCGGCTCCGGCCCGAGGGCAAGAAAGGCTCCCCGGTAACGCACCTGGAGACCTGCCGGAGCTACTATGCCGGACGCGCCCTGACCTGGGAAAAGCAGTCCCTCCTGCGGGCGCGGCCCGCCGCAGGCGATCCGGCGGTCTGTCAGGCGTTTCTCGCCCTCTTGCAGCCTGTCCTCTACCCTTCGGAGCTGCCGGAGGAGATGATGGAGGAGATACGGGCCGTGAAGCTGCGGATCGAGCGGGAGCGCCTTCGCCCGGAGGAACGGGAGCGCGACCTCAAACTCGGCTACGGCGGCCTGACCGATATCGAGTTCCTTGTCCAGTCCTGCCAGCTCCGCTATGGAGGCCGTTTCCCGGCCTTGCAGGGTAAAAACACCTTCGAGGCCCTGCCCGCCATGGCCGCCGCCTCCCTGATCGCCCAAAGGGAAGCCCGCGCCCTTCAGGACGCCTACCGCTTCCTCAGCCGGGCGCGGAACATGCTCTTCCTCCGCTCCGGCCTGGCCCAGGACAGCCTGCCTTCCGGCCCCGCCGAATCGCTCCGCCTGGCCCGCGCCCTGGGCTTCGCCTCCGCCGACCGCCTCCGCGAACGCCACCGCCACCACGCCCGCCAGGTGCGGGCCGTCTATGACAGGGTGTTTCTGGAGGAGAGGGACTGAGGCTGGGATGGGCCTGGCAGTCAGGTAAAAAATACCCCTGCTTCGGCAACAGAAGCAGGGGTGGACATTCCGTATATCATGATGAGATGAAGTTGAACTCCACTCTTTCGCTCTATGAAACAGGCCAGGCGACTCTTGGAGTACCCCTGGCCTGCCGTCTACTTTGGTATAGCTATCCGTATTTAGCCTTGATGGACCAGCGGCTCTGCCTGTTTTTGTTTCGCTAATTCAAACAACATACGGTAGGATATAGTGATATCAGAAGCAAATTCATACGTTTTAGTGTTTATTATTATTTTCAATGCTTATTTCTTTTTGGATGCTTGCCAATGGCGATGCAATCCCTGCTAGCTTTTGCAGGAAGGCTTCGTCTGCTGCAAAGTTCAGCCTCCCTCCTGGTACATCCGGCCCTTCCAAGCTTAATCCATTAGTTCCCATCATTAGATGATGGGAACATGCTTGCTGGATAAAGGTCAGACATTCTTTACCTGCTCTTACAGAGTCTTTATCTTGTATGACAAGAGTTGATAATAACGATCCCAGTGCCAACCACCTAGTCCTATCTGTTCGTCGAAGGGTTACACGACCAATTGAGATGAGATGCAGATCAACTTTCTTTGAAGCCACAAATTGAGAAATTAGATAAGCTTTGGCGTTGGCTTGAGGGGTCAATGATTTGATTAGATTACGTTTGCCCATTACTTGATCACCCCCTAGCCATTCGCCAGTGGCAGCGTCAATCCAGACGTGCCCTATACGTTTCGATGTTAAGGGATCAGCGACCCTGACTATCCAAGACAGACGAGTAAAAGGAACTTGATTCTCCTTAATACTATACTCTGTCCAACCATAATTTGGGAATACTATCCGTAACAATGGATAATGTGAACTATTCTCTTGTTTTATAGCTATAGCCGATATCCCTCGCGAGGCAAGCCCTTCTAAAGCCAGACGGGCAGCTTGTTCTTCGCTCAGGCTTACTGTTGTATCGCATAGCGGAGTTCGCCAGCTATAGCGTAAATTTATGATATCCCCTTCATATAAATCGATCCCTATGGCTATGTAATCTGGGGTTAGATAGCTGTTATGGACTCGTCGAAATATAATATCCCAATGGCCTTCGTCGAGTATTTCAGACGGAGAATCAACATAGACAACGCGAGCGTTACCATGAGTACCAGAAAAGGTTATAATATGGGCTTGGTCAATTACTGTGTTGCTGGTTAGCATGTTCAGCTTTTGAGCAATCATCTGTGCTCGTCGGATAGCCTCCTCAGTGGTTTTGATAACTGGGGTTTCTCCGTTGGCTAGTCGCTGTTTGTTAGTCTCATACAGACGGATATTATCAAATTCAATGACTTTTCCAGACTCAGTATCTACATTAATTCTGCCTTTGGAGAAGGTAAAAGCCCATACGATGCACCCTTCTGGAGTTCGGTCTTGCAGAGTCACACCTAGCTTTAGATCGGATTCTTGCTCTTGTATTCCTATAACGCTCAAAAAGCCTTTGGCGTTCTGCTTGGCATCTTGCTGGGTAATGTTAGCAGTTGCCACAGAAATGGCCCACCAAAAAAGATTTACGAACAAAATATATTTCATTCTGATCCTCCGTTATAATATGATTACTGGTACGTTTAAAATGCATCTGTACCAATTTGTGTTTATCGCCACCATTGTTCCCAGCTTTCTCCGTGATATACCCCATGTAATTTGGTATCGCTGTCACCTGTTCTGGCAAGACCTTCATCTCCATGATCTGGATAATTATAATTATACATAGCCTGAGCTGAAGTCGTTGCATAAGATACGATATTACCCAAGCGAATGAGTGCCCAGAACTGAATGGCTGCTTTTTGGGCTGCAACTATTTCGGGACTATGATACCAACCTACATATGCCCGGTTCAGAGAACTACTTGATATACCATATGTGTCCGCCCATAACTGGGCATTTATATCCCAAGTTTCACAAGCATTAATGTATACCAAGTTAACCGGTACAATTGCTGTTCGATATTGTCTAGCTATTGCAACGTCAACAGACCATATTAGTTCTTCATTATTATTTCCATTATAAATATCAGATATTATTATATAAACACCCTGATCATTTATTCCATGCGTTGCAATATGAATAGCCGTATCTAGCTTAACACTATTCAGTACATTCGCTTTATTCCAGCCACTCTGTGAAGCATATGTCTGTCCATGACGCATTTCCCCCAAATAGCTCTTAATAGCTGTAAATGTCGGCCATGCGAACGGAGGAGGATTATCGTTATGCTCAATCTCATTATAGCAGAAAACAGAATACTTATTATAGATTTTATCTAAAAAGATACGTTGACTTCTTCCCTCTTGGCCTAAACTATTTTTTCCCCACACTTCAATCAAGATTGAGCTATTATGGCTGAAGTGAGTCGAATCGAAAGTCACCCCAAAATCCAAGCGTGATGACTGATTCGCTGGACATATCCATTTAGTTCGCTCGCCTCCAATATAAATAGCCCCTTCTGTAATGTAACCTATATCAGTAATGACCCAAGCAGAAATACTGCAAGCAGTACCTGAAAATGTTTTGGGTCCCATAGGAGGCATACCGATCAATCCTGCTGTACAGGTTGCCCCAACCGGCTGATAGCTGCTTACCACAATCGTACCCAGGATTGAACTTACGAGTAGAAAAAGCCATCTTATACTATACATCTTATTTCTTCTCCTTTTATAACTCAAGTAAAGTTATATCGTGTTTCATAAATATAATTATCACTTCTTTTTAATTATGAGTCAGACAGTCATTATGGGCTTAAAGGCACTTCATAGCCCATTTCTTTAAGCAATATGCGAATTTTCGCTTGATATGGCCCTCGACTCCTCATAGCCGGCAGTCTATGCTGCGTCCCGCATCCCCTGAACATAACCAGTGATCGCTCTGAGGGGTCAAGGCTAGAGGGGATCGGAATCCATATCCGATCAAATCGTATGCTTTGGGGTATCCGACGAGCTAACGATAATTGTTTGGGGCAAGTGGGATAGGTGACCATGAGTACCGTTTGCCTTTGGGTCATACGGTCCAATAGCCCGGGCCAAGCAGATGACAGAATTCCTGAAGAGTGAGCTACAGCATCTTCTACAGTCGCTAGCAGGCTCGTGAAAGTGTTAGTATCAGACTTTAAAGGTATTTCCCGGCCTTGCTTATACAGAATAATCTGCACTTGAGAGCTTTGCCAACAGTCGGGCGAGTGATCCCAACGGTTACTTATCAGAGTAAATATAAGTACTATATATATAAAATCTTGTTTCATCTTACTTTTCTCCTATACAGTATATATTATTATTTTATTGCTTGAATAATTTTCCTTGGAATTGATTCTAGGTTTTTTCCCAGAGGTTAGAATGAGCAGGGCAGATCATCCTCACGGCTCCAAACCGAAACCAACTGATTTGTGCTTTTGAAGATTCTATCACAATAGAAAAAAATGTCAAGGGGTGATGTGAAAATATTTTTAGCCTGCAAAACCGATGGGATCAAGCGGATCGTTCGCCAGTGGCCGCGTGCATCCTGAATACCGATGTGACGCCCTATTGCATCATAGAGAGAGCTCGTGCGATTGCCCAAGGCATCCACGCTCGCTCGCACCTGGCCGATACCTGTTGGATCTGATCCCCAAGCGGGTGAAGGCCCGTCCAGTAGGCATCCCACTCCTGGTTGAAGCGCCAGGTCCGCCCCGCACACCCCGCATCACCCTCTGTTCCGGCCAGTGCATCCCCTGGTTCTTGAGCCGTCGCGCCACCAACAGATCAGGGCCTTCTCCACCGGACCCGGGCCAATGTAGGGCGCGTGGGCATAGCGCTGGGGATAGCCTGAACACCTTCGAGGCCCTGCCCGCCATGGCCGCCGCCTCCCAGATCGCCCAAAAGGAAGCCCGCGCCCTTCAGGACGCCTACCGCTTCCTCAGCCGGGCGCGCAACAGGCTCTTCCTCCGCTCCGGGCTGGCCCAAGATAGCCTGCCCTCCGCCCCCGCCGAATCGCTCCGCCTGGCCCGCGCCCTGGGCTTCGCCTCCGCCGACCACCTCCGCGAACGCCACCGCCACCATGCCCGCCAGGTGCGGGCCGTGTATGAAAGGGTGTTTCTGGAGGAGAGGGGCTGAGGCATTGCTTGGCCTGGCAGTCAGACAAAAAAATATCCCTGCTTCTGTTGCTGAAGAAGGGGTGGACATTCGGGTTCCGTCATGAAGGAACCGTTCAGAGTTTGCCCGCCTGTGGCAGAGAGTCGAAACATACCTGCCTGCCCTTCGCCTCATAGCGAATCCGGAACGGCAAGACCTTTTGGGCCACCTCCAACGGGACATAACAGCGCCCTTTGACGATGACCGGCTTGGCAGGCATCCGCTGCTTCCGGTTATTAATCTGATACCACCGTGAGTTGAGACTGAATACCAGATAACGACCGCCTCCTGCAATAACGACCTGCTTACGGTTGCGATATACCAATTTGCTACCAGGCGCGCCATAGCACAGATAGCCTATATAGATATAAGGGAGGTCGTCAGCTAAGATCGGAGGGTACCCCAGTGATACTTTGCGGCCATTCCATATTACTACCGGTGATTTGGAGGTAGGAAGAAACTTTTTTATCGGACGAACAGTATGTGCCCCGGCAATCGAAGCACCATTGCTTTTGGTGGGCAAACCCATTCGTATATCCCAATAGTAAACAGAACCATCGAAAGCATCCACCATAGCGACATAGGTGTTTGAGTCCGTGTGATCCGCCACTCCCACTCCGGTGAAGGTCAATCGGTAAACGAGACGTTCTAACCCTAGAGCATCCGGCTGGGCCACAAAAAGCTCTTCCACCGTGCCCGGTTCTCCAGGAACATCCAGAAGAGCATTCATCGCAGATGTCATCGCCTGCTCTCCGGTTAGTCCCGGTGCCGTCGAAATAAGAATGGGAAAATAGCTAGCAAGATACTCTACAACTTTACCCAAGACGGTATCCACAGCTATCCAACACCAGACTGGCCCATGTACATTGGCACCGGTGTTTTGAAAAAATACGAATACGTAAGAGCCTATCCCAAAAGGCCCGCTTTTCTGTAAGTCATGTCGGCACAAACCCAATGCAACAACGCCAAATAATGGTCCGCTTTCTTCTCCCAGCGGATCAAGATCCGCCGAAAGCGGTTCATCCCACTATGTGTCCGCTCCACCCCCCACCGTCTCGCCTTGTAACCCGCTTCGTGCTGGATCGCTTGGGCCTCTTCACCCCGCGCTCGGATGTGGGCCGTATACCCGAACTCACCGACCCGGTCATACACTTCGCGGTAGTCATACCCTTTGTCCATACTCATCCCTTGGGGATCGGCCTCACTCGGAGTCGGGCGCTCCACCGGGATGCTCTCCAGCGTCTCGCGCACCCTCTTGAAGTCGTTGCGGTTGGCCCCTTCGACCGCCAGCCCGACCGGGATGCCGGCCCCTTCGGTGTGCAGACTCCGTTTCGTGCCCGTCTTGCCCCGACCCGTCGGGTTCTGGCCGGTGTTGTTCCCCACCCAACGGCGCTTGGGGCATCGCTCCATCCATCGCTTGCCAGGCCCAGTCCAAGCCCACCAGCGCCTCATAGGTCTCCAGGCCCTGCTTCCAGAGGGTGGCAAAGACCCCGGCCTGGGTCCATTCTTGAAAGCGCCGATGGGCACTGCTGCTGGAGCAGATCCCCGTCTCCTTCAGGGCGTTCCAGGGCATGCCGGTGCGTAACACAAAGAAGAGGGCATCCATGGCCTTGCGGTGGTCCAGTCGGCACCGGTGACACCCCAACGGATGGGGCTTGCCGGGCGGTAACAACGGTTCGATCTGCTCCCAGAGTGCATCGGGCATCCGCCCATCCCGACGGACGGGGTTCTCACTCAGGGTGTTTCCTCCTGAGGCGCAAGATGTCTCAGGAGGATTATCGGTTGATTTTCCCTTTTGGGATAGGCTCTTCTAGACTTTATCCATTTTGGACGATCCGGGACAGATGGGGTAAGATAAAGCATCTTCCATTTACGAGGTGCAAGATGCTTTCCTTACCCCCTGAGATGGGATTCGCGATGGCGGCCTTTGCCCCTTTGTTTAGCCAACCGGTCTTCCGTCATGTGCAGGTACTCCTGGTGGACACGCTCCTGGCCTCCGGGGATCGCACGGTCGCCGCCGCCCTGCGGGTGATGGGCTTGGCCCAGGAGAGGCACTTTCAGACCTATCATCGGGTACTCAATCGGGCGAAGTGGTCCAGTCGTGAGGCGGCCCGCATTCTGCTGCACCTGTTGATTGAGACGTTCGTACCCCGAGGTCCCATCGTGTTGGGTCTGGACGACACCCTCGAACGGCACCGCGGGGCCAAGATTGCGGCCAAAGGGATCTACCGGGATCCGGTGCGCTCCAGTCAGAGCTTCTTTGTCAAAGCCAGTGGCCTGCGCTGGCTGTGTCTGATGCTGTTAGTGCCCATCCCCTGGGCGGCTGGGGTCTGGGCCTTGCCCTTTTTCATGGTCTTGGCACCCTCGGAGCGCTATCATCAGGAGCGGGGACTCCGCCACAAGACGCTGGCCGACTGGGCGCGTCAGATGCTGCTGCAAGTGCGACGCTGGCTGCCTGATCGGGCCTTGGTCGTGGTGGCCGACAGCAGTTATACGGTCTTGGCTCTGCCCGATGCCTGTGCCAGGCTGGCCCACCCGATCACGATGATCACTCGGCTCCGGTTGGATGCCGCCTTGTATGAGCCCGCCCCGCCCCGCCGCACACGCCCCATCAGATGGGCCGCCCCCGCCGTAAAGGGAAACGGCTTCCCACGTTGCTCCAGCGCCTCACCGATCCGGCGACCCCCTGGGAGAGGGTGACCATCCCGCACTGGTATCGGCAAGGGGCGCGCACCCTCGAGATCGCTTCCGGGACCGCCGTGTGGTATCATAAGAGCGAACCCGTCGTGCCGCTCCGGTGGGTCCTCATCCGGGATCCGCACGGCAAATTCGCGCCCCAGGCTCTTGCGTGTACAGATCTGGCTATCGAGCCGTTGCAGATCCTGTGCTGGTTTGTGCAGCGCTGGCAGGTGGAAGTCACCTTTCAGCAGGTCCGCACCCATCTGGGCGTGGAGACCCAGCGGCAGTGGAATCCTCAAGCCATCCTGAGGACCACCCCGGCCCTGATGGGCCTCTTTTCCCTGGTCACCGTGCTGGCCCATCGGAGTCGCCTGGACCAATCGGCCCCGATCCGCCAAGCCGCCTGGTATGTCAAAGAACACGCTACCTTCGCCGATGCTCTGGCCTGGGTCCGTCGCCAATGGTGGCGTTTCCGTTTAGAGACCTCCTCTCCAGCCCCGGACATCCCAAAACAGCAAGCCCTTTTCTGGGACCGGTGCTTAGAACTGCTGTGTTATGCCGCCTGAGAGGGCTTGGACCGCAGATGAAAGCCGGTTTTGTGGGTCACTCCTTCACATGATGGTAGGAGAAGAGATTCTTCTGCCTCCAGGACGGACACCCTTGACTTCTGATTTGGATAAAGTCTAGCTTAGCCTAAGTTGCCCCCACCCGAATTGCGACCGATAAGGGGTAGGGGCGCGATTCATCGCGCCCTGCCAGGCCGTTGGGCGCGATGAATCGCGCCCCCTACAGCAGCAAACGGGGCCAGCCCCGGCGAGGGGTCACCTTGGGTTATAGCGTGGCATTCCCGTCTCCCATCACGCTATAGCGATTCGAGTCTTCGTAGACGAGACCTATCCCGTGATGACCCAAGGGCACCGCTGGCCTTGACGGGCCGAGGAAAGGCCTTCAAACCGACTCACCACCCCCTTCCCGAGGGATCCAAGGGTCCCATTTCAAAAACTGCCTTGAAAATAAGCGAACCGTGAGATTCAACTCTTGAAAATTGGTTTCGTGTATGAGAATGGCTCCTGAATCGAGCAATTCCCAAAGTTTGTCTTGCCCTTGCATGCCTGCGAATTGTTTGAGCAGATACATCGCTTCTGTAAGGCAGGGCCACGTGGCCACAAACGGCTTCGATAATCTGTTAAGCACCTCAGCGCATCTTCTATGATCTTGATCACGGCTATTAGCCAGTGCAACCATAGGCCCGGTATCGCACAGTATCATTCCTGAACGCCTCTGCTTCTATGCTTTGCAATGGCAATCTCTCCAAAATACTTTTCTGTGTTCGATCCAACATCAACCGGCTCAAAATTCAAGCTGCCGACATATTCTTGTAGGGATCTCTCGATGGCGTCCGCATCCGCCTGCCCCGCCTCATTGAGTACCGGTAGATTTTCGATGAGCAAACGGCGGGCGTATTCACTGACAGGCATGCCTTCCTCCCGGGCGACTGCCTCCAGACGAATTTCCTCTTCAGGTGTCAGATTGATTACCAGTGTCATCATGACCTTCTTTCGCCGCCGTTCCCGTAAGCCCTGTCCAGCAGTTCCACGGGATGCAGGACTTCGATATCGGCCCCGATTTTCCGGAGGCCGTTTCGGATTTGCACCAGGCAGCCGGGGTTGCCGGTGACGACGATGCTGGCTCCGGTTGCCAGGATGTTGTCCAGCTTGCGCTTCAGGATGCGTTCGGCCATCTGCGGCTCGGTCAGGTTGTAGGTTCCCGCGCTGCCGCAGCACCAGTCCGATTCCTTGAGTTCCACGAACTCCAGGCCGGGGATGGCTTTCAGGATGGCCCTCGGCTGCTGGCGCACCTTTTGCCCGTGGGCCAGGTGGCAGGCGTCGTGGTAGGTCACCTTCGCCCTGATCTCCTTCAGCGGCCCCTCGATGCCTACTTCCGCCAGCACTTCCGATACATCCCTGACTTTGGCGGCGAAGCGGGAGGCCCGTTCCGCCCAGCCCGGCTCTCCGGCCAGAAGGTGGTCGTATTCCTTCATGGCCGCCCCGCAGCCCGCCGCATTGGTAACGATCCGGTCCACCCCGGCGGCCTCGAAAACCTCGATATTCTTCTTGGCGAACCGCCGGGCGTCTTCGGGGAAACCGTTATGCAGGGAAAGCGCCCCGCAGCATCCCTGCCCTTTCGGGACCAGCGCCTCGCAGCCGTTTGCGACAAGCACCCGGATCGTGGCCCGGTTCGTCTCCTGGAACATCACGCTCATCACGCAGCCGGAGAGGAGGGCGACCGTCAGCTTCTTTTCGCCTCTGGCCAGGGTGCGTTCCGGCAAAGGGCCGATGCGGACAGGCTCCTCCGGCAGCAGTTCGGCCAGGCCCTTGAACAGATGCCCCAGCCCCACCGCCTCCGCCAGCCGGAAGATACCCAGTTTCTTGCCCAGCCGGGCCGGGGCCAGCGCCGCCGCCATCCGGGGGGGATAGGGCAGGATCCGCTCAATGACGAACCGGCGGAACCACCTGTCGGCTGGCGGGCGACTGTAGCGGATCTCCAGTTCGGCGCGGGTGGCTTCGATGAGCGAACCGTAGCGCACCCCGGAAGGGCAGGCCGTCTCGCAGGCCCGGCATCCCAGGCAGAGGTCGAGATGGGAGACCAGGCTCGCCCCTGCCTCCACCCGCCCATCGGCCAGGGCGCGCATCAGGTAGATGCGGCCCCGGGGAGAATCCATCTCCGTGCCGAGTTCCACATAGGTAGGGCACTGGGAGAGGCACAGCCCGCAGTGTACGCAATCCAGAAAACGGTCGTAGTCTACCATAAAACGCCTCTATCCGACATACCTGCCCGGATTCAGAATCCCTTTCGGGTCGAGTTTGGCCTTGACGCGCTTCATCAGATCCCGATCTCCGGTGGGGCGGCCCCAGACCGGTACGGCCCGCTTCACCGCCGGCGACCCTTTCAGGACGACCAGGTTGCCCCCGGCGGCCTGGGCCGCTTCGCCTATCCGCTCCAGCCAGGCAATCGCCACATTGTCCGGGCCGTCCGCCAGACGCAGGTGGACGATCCCGCTGCCCGCGTGGCAGGCCACCGCCACCGGCAGGGACAATTCCCGTGCGGCTTTCCCAGCCCGCTCGCAGAAGGCCGTCACCTGGGAGCTGAGCAGGCTCGCCTTGCAGAAAAGGGCCGCACCTCCCACCGCGATGCTTTCGGAGAGCGCGGCCCGGCAGCCTTTTTCGGCCTCGCCCCGGAGTACGACCGGAGCGGCCATGCCCTTCCCCTGCACGATGCCTCCCGCATGCTCCAACTGCCAGGCGACCGCCTCCCGGTTTCCGTCGAAGCCTGCGGAAAGAATGAAAGGCGCATTCGAGAGGCTATCGGGCAGAGCGTCTTGAAGCAGAGAGGCGCTGGTCAGTTCCAGAAAGGCGGGCAGCAGGTCGGAGTCGATCAGGGCGGCCACCAGAGGTTCCGCCTGGTCGGGATGCTCGAAGCCCCAGAGGGCCGTCGCGGTGGCGGAAGGAAGGGGCCTGACCTTGAAGGTGATCTCCCCGATCACCCCGAGCGTGCCCCAGGAACCGGTAAAGAGTTTGGGGGTGTCGTAACCGGCCACATTTTTGACCACCCGTCCCCCGCCCTTCACGATGGAGCCGTCCGGCATGGCTGTCCGGATGCCCAGAAGCATATCGCGCAGCGTCCCGTATCCATAGCGGCTGGGGCCGCTGGAGGCGGTAGCGATCAGCCCTCCGAGAGTGGCCTGACGTGGGCAGGGCGGATCCACCGGCAGAAACTGCCCCTTCTCCGCCAGGATCGATTGCAGCGCCGCAAGCGTCATCCCGGCCTCCAGAGTGATCGTCATATCGGCAGGCTGATAATTCACCAGCCGGTTCATAAGGCCCAGGGAAATTACGATAAAGTCGCGGTCGGGCGCATAGCCCGCATGGATCAGAGTGCCCCCGCCCTGGGGCACAACTCCGATATTTTCTTCACAGGCCCAGCGCAAAACGCAGGCCGCCTCTTCCATCGAGCGCGGGCAAACCACCGCCGCAGGCGTCAATCCTTCTACCGCCCACCGGCCCGCCGCCCCATCGATCACAGCCTCCGGCCCCAAAATGCCGGCCAACGCCTCCTTTGGCGCACTATGCACATTCACGGAAATACCCTCCAGGATAGGGGATAGGGATCAGGGTGTAGGGTATAGGGGAGAACATGCCTTCGCGGGAGATGATCATTCTCCCCGACAGGCAACCTATACCCTATCCCCTGATCCCTATCCCCTGCTTTTACGTCGCCGCGTGTCTTCGCAGCACCCCGTCTACCGCGCAGGTGCGGGAGGTGGGGAAGATTTTGAGCGGGTTGCACAGGCCGTCCGGGTTGAAGACATCACGCAGGCTCTCCATCAGCTTCAGGTCTTCGGGAGAGAAGATGAGAGACATCTGGTTGATCTTTTCGATGCCGATGCCGTGCTCCCCTGTGATCGTCCCTCCCATCTCGACACAGGCTTCCAGGATCTCCGCGCTGGCCTGGAGTACCCGGCGCATCTGTTCCCGGTCCCGCTCGTCGAAGAGAAGGATCGGATGGATGTTGCCGTCGCCCGCATGGAAGACATTGGCGATCTCGATATTATATTTTTCCCCGATAGCCCGGGTTTTTCTCAGGATATCGGGCAATTTCGTGCGGGGAACCACGCCGTCCTGGGTGCAGTAGCTCGGGCTGAGGCGGCCTATGGCCCCGAACGCCTTCTTCCGGCTGGCCCAGAGCGCCGTGCGCTCCGCGTCGTCCCGGGCGACCCGGGTTTCCCGGGCGCGGCAGGACCGGCACACCTCCAGAACGCGCTGGCTGTCCTCCTCCATCCCTGCCGCCAGGCCGTCCAGTTCGATGATCAGCACGGCCCCGGCGTCTTGCGGGAAGCCGAAATGAAAGGCGGCCTCCACCGCCCGGATGATCTTCTGGTCCATCATTTCCAGGGCCGCCGGAACGATGCCTGCCGCGATGATGCCGGAAACGGCGCTTGTGGCGTCGTCCACCGTCTCGAAGACGGCCAGAAAGGTTTTGAATGCCTGCGGCTTTCGCACCAGGCGGACAACCGCTTTGGTGGCGATCCCCAGCGTCCCCTCGGAACCGACGAAAAGGCCCGTCAGGTCGTAGCCCGGGTGATCCTCCGCGCTGCCGCCCAGCCATACCTTCTCTCCGTCCGGCAGAACCACCTCGACCGCCAGGACGTGGTTAGTGGTCACGCCGTATTTCAGGGTATGCGGCCCGCCGGAGTTTTCGGCCACATTCCCGCCGATGGTGCAGGCCATCTGGCTGGACGGGTCGGGGGCGAAAAAGTAGCCCTGTGGGCTGACCTCATTGCTCAGCCAGAGGTTCACCAGCCCGGACTCCACGGTCGCCCGCCGGTTCCGGATATCCACATCCAGAACGCGGTTCATCCGTGTCAGCCCGATCACGACGCTCCCCTCCACCGCCAGCGTCCCCCCACTCAGGCTCGTTCCAGCCCCCCGGGGAATGTAGGGAACCCTCTCACGGACGAGGAGACGCACCACCTGCGCCGTCTCCTCGGCGGAGGCGGGCAGCACCACGGCTTCCGGAACGGCCTTTTCGATGGTGTAACCGTCGCACTCGTAGACAAGGAGATCGGCAGGGACGTGAACCACCCCGCCCGGCCCGACGATCTGCTTCAGGGAATCGATCAGTTTCTGTCCGATCATGCGGCATCCTTTTAGCGGTTCAAAGGCTTCCAACGACTTTGCATCCTATTTCCACACCTCCCGGTCCGATTCCTGCCCGCCTATCCGGGGGCGTCAGGCGATATAGAACGCTAGCACGTACGGATTAGGAGACGTATGACAGGGCGACCTGACGGGTCGCCCCTGCAAGAACCGGCCAAGTTCCCATTCCGGCAGAAGGAGATTTTCGGGAGGCTGCGAATCATATTCCTCGGGAATACGCCATCGGCCATAAGGGGGGCTGCACATTGACGAAAAGTGAGGCAAGAGAGGCGCTCGCGAGCATACTGCGCGGTATGGCAGAGCGTGTCGAGATCGGGGGCCTGCGCTACGATTCGAAGCAAAAGCAGTTCGTCTTCTGGCTTTACCGGGGAGATGATGAAATCAGGCTCGTGCTGAGCGATAAGGATATCGAGAGTCTGAAGGCGGGAGATTCCGGGGAGGCCGAGCGGGCCGTTCAGGCCGCCCTGCGGCAGTCCGGCTCCTGACGAAAGGAGAATTGTTGATGACCATCATAGCCGTTCAAACCAGCCCGAACGAGGATGGGCTAACAGCGCGGATGGCGAAAGCCGCCCTGGAAGGCGCGGAGCAGGCCGGGGCGCAGACCGAAATGATTCACCTGCGTTCCCTCAATATCGGACTCTGCCTAGCCTGCGAATCGGGCTGGGGGCCGTGCGGCAAAGAGGGGCGCTGCAACCAGGACGACGATTTCGAGATGGTGCGCCAGAAGTTAGCCAGCGCCGACGCCTTTGTTCTCAGCTCACCCGTCTACTTCGGCGAGGTCAGCGAGATCACCAAATGCTTTCTGGACAGGCTCCGCCGCTGCGAGTGGGGTCTGGGCGAGGAATCGCTCTTCTCCGGCAAGCCCGCCCTGGGCGTTACGGCGGCAGGCGGCTCTGGCGGCGGGGCCGTCCCCGCGCTTCACGGCATCGAAACCTATTTCTACCACCTGCGCTGCCGCATCTTCGACCTGCTGACCGTCACCCAGCGCAGCAAGGAATATCAACTCGAAGCCGCCCGCGCCGCCGGCGCAGCCCTGGCGCGTTTCGCCGATTCCGAATAATCACGAACCTTGCTGTATCAGCAAATCCTCATTCCCGAAAGGAGTCTCGATAATGTCTTCCGGAAAGCTGGCGATTCACGGCGGGCAGGCCGTTGTGCCGAAAGGAATGGTCAAACCCTGGCCGCATATCACCGATGAAGACCGGCAGGCGGTGATGGAGGTGCTTGCCGACGGTAACATCCTGCCCCAGCGCACCCTGCAAAACGAATCGCTCACCCGCGAGTGGGCCGAATATCTGGGGGTCAGATACTGCATCCCCACCAACAGCGGCACTTCTGCCCTGCATATGGCCGTCGCCGGGCTGGGCATCGAGCCGGGGGACGAGGTGATCGTCCCGGCCTTCACCTACTGGGCCAGCGCCGCCGCCGTGCTGCACCACAACGCCATCCCCATCTTCGTGGATATCGATCCCCACACCTACACCATAGACCCCACCAAAATCGAGGCCAGGATCAGCGACCGCACCCGGGCCATCATGCCGGTTCATATCCACGGCCTTTCCGCCGATATGGATCCCATCCTGGAGATCGCCCGCAAGCATAGCCTTGCCGTCATCGAGGACTGCGCTCAATCACACGGGGCGCGCTACAAGGGAAAGCTCTGCGGCACGATGGGCGATGCAGCGGGCTTCAGCACCCAGGCGTCCAAGGTGCTGACCACCGGCAGCGAGGGCGGTCTTTTTACCACCAATGACGAACTCGTTCACAAGCGGGCGGCCCTCACCCAATACCTGGGCGAACTGGTCGTTCCGGGCCGCGAGCGGGAAACGCAGGATTACAACGCGCACGGCCTGGGCTGGGTCTACCGCCCCGATGTATTCGGCCAGGCGTTCGTCCGCAGCCAGCTCAAGCGGCTCGACGCCAACAACGACTGGCGGCGTAAGAACTGCGCTTACCTCACCGAACGCCTGCAAGGGACGCCCGGCCTCAGCACCCCTTACGAGCCGGAGGGTTCGCACCACATCTACTATGTCTACACCCTGGAATTCTATCCGGAACAGTTGAAGCTGGATATCCCGACCCGCGCCTTCCGCGACCGGCTGATGGAAGCCCTTGCCGCCGAAGGGGTTCCCAACACCCAGTGGCAGCGGATGGCCGTTCCTTCCCAGGAAGTCTTCCAGGCCAAAGACGGCTACGGCAAGGGCTGCCCGTGGTCGTGCCCCTACAGCCGTCCCGGCATCGAGTACCGCACCGAAGACTACCCGATGACCAACCGCTTCGTGGACCGCAACATTTATCTCCTGGGCATCTATCCGCCCAACGGCGAAGACCTGATGGAACTCTACGTTCAGGCCATCGAAAAGGTGATAGGGCAGGTCAGGGAATTGTTCTGAAGATCCAACATCGACGCAGCCTGAGGCGAGTGCTGCATAGTCGATTAGGTCTGCGAGGAGCGATAGCGACGCGGCAATCTCCAGCCTGACAAATAAACGAGAAGGCGCTACTCGTGGGCGAGAGTCTGGAGATTGCTTCGGGCTTCGCCCTCGCAGACCTAATCGACAGGGTCTCACTGTGCCCGGATGAGTCGCCATCGCTGCGGCCTGCCAGGAGCGCAACCGTTTGTCTGGCAGAGACAATACGCCACCGTGTCCATAAGGACTTGCCCATGAAATCCAAAACTGAATACCTGTGGTTCGATACAGCCCGAAAGCGCGAGTATATCAACATCACCGGCGAGGTGGAGGAGATCGTACGGGCCAGCGGGATACAGGAGGGGTTCGTACTGGTATCGGCCATGCACATCACGGCAGGGGTCTATGTCAATGACGCTGAAAGCGGGCTGATCGAGGATATCGATGAATGGCTCGAAAAGCTGGCCCCTTACCGGCGCGATTACCGTCACCACCGCACCGGCGAGGACAACGGCGATTCCCACCTCAAATCGCTTCTCATCCACCATGAGGTGATCGTCCCGATCACGGCAGGTCAACTCGACCTGGGAACCTGGCAGCAAATCTACTATGCCGAGTTCGACGGTCAGAGGCGAAAACGCCTGGTGGTCAAAGCCATCGGGGAGTAAAGGAGAGATTATGAACCCGCAGGAGCCAGCGGCGACGCCCGACGAGCAGAGGACGCTTTACGAAGCGGCCACCTGCTTCCGCAATATGGGTTGCTGGAACTGGGTGACTGAAGACCATCTGTTCGGGATCATGAACCCTGAAACCGGGGAGACCGGCTACTGCTGCGTTCTGGGCCAGATGGGCGAGTTCTACGGCCTGGCGGTCTACCTCGGAACGGAAGGGCTGGCCGGGCTCATCTATATGAAAACCCAGCGCCTGCCCGCAAATCCTGCGGAATCGCTGGCCTACCAGAAGTGCCTGATGGCCTCCTTCGAGGATCGGGAGATCGTGCCCAAGCCGGACCGCGACCTGATCCGCGATCTGGGGCTGAAATTCCGGGGGCGCGGGGCCTGGCCTCTTTTCCGCAGCTATCTCCCGGGATATCACCCCTGGTATCTCACCGGCCCCGAAACGCGATTCCTCACCCTGTCTCTGGAGCAGGCGGCGGAAACGGCGGACCGCCTGCGGGAAGATCCCGACCTCCTGATGCCGCCGTCCCAGGGCCACTTCCTGGTGCGGGTTTCGGAACGATCCGGGGACCGGCTGGAATGGCGTGATGAGTGGCGATCCCCCGACCTCCCCGAAGCGGAAGCCCGGCAGCCGGTCGTCCTCATCATCGACGAACACGCGCTGAACGAGATTAAGCAGACGGCCTCGCCGGTTCACAATACCCTGGAGATCGACTGCTTCTCTCTGCCCACCACCGTGATGGGAGAGGGCGGGGGCCGGCCTTATTACCCCGTCATGTTCCTGGCGGTGGAAAAACAGTCGGGGTACGTCCTGGGCAGCGAAATACTCCCCTCGCACGACTTCCACAAAATCGTTTCCGATAAATTCATGGCCCTGCTCCGGGAAATCAAGGTACTCCCCAGAATCGAGGTCAGGCGCGAAGACCTGCACGCCCTCCTGAAGCCGATAGCGTCCGCGCTGGGGATGAGCATCAAGCGGGTCAAGAGGCTGAAATCGATGGAAGAAGCGCAGAATTCCCTGACAGACTTTCTGGGAGGCAGGTTTCCGGGGTAAGGGAGGAGCGGGCGAAATCGCCCCCAAATAAAGGCCGGCCCGGCTCTGCCTGACTCTGCGCCGAAGCGCCGAGGCCCCCCCAGACAGAACACGGGCCGATGTCGCTCTCCCGAAGGAGATCATCCTGCGCCTCGGGGCTTTGGCTCAGGTGTTACTCCATCTTTCTTGAAGGGCGCTCGGCTTTCCTTCAGTATATCCGGGAGGCAGAAAATTATTGAAGGTTTTTTCTTTTAAATCCTGTCGATGACCTTGTGAGCAGCACAGCGACACGCCAATCGCCAGCGTCACATAGACAAGCAGCAGCCGTATCGATGCAGTCTGCGAGGAGCGCAGCCTCAATCGACATTATTATCTCCAGCCTGGGCTGGATACAGGAAGGAACTCTTCTGCCCTCCGCGAAGTGCAGGGAGTACCAAACGTCTTGAAAGGAGACGAGTCACCATGTCGCAGATGACGCCGGAAGAGGTCGAGAAAGACCGGGCGCGCCGATTGAAATGGTTCCGGGAGGCCCGGTTCGGGATGTTCATTCACTGGGGCCTTTACGCCCGGTTGGGCCGCCACGAGTGGGTGATGAACCGGGAGCGCATCCCGGTGGAGGAGTATGAAAAGCTGGCCGACACCTGGAAGCCGGGCGAGTGGCCCGCCCGCACCTGGGCCAAACTGGCGAAAAAGGCCGGGATGCGTTATATGGTGATGACCACCAAGCACCATGAGGGCTTCTGCCTCTTCGATTCCGCCCTGACGGACTACAACGCCAAAAAGCGCGGCCCGGGCCGCGACCTGGTGGCCGAATATGTGGAGGCGGCCCGCGCCGAGGGCCTGCGCGTCGGTTTCTATTATTCGATGATGGACTGGCATCACCCGGACGGGGCCAGGTGCAAGCACGACGAACAGGCCCGCAGGCGCTTCGTGGGCTACATCCACGGCCAGGTGAGAGAGCTTTGCACCAACTACGGCAAGCTGGACATCATGTGGTACGATGTCTCCTGGCCCCTCGACGCTGAAGGATGGGAATCGGCGAAGATGAATGCGATGGTGCGCCAGCTTCAGCCCGATATCATTATCAACGACCGCTCCCAGCTTCCCGAAGACTTCGGCACCCCAGAGCAGCACATCACCCCGGCATCGGGAGGCCGCGCCTGGGAAGCCTGTATGACCTTCAACGAAAGCTGGGGCTACACCCCCATCGATACCAACTACAAAAGCGCGTGGAATGTGGTCGGGATGCTCCGGCAGGTGGCGGCAGGCGGCGGCAATCTCCTCCTGAACATCGGCCCCACCCCGGAGGGCGGCGTGCCGGTGGAGTGTTCCACCGCCCTGGAAGAGGTCGGAGAATGGATGTCCCAATACGGCCCTGCAATCTATGAGGCCACCGACCCCATGCAGCAGGAATGGTTCATTACCGGGGCCTTCACCGCGAAGGGCGATACGGCCTACTTCCACTGCAACCGCTGGCCCGGCGAGGAGATGGCTATCGGCGGCCTGGTCAACAAGGTCGTCAGCGCCCGCTTCATGGGCGGGAAACCCATCGAGTTCAAGCAGGTCAAAGATCGGCTGGTGCTGATGGGCCTCCCCTCACAGGCTCCCGATCCTCTCGCGACCGTCATCGAACTCAAGGTGGAGGACACGCCCCGCCAGGTACTCGGGGCAGGGCATGTCATCATCGAAAACGATCCCTGGGCGAAGACGGACAAGTAAAGCCGGTGATCCTTCGCATACCGATTCGCATTACGCAAGAACAGGAAACAAAGAGGATGAGAATGACACGTCGTTTATTTTTGACTTCCACCATGGCCGGGCTGGCTGGGGCGGGGCTGGGAATAGCCGTCGCGCCCGAGCGATCCGAGGCGGCTCCTTCCGATGAGACGATCAGGGTGGCGCATATCGGGGTGGGCGGTATGGGAAACGCGCATCTGGAATGGTTCGCGGGCTTCCCGGATGTGGAAACGATGGCCGTCTGCGATGTGGATTCTACCCGCGCCGACGCGGCCCTCGCCCGGCTGAAAGAACTCCGCCCGGAGAGCAAGGCGGTCGCAGTTTCGGATTTCCGCCGCCTGCTCGACCGCAAGGATATCGATGTCATCACTTACGCCACCCCCGACCACTGGCATGCCCTGAATGCGATCCTGGCGTTCCAGGCGGGCAAGCACGTCTACGGCGAAAAGCCGCTCTGCAACACGATTGCCGAAGCGAAGGCCATGCAGAAGATCTGCCACCAGAACAAGCGGATCTTCCAGCTCGGAACCCAGATTCACGCCGGGGACAACTATCACCGGGTGGTGGAACTGGTGAGGGCGGGCGTGATCGGGAAAGTGCATACCGTAAGGCTCTGGAAAGTGGGCGGCAACCCTGTCCTGGGCTTCCCGAAGGATGAGGAGCCGCCTGCAACCCTGAACTGGGATATGTGGCTCGGCCCGGCTCCCTGGCGCAAATACAACCCGGCCATCCATCCCTTCCGGTTCCGCTATTACTGGGACTATTCGGGCGGGGTCTTCGCTGATTTCTGGTGTCATGTGGCCGACCTGGCCTGCTGGGCGCTCGACCTGGGCGCTCCGAAAACGGTGATCGCCACCGGAGAGGAGCAGTTGGACGACCTCAGCACCACGCCTCCCTTCATGAACGCGGAGTTCGAGTTCCCCGGCCTGAAGCTCTACTGGCACAGCCGCACTCCAGACCTTCCGGGAGCCAACGGGCGCGGGCTGGGTATCCAGTTCGTCGGCGACAAGGGCGAGATCGTGGCCGACTACGGGGACAGGCTCATCTTCCTGGACGGCAAGCAGTCGAGCGACATCCCCGAAGTGCCGCAAACGCTCCCGCGCTCTCCGGGCCACCAGAGAAACTTCCTGGACTGCGTGAAATCGGGCGGCCAGCCGGAAAGCAACATCGATTATGTCACCCGGATGACCCTCCCGATGCACATGGCCTTTATCTCCTATCGCCTGGGCCGCAAGCTGACCTGGGATGCCGTCAAGGAGGAGTTCGTCGGCGACGAGGCCGCCAACCGCATGCGTCGCCCCGCCTACCGATCCCCGTGGTCTCTGCCGAAAATTTAGGGAGAAGGGGATAGGGGATAGAGTATAGGTGTAGGGCAAGCAACGGCGCGTTTTTTATACCCTATACCCTTCCCTCCTTCTCATGGAGGTTTCAGTGCGAAAATATATCCTGATTGGCCTGCTCGTTCTGCTGACGGCGGGGAGTGCGCTGGGGGCGGGACGGGGGGATGGGTTCGTATCGCTTTTTGATGGGAAGTCGCTGGAAGGCTGGAGGGTGGCGGGGAATGCGGAAGGATTTCGGGTGGAGAAGGGCTGTCTGGTAAGCGATGGAGGGAAGGGCGGCAACAGCATTCACTATCAGGAGCCTTTTTCCAACTTCATCCTGCGGATGGACTGGATGCTTTCCAAAACGGGCAACAGCGGCGTTTTTATCCGCAACGGGCTGGAGGTGCAGCTTCTGGCTCCCTGGACTCCCTACCGGGATGATCTCCACTGCACAGGATCGCTCTACGGATATGTTCCGGTTAAGAACCGGCCCGATGAAACGACCCTTCGCTGGCGCGCTATCGAGATCACCTGCGCCTACAAACAGATTACCGTGGCGGTCGACGGGCAGGTCTGCACTGAGGCCGATTACGACCGGGTGGAGGGGTTGAAGAATGTGCCCCTGACCGGCTTTATCGGCATGCAGGACTCCCACACCGGCCCGGGCGAGTGGGTGAAATTCAAAAACATCAAGATCAAGAACCTGGATCGGGATCCGGAGTTTGTCGCAAAGGGTCTGACCTCCGCCGATCCGGCCATCCGCCGGTCTGCTTATGAGGCTGCTCTCCGGCTCGGTCCTGCAATGGTTCCCCGCCTGCTCGATGCGGCCTCCGGCGGCGGCCCGGAAGCCGTCCATACGGCGGAGATGGCCTTCTACCGCATCACCGCCAGCGCGACCGCCCCCGGCAATGGCGGCCAGGCTGCCGCCGTCCGGAAGGCGCTGCTGGCCCGTCTGGCCCGCAAAGGCAGCCCCGACGACCATGCACGCGTCCTTGCCGCCCGGCTTCTCGGCTGGGTCGGGCAGGGAGACAGCCGCACCATCGAAATATTGAAGAAAGCCTTCGCCGAAGGGGGGGCTGTCTCCAGCGCGGCGTTGCAGACTCTCCAGCGCATACCGGGTCAGCGGGCCGCGGATGCCTTCCAGGAAGCGGTGCGAGAGAGCCAGCCTTAAGCGAAAAAGAGGGGGGCAGATAGCGTGTCTGCCCCTCTCTTGTCCAATATGGCTGTCTCAAAAGAACAAACCCACACGCTCGCCTTCTTCAGTCCACCAGCGTTCCTATTTTTATCCCCGTGTTGGCTCCGCCGAAGGCGCGGAAGGCGATTTTCTTGCCGCCCCAGGAGAGGGCCGGGTGCTGGATGGCAGTGCCCTGAGGAAGCGCATAGGTTTTGGAGGCTCCGGTCTGGGTGCTGTAAACCACATAGCCGGTTCCATCGCTGTTCAGGTAGCCGATAGTTTTGCTGTCCCCACCCCAAGTCGGATACATCCCGGTGCCGACCGCGGTTTCGGTTCCGCCAGAGAAGGGTTTCCAGACGATCTGTCCGGCAGGGCCGGTGCCCTTCTGGTAGACGATCTCGTTGCCGTCCCGGGAGACCATCCCGTCAGCGATTCCGGCGGTGAGTTTGGTGACCGCCAGGGTCGCCCCGGCCCAGTTCAGGGTATAGGCTCCCGCGAAGTTGTTGATATCCCCGTTGCCCCAGATCGCGAAGACCTTCTGGCCGTCCGAAGAAACTGATAGGATTTCCGGCGTTCCGGCGGAGTTGGCCGTTCCGCCCAGGTCGGAGGCGTTGAAGCGATGCAGGATGGTGGGGGGCGGAGCGTTTTGCGCCTGGTTGTAACCGGCCAGCATGATGTGCATATCCTTATCGTTATCGCCGATCCAGCCCAGGTAATAGGTCATTTGATTGCCGTTGATCCAGCCGGGGACGGCTCCCCCGTCATCCCATTTCTGATCGGAGTATTCGGTCACCTTCACCGGCGCGGCTCCGGCTGTGGCGTCCACCCGCCAGACATCGCTCCGGACGCCGTCCTCGAAAACGATCCGGCTGCCGTCCGGCGACCAGTCCGGCTTGCGGGTGGCGACCAGAACCGTGGGGCCGTAGAAAACGGTTTCCATATCCACGCGGGCCGTGCCCGCAGGCGGGTTCGCGATAGCCTGGAAGATGAAGGTGACGGCATCTGCGCTCACGGCGTTCACCTTCATCTTATAATACTTTCCGATCATGTCCTGCACCAGCAGCACCGTGCCTGCCTGCACATCGACATTGCCGGGAGTGTAGCCGCCCGCGGTCGCCTGGGTGATGGCGTCATAGCCGGACGAGGCGGCTTTGGCCGCACCGTGGTTGAAGGTGACCACCCCGGTTCCTCTGACCGCGTAGTAGAGGTCGTTCGGCGCGGAAGCGGTTTCCAGGCCCGTCGAGAAGAAAAAACCCTTGTTGGCGTGAACTGTGGTTTCCTTCGCGCTCGCGAGGGCGTAAACGGAGAAATGGCTGACCTGAGCGGTAGCCGTGCGCCCGCCCGGGGACACTTCGGCCTGAATACCTGTATCTTCCCAGGCGTTGTTTTTGAGCAGGTAGAGGGGCAGCTTGCTCCCTGCGGCCATCGCGGTCGGCAGGGTAAAAGAAAGGACGACGGGTTTGTTGAGAACTGTTCCGTCCGGCCCGCAGTCTGCCGCCGCCACAAAGGACGCGCCGGCGGGCAGGGCAGGCGCTCCGGCCTGGGCCACGCTCGCAACCGTCAGGGTAAAACCGGGCGGGACCGCATCGCTTGCGCCCAGGATCGAGATACTCCTGTCCGCAGAGGTCGCCAGCACCGCCATATCGCTTCCATCGCCGCCACCCCCGCCCCCGCATCCGACCAACCCGGCCAGTACGGCAAGGCACACCGCCCATAATATGAAACGCATCTGATGAAGCCTCCTTTGAGTATTCTCAGCTTTGGTATTGGCTTGCTTCATCTCCTATTATGTCACAATACAGGACGAACTTTAGAGCAGGATGCTCTCTTTCCTATTGACACACCTCTTCCTGTCGTATATAATAGAGCCAGCGATTCCACAGGGGAGGGTTCATTCGATGAAACATTTGAAGTGGGGCATTTTGGGAACCGGCATGATCGCGGCCCGGTTCGCGCAGGGGCTGGCCTCGACCGACCAGGCGACCGCCCTGGCGGTCGGCTCCAGGAGCCTGGAGAAAGGGAACAGGTTCGCCGTGGAACACGGCCTCGAAAGGGCCTACGGTTCCTATGAGGAAATGCTGGCCGACAACGATGTGGATGCGGTTTACATCGCCCTGCCCAACGATATGCACATGGAATGGTCGATCCGGTGCGCCCGGGCGGAAAAGCATATCCTCTGCGAAAAGCCGGTCACCGTCAATGCGGGAGAACTGGAAAAGGTGCTGGCAGTCGTGAAGGAAGAGGATGTCTTCTTTATGGAGGCGTTCATGTACCGCTGCCACCCTCAGTGGCAGAAGATGCGCGAAATCATCGACGCGGGAACCATCGGAGAAGTCCGCATCCTGGAGAGCGCGTTCGCCTACAATATGGGCATGAACCTGGAGAACATCCGCATGTCCAACCCGGCGGCAGGCGGCGGTCTGATGGATGTGGGATGCTACTGCGTCTCCTTCTGCCGGATGGCCGCCCGCGCCGAACCGGTGGAGTGCCGCGCGGTCGGCTATATCGGTCCGGAGAGCCGCGTGGACGAACAGGCCACCGGAGTTCTCAAATTTCCCTCCGGCGCTGTGGCCTTCTTCACCTGCGCCACCCGGTGCGGCGTGCCCTCGATGGCAAATATTTACGGCAGCAAGGGAAGCATCACCGTCTCGAATCCCTGGTTCCCCTCCGATGACAACGCCGTTCTCACCGTCCACGCCGACGGCAAAACCGAAACCTATGACATCCGATACGGGCGCGACCTTTACGCCAACGAAGCCCTCACCGTCGCCGCGCACCTGGACGAGCGCCAGACTCCCGCCATGAGCTGGGAGGACAGCCTGGGCCAGATGCGAACCCTCGACGCCCTCCGCGCCGACATGGGGCTGGTTTTCGATGTGGAGGAAAAATAGGAGAACCGAATGACCGTTACCTCGCTCTTTTCGCCCGCTCTGAACCGGGAAGTTTCCCGCCTCGGAATGGGAACGATGATCTTTTCCCCGGCCCGGCCCGAACTGGTTTGCGAGTTGCTGGCCGCCTTCTTGGCTCTGGGAGGCAACCTGATCGACAGCGCGCAGGTTTACGGCGGCTCGGAGGCCGCTATCGGCATGTGGCTGGCCCACCGCGGCAGGCGGGACGATGTGATCCTGCTCGATAAAGGCTGCCATCCCCCTGTCCGCATCACCCCGGAAACCATTCGTCAGGCCGTCAGCGCCCATCTCGAAAAAATGGGAACAGACTACATCGATATCTGGATGATGCACCGCGATGACCTGGACGCCCCCATCGAAAGCATTGTCGACACCTGTAACGAGGAAATAGCCAACGGGCGTATCCGCTCCTACGGCGGCTCCAATTTCTCCCTGGCCCGCCTGAAGGCTACCAACGAATACGCCGCCCGGCACGGCCTGCGGGGAATGGATTTCTCCAGCCCCAACCTCTGCCTGGCGATCCCGAAAGAGCCGTTCTGGGCAGGCTGCACCCACGCCACCCAGGAGGATATCGCCTGGCACCGCGAAACGGGCGTTCCCCTCATCGCCTGGTCGTCCCAGGGCAGAGGCTTCTTCCGCGAGGAATCCGGCCCGGAGAACGCTTCCAACCCTGACCTGGTGCGCGTCTACCACAACGAGGAGAACTTCGAGCGCCTTGCCCGCGCCCGCGAAATGGCTCGGCGCAAGAACGTTACGGTCACCCAGATTGCACTGGCCTACGTCCTGAATGTCCCCGCTCCCACCATCGCCCTGGTCGGCCCCGAAAACGTCTCCGAAGTCGAATCGTGCGTCCGCGCCACCCATATCAATCTGTCCGAAGCCGAAATGGACTGGCTGACACTGAGGCGCGACGAAAGACCGTGGTGATGTGGCTGTTGATGGAACATGAACATATCCGCTGTGTGTACGGGAGTATCCAATGATCATAGGCTTTCACGCCTACATGGGGAGCGAGCCGGAAGACTCCGACGACTGGAGAAAATCGAGGCGCTACGCCCGCCTCTCGATATTGAGCGCCAAGCCCTCTGCGGCAACGCGCGGAGGCTGATCGGGAAAATCCAAAAGGAATCTTCGATGCACCTGAAAGCGATGCTACCTTATCGGTTGCGCCTTGCCGTTGCGGCAAAGTGGCCGGTTCTGGTCCCGGCAGGCTGCGTGGAATGCCACGGCCACCACATGGGGCTGGGAAACGACACCCTAGTGGCGGAAGCCCTCTGCGAGGCGATTGCCGCCCGCATCCCGGCGGCGGTCGCCCCGACCATAGACTACGGGCCGACCGGCTATGCGGTCAGCGGGCCGGAGATGGGCACGATGGATATGCCTGGGGACGCCTTCGCCCCTTATGTGAAGGAAGTTTTGCGCGGCCTGTGGCGGACCGGGTTCGCGAAGATCATTGTGATGATTCACCACCAGGGAACGGAGGGGCCGGAAGGCATCGCCTTTCGCAAGGCGGCCTCGGAACTGCCCTTCGAGATGATGCTGGAGGAGAGAGGAACCGGCTGGTGGGGCAGGTCCGCGTCCGGGCCGGAGGATATCTCGCCCTGGGGCCGGATCCGGGTCGCTCCCACGATCCTGCCCAAAGCCGCCCCTGCCTGCCCCGGAGACCATGCGGGCGAATTCGAGACCTCCGTGCTGATGCACCTGCACCCGGAGATGGTGGAGCTGGAACGCCTCCGGGACGGAAGCCTCTGGTATTGCGAGCAGCCGGGCCGGGAGAGCCGCAACGCCTCTCCCGAGGCCGGGCGGCGCTATTTCGAGGCCATGCTGGCCGCATGGCTGGAGGAACTGAGCTAAGTGCCGGAACAAAGCCACCTGACCGTCGCCATCGACGGGCCTGCCGGGGCCGGGAAGAGTACGGTCGCCCGCAAGGTCGCCGATGCCCTCGGTTATACCTACATCGATTCCGGGGCGATGTATCGAGCTGTCGCCTGGAAATCGCTTGCCGAAGGCATCCCGCCGGACGAAGAGAACGCCGTTGTGGAGATTGCCGAATCTATCGAGATCGATTTCCGCCGCGAGAGGGGCGACCAGAGGGTCATTGCCGACGGCCTGGATATCACACGCATGATCCGCTCCCAGGAGGTTTCTCACCTTGCCAGCGTCGCCTCCGCCATTCCCGGGGTGCGCCATGCGATGGTGGCCGCGCAGCAGGCGATGGGCCGGGGCGGCGGTGTGGTGATGGAGGGGCGCGATATCGGAACCGTCGTCTTCCCGGGGGCGGAAGTCAAGATATTCCTCACCGCCTCCTCCGGCGAACGCGCCCGGAGGCGCTACGAGGAATTGAAGGGCAAAGGAACAGAGGCCGACCTGGAGCGGATCCGGGCGGAGATGGAGGAACGGGACCTGCGGGACAGCACCAGGGCGATGAGTCCCCTCAAACCGGCCCCTGACGCCGTGCCCCTCGATACCGACGGTTTGACCGCCGGCCAGGTGGCGGAGCGCATCCTGGATCTCTGCCGGTCGAGAGGAGCCTAGCGCGTGTTATATCGCTTCGTCTGGTGTCTGGTCAAGGTCGTCTACGGGCTGATGGGGCGGCCTCGCGTAGAAGGGCATGAGCGTATCCCGGCCACCGGCCCGGTGATCCTGGTCTCCAACCACCTCAGCATGGCCGACCCGCCTTTCCTGGGCGGGATGGTGCGGCGGCCCGTCCGCTTCATGGCAAAAGAGGAGCTTTTCCGCGTTCCCCTTCTGGGCAGCCTGGTCCGCGCCCTCGGCACTTTTCCGGTCAGACGCGGTGCCGCCGACCGAAGCGCGCTCCGCCAGTGCCTGGCCTGGCTGGAGGCTGGAGAAGTGGTCGGCCTCTTTCCCGAAGGCACGCGCAGCCCTGACGGGCGGCTCCAGAAGCTGGAGCAGGGCATCGCCTATATCGCGCTCAAGTCGAAAGCGCCCGTCGTTCCGGTCGCCATCCAGGGGACGGAAAAGCTGCTTGCCCCCCATGCCAAATTCCCCCGCCCGGCCCGCCTGCTCATCCGCTTCGGCCCGCCCCTCGCCTTTCCCGAATTCTATGGTCGAAAGGACACCCCGGACGCCCGCGAGCAGGTGGTCTCCGCCATCCGGGATAGCATCGCCCGCTTATTGGACCCGCCCTACCGTCCGGCCCCATGAAACTCATCGCCATCATCCTGATCTTCCTCTGGCTGCTCGATGCGGCGATCTTTTTCCTGCACAAAGACCGCCGCAAAAAACAAGCCGCCTGGCAGCGGCTGAAACTGGACCTTCTCCTCTACCTGCTGGCTGCGGCGGCGGTTTATTCGATCTTTCGGCATATCAAGCGCCTATAGCCCGTCTCACGGCAACCTGAGCCAGGCTTTCACCCATTTGATAAATTCGCTCATCACCATTCGTGTGTCGTAGCTGCGGGTCCACCATTCTTCGATGCGGAAGCGGCTGGCCTGGACCGGGGAGGAGATGATCCGGTATTCCGGCCCGAAAACATCACGGAACAGCCTGAGGGCGCGGCGCGTGTGGTAAGGGGAGGTGACCAGAATCAGCGATTCGGCCCCGAGCGGCTCGATCCTCTTTTGGATATTGGTCGCCTGTTGGACGGTGTTTTCGCCCTCTTTTTCCATCAGGATGGCCGATTCCGGAATGCCCAGTTCCAGCAGGTGGCGCTTCATGCACTCCGCCTCGTTGGTTTTCCAGGCGATCCGGCAGCCTGCGACCAGAATCCGGGGCGCATAACCCGCCTTCCAGATATCGGCGGCATGGGCCTCCCGTTCCCCGCTGGATTCCCCGCTCAGGGCTATGATGATATCCGCCTTCTCCAGCGGGTGGGTGACGATCAGGGAGCGGGCCGCATAGGTCAGCAGCGGGCGATGAAAAATCAATGCGCCTGCCGTCAGGATCAGCAGCGCCAGCAAAAGGAGCTTGAGGATAGGTCTCCGGTTTCTCAGGAACATGGCTTCTCAGGAGGAGGACAGAAGCGGCGGCCCGCCTGTTCGCAGCCCGCGCAAGGGGATATTTCCACCCACTTTTCTAGAAAACAAGGACGGTGCGTCAGGTATTTGCCGAGATGGTCGTAGACTTCTCGCTCGGAGCGCCCGAACCCGGCGGCGAGACAGACCAGACAGCGGTATTCCGCCGGTTCCATAATTCCCAGCATCGCATTCAAAAGCTGCTCGCGAAAACAGATCGCCGCCTGGCAGCGGGCGCAGGTATCCATGTCATCCCCTTTCCGGAAGCGACACCAACATTATAACCAGACCGTACGCGAAAAATCAACGGCCTGCCCTCCGTAAAAGTCCGCCTAGCGGGAGATTTTGCCCGTTGATTTTTTGCTATCACCAGTGGTATAATTGTGCCTGGCAGAACGATTTTAACAGAGGTGAAGCATATTGTTACCGAATGAAGACCTGATGACTTTGAAACAGGTGGCCGAATATCTTCAGGTGAGCATAATGACCGTCAAGCGGTACATTTACCAGGGGAAACTCCGCACCCTGAAGACGCCCGGAGGCCAGCACCGCATCCGCCGCCCCGATGTGGAGGCCATGCTCAAAGAGTTCACCTCCACCCCGCTGAACGACATCAAACTGGACGACGCCCTGGATATCGTCTCCACGATGGACGAGATCTGCCGCCGCTACAACGAGCGGCTCAAGGCCGAGATCATGGAAATGGTGGAGCGCCGGATGGACGAAGTGAGCCACGAATGCAAGAAACTGAAGGGCTACTGCCTTCTCAAAGGCAAAGGAGACGAATCCGACCTGTAAATAACCGGCAGCGCCGTAAAGGAGGGATAGAGTGGATATATTGACGCCCGCGTTGGAAGCGGATAGCGGCTCGGGCCGTGGGGCCGCCCTGTTTCTCGATTACCTGCATCCCGGCGATGCGGTTTTATGTCTCGCCTGCGGTGAAGGGAGCGATTTGTCGGAAATCGCCCGCAGGATCGGGCCGAAGGGGGAGATTTTCGCCCTGGAATCAGCCCCGGACCGGCTGGCGCAAACAGCCCGCCAGGCGGAGCGGTGCGAGGCCCCGGTTCATTCGAGCCTCAGCGACTATCTGGACCTGGAAGCCGACCTGGAGCAGGTGAACCGCTACCTTGCCTCCCACCCCATCCGCTCCGCGGCGGACTTACAGCGTTTTGCCGCCTTCCAGGAGGATCTGCGCCGACAGTCGCCTCTCCATGGCAGACATCTCAGCGCCATCATCGCCGACGGAGTTTTCTCCGGCCTGGGTGAGGAGCAGCGAGCCTCCCTTCTCGCCGACCTCTATCACCGCCTCAAGCGCGGCGGGCGCATTCTGCTCTATGAAACGGTTTCCGACGAACCGCTGCCCGCCGGTCAGGAGATTGCCCCCTGGCAAGAACTGAAGATGATGCGCGCTCTGGAGCAGGCCCGGTTCTACGGCATCCACCTCATCGATTTTCCCGCGGAAGCCTCCTCCAAGGCGGAAAACGGGGCCGAACTGAGGCGCGTCGCGGCCGCAGGCTATAAGGGCAAGGAAGGCCCTTGCCTGGAGCGTTACCAGGCGGTCATCTACAAGGGGCCGTGGAAAAGCGTCAGCGACGATGACGGCCACATCCTCCCCCGCGGCGAGCGGATCGCCGTCTGCAATAAAACCTACGATCTTTATGCCAAAGCGCCCTATAAGGACGATCTAGTGTTCCTGCCATCCGCCTACGATGTTCCCCTGGGCCTTGCCGGGCCGTTCGACTGCTCTCATGACGTGGCCCGCGACCCTCGCGAAACGAAGGGAAACCCAAACGCGATCCTGCCCATCACGATCTATACCAAGCAGGGCTGCCCCTCCTGCGCCAGTTCGAAAGCCTGCCTGGACGCAGCCGATATCCGCTACACCGAGGTCGATGTGACCGGCAACAACAAGGGCGGCCAATTCCACCCCTTCGACCGCCACGCCTGGCCCTATCGCGCCCGCCAGCAGGCCCCGTCCTGCGATATCGTCCCTCTTCAGGTTGGAATGCCGCAGCCATAACTTGAGACTCGACAGCCGGGCGAATGCCCGCACAAGGAGGTATGAACGCATGTCCGTAGAAGTGAGGATCCCAGATTACGGGGAGGCTAAATGCAGCACCAAGCTGTCCTTCTGGTATAAAGACGAGGGAGAGGCGGTCAAACAGGGGGAGGAACTGGCCGAATTCGAGACCGACAAGGCGGCCTTTACCATCGAGGCCCCTGTCACCGGCACCCTCGCCCGCATCCTCATCGGCGAAGGCGACGAGATCACCCAGGGGGCACTGATCGCCCTCATCGACCCGGGGGAGTGAGGGGGTAGGGATTAGGGTGTAGGGTATAGGGTGCTGAGGCGAAGGCTGCCGCCAAACCCCACAATCCGTTTTCTACACCCTATACCCTAACCCCTATCCCCTCTATCCCTCCTCTTCCCTCCCCTTTTTGTGGGCATTGATGAGGGCCTTAGTGCGCTCCAGTTCGGCTTCCATATCGTGAGGGGCGTCGCCGGAGAACTTGGTGAATATCTCGGTCAGGGGGACGCGCAGGATTTTGCGCGAGATATCGTCGAGCAGAAGATAGCCCATATCCCAGCGGCTGATATTAGGGGTATAGATAAAGGGATCTTTCTTCTTTTCCCCGGTGCGCTCCTGCAATAGAATGCCTTTGCGGGCCAGCTTCGCCATCGTCAACATGATGGTCGAATAGGACAATTCGCGCCGTGGATACATGATCTTGAAAATCTCGGAAGTCGTGACCGGTTTATCCAGTTCCCAGATCACATCCAGCAGTTGGGCCTCCAGCTCGCCCAACGAATAGCCTTCCAGCCCCTTGCGGATGCCGATATAATCCCGGACGCCTTTTTCGCCTGCCATAATTCGCTCCTCCATCCGAACAAGTCGGACTCGTATGCCGCGTCATGTCTGATATATTATAATCATACGCAAAAAAATATCAATTGTCAACCCTCCTATGAAAAGAATCTAAGACTTGCAATCAGAGTAGGGGTAATTGATATGCCCTGCCTAATGGAAGTGATATGTTTCCGACATGGCTGCCTTGCCCGACCTGCACCTCCCCATCAGCATCTCATCCCCGCTTGATATCGGGCTGAGCGTTTCGATGGACGGCGTCAATCTTGCCCGCCTGCGCTTTCGTGAGGTGCGGGGCGGAGAATCGTTCACCCTGGCCGATGCCGCAGGCCGATATTTCCGCGCCCGGCTAATCTCCTGCGAAGCAGGTAACGCGGAAGCCACCGTCTTTGAAGCCTTCTCCCAGCCGCCGGAGCCGGAGGTCACCGTTACGCTCTTCCAGGCCGTTCCCGCCCGCGAGCGGATGCTCTGGATCGTTCAGAAAGCCGTCGAACTGGGAGCCGTCCGGATCGTCCCCCTGCTGACGGCCCGCTCCCTGAACACCAAGGAGGAATTGTCGCGCGAAAAGATCCACCGCTGGCTCCCCGCGGCGGTTCGCGCCGTCCGCCAGTGCCGTCGCGCCGTCGTGCCCGAAATCCTCCCGCCCCTCCCTCTGCCGAACGCGCTCCGCCTCTCTTGCTGGCAAGAGGCCGGGGCCGGATGGGTTCTGAGCGAAACCGGAGAGGATGTCTCTATTCGACCAGGCGATTGCCGGGGCAGCGCGGCCCTGGCCGTGGGGCCGGAAGGAGGATGGACGGAGGAAGAAGAAGATATATGGCGTATGGGCGGAGGCCGCCTCATCCGTCTGGGCGAACGGGTCTTGCGAACGGAAACGGCGGCGATTGCAGGGCTGGCGCTGCTGGCCTACGGATAAAGTGGATTGCTTCTTCGATGGACGGTTCCCTATAATCCGCTCCCCTGGCGGGCGGCAAGAAGCCCACCGGCCAGTAGGGGCGGAAAGCGTGGCGTTCCTGGCAAGGGCTGAGAAAGTCGCTCAGCCCTTTTGCGTTTGGGGCCATGCGCTCAGGAGAGCCGACCTGTATGCTGAGTCGCTGCACCGATCAAGGTCGTTGGTTTCGGAGGATATTAGTAACCATTAAAAAACAACTTCCCGATGAACGCCTCGTCCTTGCAAGGAGCGACAGCGACGAAGCCATCCCCTGGCCCCCTCCCGCCATGAGATGGCTTCGGCTTCGCCGCGTAATGACGGGTGGGTCGCCGTTCCTGACAGGAGGTTATTTCTTAACCTTGACGAAGCGGCTCTGGCCGAAGAGAACCAGGCGGACCACCTCGTCTTTGAATGCCTGTGGATAGGGTGCATGAGATTTCGGCATGGACACCTTCAAACACTATGATACCGCTATGATACCGGTGTCCATCAAATCGGGGCAAGTCCAAAGTGTTTCCCGGTCTTCTGGGCCACCGTGTCGTCCAGGGCTACGAAGAGACGGCCTCCTCCCTGGAGACTGTAGGGCACACACAGTCGCCACACCTGACGGGCAGGGGCTTCGGTCGCCCAGGCGTTGCTTTCCAGGAACCGATAGAAGTTCGTGAAGTGGCGGCCCAACAGGTGCGACAGAATCACCTGGGCTACTCACAGCCGGCCGTCCAGATGGGCAAAGATCACCACGAACGCCCGAAAGTAACGGAAACCCGCCTTTGACAACAAGGATTGGAACGGCGCAAGCAGAACCTCCCCATCGGGAGACGGTTGCAAGAGATTCATGACAGAGGCTCCTGTGACGAGAAGTACTCTGTCGATACGAACCCCAGCCACCCGTCTCCTTTAACGCAAAAACGCTAAACATCAGTATAATAAAAAAACACCCCATACACAAACAAAAGAATGTACCCTCACTTCACTGGCTTCACTTCCTTCACTCGCACGGCCCGCCATACACTGTACAAAATACAGGCTAACATACTAAACCAGCTTCACTTGTCTTCACTTTCACAGCAGGAAACCCCCGATTCAAAGCCAACACCCTGCCTGCTGCCATCCCGTACCCTACACCCTAACCTCTATACCCTGCCCTCCAGCCCGAGGGAGCAGGGGCGAGGCGCTTTTCCCAAAACACTCCTTGACAAATCACCCGGGTTGTAGTATCATAAGCTAAACCGATTAAACCGACCGATTTTATAAAGATTGATCCGGAGAAAGCGATGAGTACCCCTGAACCAAAGCTGAACGCCGTCGAAAAGCTGAAGAGAGCCAAGCATCCGTTGGATGTTTGGGACGATATCCTGCGCTACGCCAGCGAGGGCTATGAGAGCATCACGGAGGACGATTTTGCCCGGATGCGGTGGTACGGGATGTACCGGCAGAGGCCGAATGACGGCCATTTCATGCTTCGCCTCAAGATACCGAATGGGGCGGTGACTGCGGGGCAGGCGCAGGCGGTGGCCGATCTGGCTCGGGAGTACGCCCGGGGCTTTGCGGATATCACCACCCGGCAGGATTTCCAGCTTCACTGGATCCGTATCGAGGATATGCCCGAGATCTTCTGCCGCCTGGAGGAGGCTGGGATCACCACCACCGGGGCCTGCGGGGATGTGACCCGCAATGTGGTGGGCTGTCCGGTGGCCGGGGTGGACCCGGGCGAAATCTGCGACGCTTCCGGCAAAGTGATGGAGGTGTCGAATTTCCTGCTGGGCAACCGGGATTATGCGGACCTGCCGCGCAAGTTCAAGATCTCCATCTCCGGCTGCCCGGTGCGCTGCAACCAGCCGGAGATCAACGATATCGGCTTGATCGCCGCCCGGCGCGGTTCGAATGGTGAGGTGGGCTTTCATGTGCGGGTCGGGGGTGGTCTGGCGGCAGAACCTTATCTTTCCGAATGGCTCGATATGTTTGTCCTGCCCGAACAGGCCCTCCCTGTGGTGGTCGGCATCACGGAGATTTTCCGGGACTGCGGCTACCGGGCCAGCCGCAAGCATGCCCGCCTGAAATTCCTGGTGGCCGACTGGGGGCCGGAGAAGTTCCGGGAGGAGCTGATCCGCCGTATCGGGTTCTCGCTGGAGCCGCGGGATCGGCAGGAGGAGCCGCTGGACCCCTATCGCGACCATATCGGGGTACACCGCCAGAAGCAGGAAGGGCTGTACTGGGTCGGTATCGCCGTTCCGGTCGGGCGCATCCATGCGGATGACCTGGAGACTGTCGCAAGCCTTACGAGACGCTATGGAGATGGCTCCATCCGCAACACCAACATGCAGAACATGCTCATCCTGAACGTGCCGGAAGGGAACCTGCCGCCCCTCTGCCGGGCGCTCGATGACGCCGGGCTACACCACGCACGGGCCAGCCAGTACCGGCGCGGCCTGATCGCCTGCACCGGTATCCAGTTCTGCAACCTCTCCGTGGTGGAGACCAAAGCTCGCGGGGCGTCTATCCTGGAATACCTGGAAAAGAACGTGCCTATCAGCCAGCACATCCGCATCAATGTCAACGGCTGCCCCAACTCCTGCGCCCAGTTCCACATCGCTGACATCGGCCTCCAGGGCTGCTTGGCCCGGCTGAACGGGGAAAAGGTGGAGGCGTTCGATGTCAGCCTGGGCGGGGGCCTGGGCCGGGAGCAGGCGTTCGGGCGGAAAGTCCTGCGCCGCGTCCCGGCAACGGAAATCCATGAGGTGATCCGCCGCATCCTGGAAGGCTTCGAGAGCCGGAGGGAGCCGGGCGAAACCTTCCAGCACTTCAGCCGCCGCCTCTCCGATGAGGAGATGTCCCGCCTGGCCGGAGCCACCCCCACCGAAGAAGACCCGGAGCATGAGGCCCGGCTGATCACCCTTGTGGCCAGCCGCCCCGAGTCAGGGGCGGCTGTGTAAGAGGATATGCGCCGAAGGCGAAGTTGTGCTATATTGGCATGGATAAACAACCGAAAACGCGAGGGTTCCCGACAATGCCGATCCATCGAAAGATAACGCTTCTCCTGGCACTCTGGCTCCTCCTGGGGGCGCTCCTTTCCAGCTCCGCCCAGCAAAGCGTCACTCTGCTGAACGTCTCCTACGATCCTACCCGGGAGCTTTACCAGGATTTCAACCGCGCCTTCGCCGCCTACTGGAAGCAAAAGACCGGCCAGAGTGTCACGGTCCGCCAGTCTCACGGCGGCTCCGGCAAGCAGGCCCGCGCCGTCATCGATGGCCTCGACGCCGATGTCGTCACCCTCGCCCTCGCCTACGATATCGACGAGATCGCCGCGCGGGGCCGCCTGATGCCCCCCGGCTGGCAGAAGCGGTTGCCCAGTAACAGCGCGCCCTACACCTCCACCATCGTCTTTCTGGTCCGCAAAGGCAACCCCAAGCGCATCCGCGACTGGAACGATCTCCTCCGGCCCGGCGTTTCGGTCATTACCCCCAACCCCAAGACCTCCGGCGGCGCTCGCTGGAACTACTTGGCCGCCTGGACCTACGCCCTCCGGCAGAAAGACGGCAATGCCGCCAAGGCCCGGGAGTTCGTCACCCGGCTCTACCAGAACGTTCCCGTTCTCGATTCCGGGGCCAGAGGCTCCACCACCACCTTCGTGCAACGCGGCCTGGGGGATGTCCTGATCGCCTGGGAGAATGAGGCGTTCCTGGCCCTGAACGAGCTGGGCAGAAACCGCTTCCAGATGGTCGTTCCCTCCATCAGCATCCTGGCCGAGCCATCCGTGGCCTGGGTGGATAAGGTGACGGAGCGCCACCGCACCCGGGCGGTCGCCGTGGCCTACCTGAAATATCTCTACTCGCCCGCCGGTCAGCAGATCGCGGCCCGGCATTACTACCGTCCCCGGCTGGCCGCCGCCTCCCGCCTCCCCTTCAAGTTCCCGAAAGTGAAATTGTTCACCATCAATCAGATCTTCGGAGGCTGGCAGAAGGCGCAAAAAATCCACTTCGCCGACGGTGGCATCTTCGACCGGATTTACGAGAGATAAGGAAATCATCAGGCATCGCCATGACATCCATCGGGTGATAGGGGATAGTGAGAGAAAGCGCCCCTCAACCTCTGAAAAGCACCCCCCAACCCCCCCGGCTTCGGGGGGCTGAGATGGTGCGGTCTTTTGGGAGATTGAACAAAGCACCCCAAGCCCACTCCCCCCGCCGAAGCCCGGCGGGGGACCGAGGGGGCGGTTGGCTCTTCAAGGCATTGGCGAAAGCTTCAAGGAACCAAGCCACATGGTTTTGAAACAGCGCAGCATTCTTCCGGGATTCGGGCTGGCATACGGGTTCACGGTACTCTATCTCTGCCTGATCGTCCTGATCCCGCTGTCCGCCCTCTTCATGAAAACCTCTCATATGTCCTGGGTGCATTTCTGGGAGACCGTCACGTCCCCGCGGGTGCTGGCCTCCTACCGGCTCAGCTTCGGGGCATCGTTGCTGGGCGCTCTGGCGAACGCTTTTTTCGGCCTGCTGGTGGCCTGGGTGCTGGTACGCTACAGCTTCCCCGGAAGGCGACTGATGGACGCCCTGGTCGATCTACCCTTCGCCATGCCGACCGCCGTATCGGGGATCGCGCTCACCACCCTCTATTCGCCGAACGGGTGGGTCGGGCGGTATCTTTCCCCGCTGGGCATCCAGGCCGCCTTTTCCCCGCTGGGCGTGGTGATCGCCCTGACCTTTATCGGACTGCCCTTCGTGGTCAGGACGATCCAGCCCGTCCTTCAGGATATGGACAAGGAATACGAAGAGGCCGCGGCCAGCCTGGGGGCGGGCAGGTGGCAGACCTTCGCCCGGGTCATCCTGCCAACCCTCTGGCCCGCCTGGCTGACCGGGTTCGCTCTCGCCTTTGCGCGCGCCCTGGGGGAATACGGGTCAGTGGTCTTCATCTCCGGCAATATGCCGCTCAAAACGGAGATCACCCCGCTTTTGATCATCACCAAGCTGGAACAATACGATTACAGCGGGGCGACCGCTATCGCCGTGGTGATGCTGGTCGGGTCTTTTGTCATGCTGTCCGTGATCAACCTGCTCCAGTGGTGGAGCCGTCGCCGCCACGGGGCGCGCTGAGGAGTTCCTTCATGCCCGGTAGCGTCCATCTGAATACATCCTCCCCGTCCGCCGCCCGTCACAGGGCCGTCACCGAGCCTGCGCCGGTGCGCTGGGCGCTGATCCTGATCGCCGTCTTCTTCCTGGGCCTGTTTTTGATCGTCCCCCTGGTCGCGATCTTCGCGCAGGCTCTGGAGAAGGGTCCCCAGGCGTACCTGGCCGCCATCCGGGAGCCGGAGGCGCTTTCAGCCGTCCGGTTGACTCTGCTGGCCGCCGCGATAGCGGTTCCCCTGAACCTGCTCTTCGGCCTGACCGCATCGTGGGCGATTGCGAAATACGAGTTCTTCGGCAAGAACCTGCTCATCACTCTGATCGATTTGCCCTTCGCCGTCTCGCCGGTGGTGTCCGGCCTGATCTTTGTGCTGCTGTTCGGCTTGCAGGGGCTTTTCGGCCCCTGGCTGGCGGATCACAACCTCAAGATCATCTTCGCCGTTCCGGGGATTGTGCTGGCGACTGTATTCGTGACCTTTCCCTTCGTGGCAAGGGAACTCATTCCCATCATGCAGGCCACCGGGACGGAGGAGGAGGAAGCGGCCCTGGGGCTGGGCGCGACCGGTTGGCAGACCTTCTCCCGCGTCACCCTGCCCAACGTCAAATGGGGCCTTCTCTACGGGGTCATCCTCTGCAACGCCCGCGCCATGGGCGAGTTCGGGGCCGTCTCGGTCGTTTCCGGCCATATCCGCGGGATGACCAACACCATGCCCCTTCATGTCGAGATCCTCTATAACGAATACAACTTCGTCGCCGCCTTCGCAGTGGCTTCCCTGCTGGCGATGCTGGCCCTGGTCACCCTGACCGCCAAAACGGTGGTCGAATGGAAGGCCCAGCAGCAGCTTGCCGCCGCGCAGAGGGATGTGGAAATTCCATGAGCATAGAAATTTGCGGTGTCAGCAAAACCTTCGGCAGCTACAGGGCGCTCCGGGACATCGATCTGGAAATCGCCTCCGGGGAGCTGGTGGCCCTTCTGGGGCCTTCAGGATCGGGGAAGACAACCCTGCTCAGGATCATCGCAGGGCTGGAGGCGGCGGACAGAGGGGCCATCCTCTTCCACGGGGAAGACGCTACCCATCGGAACGTGCGGGAGAGGCAGGTAGGGTTCGTTTTTCAGCACTACGCCCTCTTCCGCCATATGACCGTTTTCGAGAATGTAGCCTTCGGGCTGCGGGTGCGCCCCAAGCGGCTCAGGCCGCAGGAGCGGGAGGTCCGGGAGCGGGTGGGGGAACTGCTGAAGCTGGTGCAGATCGATTGGCTGGCGAACCGCTACCCCTCACAGCTTTCCGGAGGCCAGCGACAGCGGGTGGCCCTGGCCCGCGCCCTCGCCATCGAGCCGAAGATTCTCCTCCTGGACGAGCCGTTCGGGGCGCTGGACGCCAACATCCGCCAGGAATTGCGCCGGTGGCTCCGCCGCCTGCACGACGAATTGCAGATCACCAGCGTGTTCGTCACCCACGACCAGGAGGAAGCCCTGGAGGTAGCGGACCGGGTGGTGGTGATGAACGAGGGGCGAATAGAGCAGATGGGCGTTCCCGAGGAGGTTTACGACCACCCGGCCACCCCCTTTGTTTACCGCTTTCTGGGCAATGTCAACATCTTCCACGGGCGGGTACACCAGGGCAAGATGAGCTTGGGGGACGGCGAGTTCGAGGCCCTCGACCATCTGGCGACCCACGATTCGCTGGTGGTAGGCTATGTCCGGCCTCACGATATGGAAATCGAGCGCCACCGGGATGGGGCGGAGGCCATCGAGGCCCTGGTCTGCCACATCCACGCCATCGGCCCGGTCGTCCGCCTGGAGCTCAAGGGCCGCCACACCCACGAACCGATAGAGGTGGAGATGAGCAAAGATCGCTTCAACGAACTGGGCCTTACCGCCGGAGAGCATGTGTTCGTCAGCCCGAAAAATCTGAGAGTCTTTGTGGAGGATTACTCCATTTAGGTCGATATCCCCTGACACATCACGAGGAAGGAAACGTAGGGAGGTCGAATAGACGCTTGCTGGACGAAGATTGACCGCGGGGACCTCGAACGCGACCGACAGAGGCCTCGCGCCCATCGGCCCGGCAAGGAGACGTCCATGACCGAATTCCAGAAGTTTTTCTTCGATTTGCAGGGCTGGCTTCTGCTGCCTGCCGTGCTGTCCGAGCAGGAATGCGCCGCCGTGCGCGACCACCTCCGGGCCGGGGGCAGCCCCTTTACCGGCCCGGCCCAGGAGCTTCTTGACCACCCGCAGGTGGTGTCTCTCCTTAGCTTCATCCTGGGCAGCGGCTCCTGCCCGGAGGACTACTATCTGTTCCGCTGCGAGAACGCCTTTGTGACTATCCGGCAGCAGGGCTGGACGCCGGGCGGGACGGAGCGGCCCCACGGCGGGCCGGGCGTCGGCCCGCAGAGCTATGCCACCGACGGCAAAAGCCTCTATTCCGGCCTCACCCGGGTCGTCTGGGAGCTGAATCCTGTCCGAAAAGGCGACGGAGGAACCCTGTTCCTGTCCGGGTCGCACAAGACCGCCTTTCCCTTCCCCGATGAAGTCTTGCAGCCGGACAATCCGCACCTGGAAAGCTACGACTGCCCGGCGGGATCGCTTCTGATTTTCACCGAGTCGTTGCTGCACGCCGCCACCGCCTGGAAGAGTGCGGAACGGGAGCGCATCTCCATCTTCTCGGCCTACAACCACTATTCCGCCCAGTATCACCGCCTGAACCTATCCCCCGAGATCGTCGAGTCCATGCCACCCAAGCGGCGTACCCTCTTTCGCGGGGTCTATATCCACGATTTCACCATCCGCCCGCACGAGGAGGGAGGCAACCGCTACTACAGCGCGGACAACCGGGCGCTGTAATCCCTTGCGGCTCCACGCGCTCCATGCCTGCGGCAGTCTGCTATGATGAACCCGATCTGTCACCTGCCCGGGCTGGCCGCTGTTGACACGGTAGGGGCGCGATTCATCGCGCCCTCCAAGGCCATTGGGCGCGGTGAATCGCGCCCCTACCGGTTCATGGGCAGCAACTTGGATTATTTTTAGCCACAGGCTGCCGCAGGCATCATAGGGGCAGCCTCTTCCGCCTCCAGTTTTTGCCTCCGCTGCCGATAATCGGGATGCGCTTATTGCGTGGAAGCTATCGGAGGCGGTTGCGATGTCTCAAGAAATGGATATGTCGCAGTATCTGGGAGTCTTTCTGGACGAGGCCGAGGAACAGATCGATTTGATGGAGCAGGGGATCCTGCGGCTGGAGGAGGGCGGGGATTCCTTGCCCACCCTTCAGGAGATATTCCGGGCGGCCCACACCCTGAAGGGTTCGGCCCGGGCGATGGGCTTCATGGAGATGGGCGACCTGACCCACCGGATGGAGAATATCCTGGACCGGCTCCGCAAGGAGGAGATGGCGGTCTCCACTCCCGTTGTGGATATTTTGTTCGAATGCCTGGACGCCCTGAAGCAACTGAAAGGGGCCATCGTAGAAGGCCGTCAGGCCACTTTCGACGGCTCTTCTCTCCTGAAGAGGCTCGAAGCGTGGGATACGGCTCAGTCCCCCCCGGAAGCCGCTCCGCAGCCGGCCGCCGAAGCTCCCGCAGCCGATGCGGAACCCGAGGGGCCCGAGCCGATGGGGATCACCATCGCCCTCGCCCCCGATACGGTCATGAAATCGGTCAGGGTCTATATGGCCTTCCAGACCCTGGAAAGCATGGGAAGCGTCGTCAAATCCAGCCCTTCCCGGGACGACCTGGATGACGAGAAATTCGGAGACAGCTTCGATGTCTTCCTGGAAACGGCCCTGCCTGCGGAAGACGTCCGGAAAGCCCTCGCCCATATCGCGGAGGTGCAATCGGTGGCGATCTATGGCATGGCCGAAACCGCGCCGCCTCCGGAAATTCATGCGCCTCTTCCTACGGCCTCCGAATCCCGGCCTCTCGTGTCCGAGCCGGAGACGAAAGGGCAAGCCGGGCGTAAAACTTCCCAGACGATCCGGGTGGATGTGGAACGGCTCGATAATCTCCTGAACCTGGTGGGAGAACTGGTCATCGACCGGACGCGGATGGTGCAGTTGGGGATGGCCTTCGGCGCGAGACATAACAATGACGAACTCCACTCCAGCCTGGTCGAGACGGCGAGCCATATCGGACGGGTGACGGACGAGCTTCAGGAAGAGATCATGAAGGCCCGGATGCTCCCCATCGAGCAAGTCTTCAACCGCTTCCCGCGCATGGTGCGCGATCTGGCCCAGAAGGCGGGCAAGGAGGTTCATTTCATCGTCGAGGGCAAGGAAACGGAACTGGACCGTTCCGTCATCGAGGTGATCGGCGACCCCTTGATCCACCTGCTGCGAAACGCCATCGATCACGGCATCGAGACCTCGGAGGAAAGGGTTCGCGACGGGAAAGACAAGGCCGGGCAGATTCGCCTCTCCGCCCGGCATGAGGAAAATTATATCGTCATCGATGTCCAGGACGACGGCAAAGGCATAGACCCTGCGGTCATCCGGGCCAGCGCCATCCGCAAAGGCGTGGTCTCCGCAGAAACGGCCTCTCGCCTGACCGAGCAGGATGTCGTCAATTTGATCTTCGCGCCCGGCTTCAGCACGGCCCGACAGGTCAGCGAAGTATCGGGCCGGGGCGTCGGGATGGATATCGTCAAAAGCAATATCCAGAAGCTGAACGGACTGATCGATATCCAGAGCGCAGCCGGGGAGGGAACGCTCTTCACCGTCAAGCTCCCGCTGACGCTGGCGATCATTCGGGGCCTGCTCGTCTCGGTGGCCGGAGGGGTGTTCGCCATCCCGCTCACATCGGTGCTGGAGGCCATCAAGCTGGAGCAGGACAGGGTACACCTGATCAGCGGATGCGGCGTCATTATTCACCGCCAGAAAACGCTGCCCCTCCTCCATGTGAAGGAAGTCTTCGGCCTGATGGAATCGGGGCAGGTCTCCGCAGGGGCGCAGGAATCCGCCTACGTGGTGCTGGTCGGGCTGGCCGAAAAGCAGATCGGCCTGATCGTCGATTCCCTGCTGGGCGAGCAGGAGGTCGTGATCAAGTCTCTGGGGCGATACCTGGGCGAAATCCGGGGCATATCGGGAGCCACGATTCTGGGGGACGGCAGCGTCGCCCTGATCATGGACGTGGGCGCTCTGGTGCGGGAAGCCTCCATGCGGCAGGGCCGCGCCCGGCCCGAACAGAGCGCGGCGTAAACAGGGCTACTTCGATGTATGTCGTCAATATACTGTCCGTGATGATCCCAAAACCTCGGTCAAGCAGGCCAATGACCTGATCTGCCTGGATGAAGGGCTTTCGTCCCAGGTGCTGAGGCTGGTCAATTCGGCCTATTACGGGCTGCCTCAGCCGGTAATCGTCATCCGGCAGGGGATCGTGATTCTGGGGCTGTTCGCAGTCGCCAACCCGGTTCTGGAAATCTCGATGGCCCAGCTTTTGAGCGGCAGGCATCCTGGCCCGGAACGGCAGCAGGTCTGGAAGCATTCGGTCAGCGCGGCTATCGGCTCCCGCCTGATCGCCCGGCGACGGCGCGGCGGGCGATCAGGCCGAGGAGGAAGCCTTCATGGCCGGGCTGCTGCACAATATCGGGGAGCTTTTCCTGATCTTCTTTTTCTCCGGCCCGATGCAGGAGGTTCGTTCCGTGCAGCGCCAGCAGTCGATTCCCGACTATGAGGCCGAGCAGGTGATCCTGGGCGCTCCGCATACCCTCGTCGGTCAGTGGATCGCCCTCCACTGGAACCTGCCGCCCGTCTTCGACGCCGCCATCGAGCAGCACCACCGCCCCGATCCCGATGACGATTATTTCCCCGCTGCCGCCGTTCACGCCGCCGGCATCCTCTGCAACCCGGAAGCGGATGAGGAGGAGTGGCGCGACACGCCCTTCGACGCCTCCGTCGAAGCGTATCTCGGCCTGTCCAAAGAGGACAGGCGCACCCTCCGGGAGCGTTATGTTTCCGATCTTGCCTCAGCCGAAGCCTTCCTGAATCTGTCGGTCTGAAACGCTTGACAGGAGCGGCCCGATACTGCTATAATAGACAGGTAGGTTTCACGGGGCGTGGCGCAGGTTGGTAGCGCGTCTGTATGGGGTGCAGAAGGTCGCAGGTTCGAGTCCTGTCGCCCCGACCATTGAAAATCCTGGCGAACGAGCCAGGATTTTTCGTTTTTGCGGGAGCCGACAGTGAAAGCCATCCGCCTGGTCGCCGTGGATAAAGTGCGGGAACGCTATATGGCCGAAGGCTGCGCCGATTACGCCGCCCGCATCCGGCGCTATGTCCCGCTCGATATCGCCGAGGTGCGACCCGAGAGGGTGCTGCGCGAAACGCCCGCCGCAGCCTCCGCGGCCCGGCAGCGGGAGGGAGATCGCCTCCTCAAAGCCGCCGCAGGACGCGAAACGCCCTGGATTGCGGCGCTGGCCGTCCAGGGCGTTTCCCTTTCCTCGGAAAAGCTGGCCTCTCTGCTTCAGGAACGCTTCGAATCCTTTTCCCTTCCCGTCTTCCTCATCGGCGGAGCCTTCGGCTTGGATGACGCGGCGCTTCAGGCCGCCGACTTCCGATTCTCTCTCTCCTCCCTGACACTTCCCCATGAGCTGGCCCGTCTGGTCTTATTGGAGCAAATTTACCGCGGGCTGACGATTTTGAACGGGGAGAGGTATCACAAGTGAGTAGGAAGGCGATCTCTACACAAGTTTAAGGCTTTCGCCTAATTTGCCATCAAGGTTATACTAAAGAGCGGCCCATCGGAGGGCGACCCGCCGGGTCGCCCCTACAAGGCGGCTTTCGTACCGTAGGGACGACATGCTAGGTCGCCCGTTCAAGCAGTCCTGAAGTTATTAATCAGCGACAGCGATATTGTCAATGATTTTCTTCCATAAACTCACCTTTTTATCTGTAGTACAATGTGTATTTGCTGGACTACTTGAAGGCAAATAACCTTTTATTCTTTGTTCATTAGAGCCGACCAATTTTTCATAATCATTCCTTGCATTTTTGCCATTAAAGAGAATGTATTTAATGCTTGGATGATCTCTGTAGAAGGACTCAAAATCATTAGTCGACGGACATGTAATGTTTGAATCGCTACTCCCCGATCTGCAACAACTTTCGATAACATCCCACAATGCCATTTTCTTTGCTTTTAAAAATTCAATTCTTCTATCATAGGGCAAAGTATGGTCGAATTCGTATACTTTCCCCATTATTTCCCAAAATTTATTTTTAGGGTTAGCATAATATTCTTGATATAGAAGAGATTGACAGCTAGGAAAAGTGCCCAAGATCAATAGTTCAGAATTCTCGTCCACGATAGGACATAAACCTTTGAGCCTCATAAACATTCCTCCTAATAAATTATATCATATATTTCAACCTATAGCAGCCATATTCCGTTCTATACGACGGACTGAAAACCGAAGCCTCCGGGTGCCGAGATTTTCATCTGTCGTTCTAAAATGCTTTTCCAACTCGGTGTCCTGCTTTGGGAAGCCAATTACCCCTTCTTCAAAATCCCGTCAATCCTGGTTTTGGCCTCATCCAGCGCCTGTCTGGGGGTCTTCTCCTTCAGGAGGGCGGCCTGCACCGCTTTGATCACCTCCTGGGAGATGCGCTCCCAGTCCTTGTGGCGGGGCTGGAATTTGCCGATGGGGAGGAGATCCATGAAGAATTTCCAGTTGGGGTTTTGCTGGATATAGGCGTCTCTGGCGACGGTTTCCTTTTCGGGCAGCATCCCGAACGTTTTGTCGAATTCCAGGCGGCGGGCGTCCTCATAGAGGAATTCGAGGAACTTCCAGGCGGCCTCTTTGTTCTCGGAGGTATTGAACATCATCACATTGTCGGTCACCCGCATGGTGATCTGCTCTTTGTTTTTGGGGACAGGGGCCAGGCCGTAGTGAGTGTCGGGGGCCTCCTTGTCGAGCATCTGCCAGAACCAGGGGCCGGTGATCATCATCCCCAGCCGCCCGGTTTTGAAGAGGTCCTGCAGGCCCTCGCGGTTGGATCCGGTCGGCTCCGGCTGGGTGGCCTTGTGCTTGTGCGCCAGATCGACCTCGAACTGAAGCGCCTCCACCGCCTCGGGGCGGTGGAGGATGCATTCCCCCTGATCGTTTACAATGTCCCCGCCGTTGGCCCAGAGGAAGTAGTAGAAATAGGTGTCCGTTTCCACCTTCGCGCCCTGCACGCCGAATCCGTAGACCTTCCGGGCCGGGTCGGTGATCTTTTTGGAAACCGCAACCAACTCGTCCCAGTTTTTCGGCGGCCTGCCGCCGGCTTTTGCCAGCAGGTCTTTATTGTAATAGAGCGCCCGTGCCGAGACCGCGAAGGGGAGGCCGTAGAGCTTGCCGTCATAGGAGGCCCGTTCGAGGGTGAAAGGAAAGAATTCCTTCCGCATGGATTCTTTCATATAGGCGTCCAGCGGTTCCACTTTGCCCATGCCCACATATTCCGACAGCCAGATGGTCGCCACATTCGCCAGGTCGGGCGGGCGCTTCCCGGCGATATAGGTCGCCAGCTTTTCGTGCCCCTGATCCCAGGAGACGATTTCGATATCCAGATCGATTTCCGGGTGCGCTTTGGCGAAATCGGCCTTCACCTTTTCCATATAGGGGCGCGTGTTGGTGTCATATTCCATCGCCAGGAACCGGACCTTGGGCCGGTTCCTGGGCGCTGAAGGCGCAGAGGGCGGCTGCCCGGCATTCTGAGCTTCCTGCTTGCTGCATCCGGCCAGCCCCGCCATCACGGCCAGCAGCAGCAGGCCCCACCACATCATCCTCTTCACGAGAGAGTCCTCCTTCATGGCTGAGCTATTCCGCCTTTCACTTCGCTGAAAGGGGCGGGATGTCCTCTTTGCAAGATGGGTATGACCGGACGGGAGAGATGAGAGGGGCGTAAGGGTTGGGGATTATTGGAGGGGGCAGCGTATATCAGCGTTCCCTAACAGGATATTGTAAGAGGAGTTATCCTACAGCGTGAGCCTTCTCTATTTCCAAAGGTATATTTGAGCTGCCTTATAGGGATGGGTTAGAAACCGGCCAGAAACAGGGGTACGTCGGCGACAGCTAGAGTTTCCGGATTGAGGGCCGATATGCCTTCAGCATTGGCCGCTCGGAGAAGACGCTGATCGGCAGAGATCAAGATATTTCTGGGATCAAGGCGAACCGAGGCTTTGATAAACGTCAGAAATGCCGTAATATAGCTGCATCGGTGGTGTTCAAATTGTATTTTCATACATACTCGATCCCACGAAGCACATCAGCGTCTTCGATAGTTAGAAGGCTGAAATCGGGGTTGCCCAGAATTTCGGCTTGCAAGAGCGACACAGCCGACCGAAACGTGGATGCTGAGATATTTCCACAGTTTTACTTGCGTAGAAGACTCACATAGGTTTCGGCATATCCCCAGAAGGTTGTAACCATTTGAGACATCGAAATCTCCTCGAAAAGAGCGTCGACCGTCTCACTACCGACTTCAAGCGTATACCGTTTTGTCAATGCGCTGGCATCCCACAGCAGGATTGGCACGTTTCACTCCTCGTATCACATATGGAGGATTTCTCGGGAGAAAAGGTTATCTTCAGGGCGGACGCCGCCGGAGCGCATCATCTCACGGACTTTTTCGGGCGTGGCTTCAGGATCGGGCACAAAACCTAAACGCGCGTTCAACTCGGCTACTATCTGTCGGATGGTCCGCTTATCGGCGAACTGTCTTCTGCTTTCCATCTTGGGCTTGGAAGCCATTGACGATGATCCTTTCCGTTTTTTCGGATTCTGACAGGCTTATTTGTATCATAACCGGATCCATTATAGGCGATCTTGCCCCTTTTCGCAAGCCTGCCGACCTGTGTCCCTCCGGGAACGGACTTTTCCTCGATTCGGAATATCCCGAAGGGACGCACAGCCACAGGCTCGAAAGCTTCGAATTCATTCCGTCGCCCGAAAGGATACATGCCGGGCAATCGATCCATTCGGCAGGAGCATCCTACCCCCACGCCTCTCGCATCCGGTCGCAGTAATAGCGCACATTGTCCCACTCGTTGTCCGGCGGGAGGCGGTGGTCGGGGCAGGGGATGTAGCCGCCCAGGGCGACCAGGGGCTTGAGGCGCTCGATCTCGGCGTCCACGGCGGCGAAGTCCCGGGCGAAGACCCGCTTATCCGCCCCGCCCACCCCCCGGACCTCTTTGCCGTACCGCTCGCGCCAGGGGGCGATGCTGGCGTTCCAGGTGCCGACCTCAATGGGAAACATGGTGTTGACCCCGTTTTCGAGCCAGATGGGAACCAGGGCATCGATATTGCCGTCGCAATCCAGGGAGACTGTATTCAGGCCCGCCCTGTTGACCAGATCGGTGATCCGCCTGTAGTGCGGGCCGACCTTCTGGCGGAAGACCCTCGGGGAGATCAGCGGCCCGTTCTTGAAGCAGATATCCTCCCAGAAGTGGGCGAAATCGAACTTCGCGCCCGAGGCCAGGGCGCTCTCGGCGCACCGGTAGCAGAGATCGCCCACCGTATCGATGATCTCGGTGAAGAGGTCTTCGTCATCGGCGTAGAGGAAGGCCGACCCCTGCACTCCCAGCCAGTTGCGGATCGCACCGTAAAGGCTGCCGCAGTGGAGGCCGATGGGGAAATCGCGCCCGGCGTCGTCCTTCAGGGCGGCCAGGGCCTCCCGGTTCGCCCGCTCCTCGAAGAAGCGCAGCTTGGGCAGGTAGAGTTCCTCCCAGGCGGCCCGGTCTTTCAGGAGGTGGTCGATCTCCGCCGGGATCGAGCCTGCGCCCTCTTTCTGGAGGATGATCATTCCCTCCCCGTTGAGGAAGCTTTTCGAGCCGTCCGGGTGGACTTCCACCACCTTGCTCTCGAAGCCGGGGCTGAGACCGGTGCTGGGATAAAACATCGACTGCCAGTTGAAATCGAAGCCCAGCTTCCGGGCGATGGCGATCTCCCCGGGGGAGGAATCGCCCCGGTAGGCCGCAAGCTCCTCGTCGGACAGGTGGCCTTCGTCGCGCCACTTCACCAGGGTTTCATGCCAGAAGCCGAAATGCACTACAGGCAGGCGGTCGTACGGCTGATAATTGAGGATGGCAAGCGCCGCTTCTCGATGGGTCATGGTTTCTCCTTGGGTAAGGGCTGCCGCGCCCCGGAAGGCGGTAATCCGCCGGATTCAGGAACACGGCCTTTCCCTGCATCGTCTTATAGAGAGGTTACGCCGTCTTTCCCCACTTTCCTTTTTTCATGTTCCCTCCGAGTTCCGGACAGCCCCTCCCCATTGCTTTGAGGGTTAAAAACATGGTAGAATTATATGGAATGGAGATTAGCCGCTCGATAGCCCGGGCTTTTGATCGGGAATCGGCCCGTTTGCCGCCCGGTTCGAGGGGAGGGCGGCGTACGCTATCGGTGCTGTCAGGAGAATCGTATTGAGCAGAGAAGAGCTAATGGCAGAACAGGGCGGGCCTGTGCATTCTGCCGATCTGTTAGAGGAACCCGTGTCTGTGGAGACCCCCGCCAGAGGCGGCCTGCCCTTACAGGGCGTCCTGTTCAGACGGCATTATAAATCCGTCCACACCGAGATGAACCGGACGGTAAGCCTGGTCATCTCCAACCCGGAATTGTTCGATAAATTATACGACCAGAACGGCTCCCGTTTGAAGGGAGAGATGTGGACTCACCTGGAAGCCATCGGTCAGGGCCATTTTTCGAGGTCGCTCGGCGACCGGCTCCATGAGCTTCTGGAGGAGCGGCTCCGCAGCGCCGATCCCCTGGCCCTGGCCCGGGAGGGCTTTCCCGACTTCATGGCCGTCCTTCCCCTCCTGAATTCCTCCCGCCTGGTCGAGCAGGCGCAGGGGCTGGGGGCCATCCAGAGGACCGGGCCGGAGTTCGCCTTCCCCGATCCGCTGGTCCAGGAACTCTATCTCATCGACCGGACGAAGATCGCCATGCGGAGCATGGAGCACGCGCAGCCGGGACGCGCCTTCAACGACTTCAGGGCGCAGGTGGCCGTGCTGCCCCCCACGCTCGATACCCTGCTGATGAGCGACCTGCCGCCGCGCACCAAATCTGTTCTGATGGTACTCTACGGCTATGCCAACCTCTTCTTCGACGCCTTCCACCTGGCTATCGAGCGCCCTTATATCTTCCTGTCCACCGATTCCCAGGGCGACCCCGACGATTTCTCGGAGGGCGTGACGCTTTTCCAGGACCTGATGCCCTTCCTGGACATCCAGGAGCAGTGCATCACCGGCATGCTGGCCTCTTTGCGGCCCGATATGGGCAGCGATCTCGACGCCGAGCAAACCCGGGCGCTCACGGAGATGATGCTCGGCGGCCTGGGGGCGATCTGCGCCCGTTACAATATGCTAGGCCTCCAGGACAAGTTCAACCCGGTCTTCATGATGTATTCCATGCGGGATAACCTGCCTGAGCTGATCGATAAGATCAATGGATTTCTTCCCGATGCTGGGGAGCGGGATTTCCTGTTCCGTCAGATAGCGCGGACAGCCCGCTTCATGGAGGAGACTTACCGGCAGCGCGTGAACAGCGAGGAGTATGCCGAAAAGCGGGCCGGCAATCCCAATTATTTTCCTCTGGAAGAGGTCGTCGAGGGCTTCGAGGCATCGCGGCAGTCGGTGGAAAACCCTCCGCCTGCCGAGCCAAGCGAGGCCCCCGCGGAGTTTGCCGATGTCGATCTGGCTATCGAGCTTCTGACGGAGCCGCTCAATAAGATCCGGCTGGCTAAAGAGATCGCCATCGACCGCATCCAGTTCGCCCGGGGCCGGATGGAGATGGACCGGATCAACCTCACCCATATCATCGGCTCTCTGCCCGCCCAGGTGCTGCCCTCGCCGGGAGAGGAGACTTTAGGGATCGATGCGCCGGAGCATTATGACCTCTTCGTGGTCGGAAACGAGCGGCGCATCCGGGGCGCTCTGAGCAATATCATCAGCAATGCCTTCCACTATGCCAAAGAACTCTATGTGACCCTTCTCTATCACGAAAAGGAGCAGGCGGCGGAGATTATCCTGCGCGATACCGGCAAAGGGGTGACCCCCGAACTGCTGGAGGAGGGCGTGATCCCCGGGCGGCCCTGTATCTTCGATCTGGGGATCACCCGCCGCGAACACGACAGCGCCACCAAAAAGAAGGGAACGGGTGTCGGCACAACGGAAAGCTGGCTCGTGTTCAATATGCACGACGGCTCCCTCAACCTGTCCAGCGTCCGAGAGCCTGCCGAAAACCATGGCACCACCTTTTGCGCCACCCTCCCGGCCACCCGGGGCTTCCGAAACCGGGAGCGGATGCGCTTCGATACCCTCATCGAGCAGGTGGGTGAACGCTTCGGAGTGGGCCATCGGCTGGTGCTGGAAGAGGCCAAGAGCTATTTCTGGCGCAAGCGCCATATCAAGGCCAGCGAGATGCGCTTCATTCTCTACGAGGAGGAGGATGCCTGCCCCTTTAACCAGGACTACCTCTACCGCGAAAGCTCGGTCGGCCTCTCCGGAAAGCTGTTCGAGAGCGCCGACCACGCCGTCATCACCACCATCTTGCGCGATTTTCTCCTGCCCTTCGAGTTCGACCGCGTTCAGCCACAGTTGAACACAAATCTGGACGGGCTGGTGCAGCATACCGCCCTGTTGGTGCGGAGCATCAAGCGGTTCGCCCGGATGCCTGCCGAGAGGCAAATAGCCCTCCTGGACTGCCTTCGCACCTGCGACCTGGCAAACCGGAACGCCCTGGGCCTGGCCTCCCTCCTGGAGACGGCCAGCCGCGATGAGGACAATCTGGCGAGAACCATTGCCGCCGCCCTCCGCTATGCGGCCTCCTCTCAGGTGCGCTCTCTCTTCCTGCGCGACACCCTCGCCATTGAGCGCGACGCCGCGGCTCTGCTCGAAAAGCTGGGGCCGGTTCCTATCGAGGTCGCTTTCAGCAAAGCCTGGCGGCGGGAGCGGATGGGCAAGTTCCGGGAAGTGGTTCACGCCTTCGGGGTCAGCCGGAACGTCCCCTTCTATCAGGTAATGAAGGATTCCTTCGCATCCGAATCGTCCGCCTGGCTGGGCCGCCGGAAGACGGAAGGAACGGAATTCCCCACCGATTCCTACGGACTGCTGATGTACCTCATCGAGCACGGCCTGCTGGCCCGGGTGGTGCAGCACATCCTCCTCGACGACCTCCGGAAATGGAAGGAGACGGCGGACCGGGTCCTGCCCTATGCCGCCTCCTTCATTGAATCCGATCTCTTCATTCAACTGTTCCAGTCGGATCATGCGGACAGCGCGATGCGGAAGAACCTGAGCGATGTGGTGCAACTTCCCTTCCTCGGCCCCAGGCGGATGGAGGATATCGAGAGATTCCTTTCCCAGTTCCCCATCGAGCCGATCACTTCCGAGGAGCGCGAGGCTCGCCGGGCCGCCAAAGTGCTGCCCTGGTTCCCGCTTCTGGAACTGGCTTTCCGGGCCTTCACCGAAACGGGCCTGGACGACATCATCTACGAGGAAACCGGTCTCGGGGAGGAAACCGAGGCCGCGCCGGAGGAGCCGGAGGCCGCCGAAGTGTCTCTCGATTCGGCCACCGTCTTCGGGCAACTGCTCCAGTACCGCTACCTGCAATCGCCCTATGAGGCCCGTCAGGTCTTCTCCGACGCCTGTAAAATCATCGAACGCTACGCCGCCCGTAAAGACGTTCTCGAACGCCTCAACCGGGAGGCCATCGGCAGCATCGCCCGCGACCTGCGCGATTACCTCAATTCCGAGGCGTCCGAATCCACCCATCCCCTCTACGACAGCGTTACCCGCCTGACCGTAGAGGAACTGGCGAACCGGCTGAAGGGATGGGAGTAGGCTCTTGGGGGCGGGGTTCGGCCCTGCCCCTATAGGTATCCAGCGAAGGGTAGCAAAACGGTTGCCAGGGGGCTGCGGTTTACCCTCAGGCTGGCTGCGTTGGCGACCTTCAAGCTACAGGTGTCCTGTTCCCATCGCTTTCTCCACTTCCTTCTCCCACGTTCCGGCCACCGGGACGCCGTATTCCTCAAGGCCGCCTGTGGCCTTCTCACCGGTCAGATAGGGATTGTAGTTGCGGCTCGGGGCGAGGATTTCCGCAGGGGCGTAGTCGGCGCGGACGAAATGGAAGGCTGCCCCTGCCCGCTCGCGCTCTGTCCGGTTCTCCCCGGTGGCGTGGCAGGTCCCGTAGCAGAAAAAGACAGCGCCCCCGGCGGCCAGTTCCACCGGAATCGCCCGGTCTTCGGGCGGGTAGCAGCGGATGTGGTGGTCGCTGTAAGGGTCCCGGCTGTGTTCGTAGACCTCTCGGAAGCTGTCAGGCACGACGGACAGCGTGCCGTTGGCTGCCGTTGCGTCGTGAACGGCGATCCACATGGCCGTTCCCTTGAGCGGGTCTTCGATCTTGAAGTAGGCGTTGTCCTGGTGCCAGTGGGTTCCCATGCCATCCCCCCCAGGCTTCAGGAAGGCCTGATCCAGATGCAGCACGACCGGGTCGCCGATCAGCCCGGAGACCGCCTCCATCACCTTCGGGACGAACGGGAGCGCCCGGAAGAGACCGCTCTGCCGGTACATAGGGCAGATCTGTAGATTGCGCTGCGTCGTGGATGAGGTTTTGCCGTCGCCATCGGTCGCCACATTTCGTAATAAACCTTCCCGGTGAAGCCGCGCCACCTCCGTCTGCATCGCCTCCGTTTCGCGCCTGTCGAAAAACGACGGCACGGCCACATAGCCGTATTCCAGAAAATGCTGTCGTTGGTCGGATGTCAGAGCCATAACCTCCTCCGGAAAAGGCCATCCGCGAACGACAGGCTTTTGTCCGCCACTCGCGGATGGCTGAATATCTTTTATTACGATTACAGCCAGAAAAATCCTTCGGTATCGGCTGGGTTTACGCTTTCGCTTTCAGATAAGAAGCGTACTGCTTATCCGCTTCCATGATATGATCCCCCAGCCCGTTCTCCAGAAAGAGCATCAGGTCGGCGGTCATGGCCGCCTGGCCGGGCCGCACGGTTTCCTGGAGTTTGAGAACCTTTTCCACTATCTGGTCGCGCTGGTTTTTGTGAACCGTGAAGTAAGGGTATTTGTGCATAGCCATCAACCGCCCTTTCGCGCTGAAGTGGGTTTTGGTGTAGGGAATCAGGGTGTCAAGCGCCTGAGGAACCTTTTCCTTATTTCGGCGTTTCTCAAGCGTTCGGGGGAGCTATTGCGTCATCTATTCCGCTTCCGTGATGCACATTGGGTCGCGCCGGACGCGCTCCAGAACCATCTCGCACATCGGCTGGGAGCGGATCAGGCGCAGGGTGGCGTTTCCCACCTGTAAAGTCGCCTGGATACCCGACTCGATGAATAACGGTTCCATGCGGGGATAGTCGCGGGAGGGGCCTTCGTAGGAGTGAAGGTAAAAGGTGACTTCCGTGCGGCTGCCGTTCGGTTCGACGACCAGGCCGGTGGTAGGCTCTTTCTGGCAGACGTAATCGACCGGGGCGGTTTCTTCGATATGGTGAAAGGTGGTGTTGGAAGCATGGGCGCAGCCGATCAACAGGATATAGCCGTCGATCTCGCGCACTTTGTCATAGGGAGAGCCGTACCAGCAAGGGGAAGGGCAGTATTCGTGTCCGGCGGTGATCCACCGGGCCAGCCTGCCGATGGCGGCCACCGAGTGGGTCGGATGGCGACTGCGGACCGCCTCCGGGCGCTTCCGGGCGGTCTCCGGGATGATGCCCGTCCAGCAGGCCGCCTCCGCCGGATTGAAAACCGGCGGATTTCGAGGGGAGAGATTCTCGCTGCCGGTCAGGGTGGGAAAGAGCGCGGTTCCCTCCGGGCCGATGATGTCCAGAATGGCATCGATGACCGCGTTCGCGCCTCCCTCCACATGCCCGAAGGAGGACAAGGAGGAATGCGTCAGCACCGCATCCCCCCGGCACAGCCCCAGGGCAGACAGCCCTTCTGCGATATCCCTGCCTGTTACATGAACCGCCATTGCAACCTCCCGTCCGGACGCTTCCCATCCGATTGATGGATTCCATCATCCCTATTCTGTCGGGAGAAAGGAAGAATCCTCCCTGATGAGAAGAGAGGATTAGACGATTCCGTTATCCTGACCAGGAGGAACATCATGTATCCGTTATTGCCTGCCCTGCTGGGCCTGAGCGTCGCCGCGTCGCCGGCGCAGACCGTCCGGGTAAACCCGGCGGTTATCGAGGGGCTGGAGATCGCCGTTGAGAGGAACCGGGTGACCGTTCGACCCGGGATATGCCGCGCCACAGTGGATGAACCATCCGCGCCCGCGCGGCGCTGAGACCCGCCCGGCGGTCGCCTTTCTGCGGGAGTTCGCCGCCGGATAGGGCGTGGCGGTGGCCGATACCTCGCGACGCTGGGAATACCTGGAGACCGGGGGCCTGCCCTGCACCACCCTCCTCTACAGCGGCAGCAATCATCCCGACGACCGCGGCGCACGAGCTTTTCGCCAAAGATTTATTGACCTTCTTTCCGAAAAGATAGAACGGTTTGAAGGAATGCGCCGCCTCCGGTCTCTAAAGATATAAATGCCGCACGAAAAACAGGGGACGCGCTCCTGGAAGAAAAGGATGGATCGTTGCATCGGGCGGGCTGAACACAACAGACGGTGACGAATGACCTTCTTTGCCAAAATCGCAGGCGGGAAAAACGAACCGGCGGCCCGTGAATCCCGGAGCCGGACGTCCGAAAACGACCCGTCGCACCGGCGTCCGTTGGACCCCGATGCCGACCTGGTTCGCCTGGCCCGCGCCGGCAATATGCAAGCCTTCGAGCAGCTGGTGGCCCGCCATCAGCGGGCGATCTATGCGCTTGTCTCCCGGATGGTCTATTTGCGGGATGAGGTCGATGATCTGGTGCAGGATATTTTCGTGCAGGCGTACCGCGCTCTGCCGGGATTCCGGGGGGACGCCGCATTCGGAACGTGGCTCTACCGGGTGGCGGTCAATATGACCCGCAAACGCCTCAAACGGATGAGCCACCAGAACCACCTCTCCCTGGACGACCCGGAGGCCAACCTCGGAGAGAGGATGATTTCAGAGGAATCCGATGACCCGCAGGAGAAGGCCGTCCTCGCCCAGCAGAACCGGGCGGTGAGGGAAGCTATAGATCGCCTCTCGGAGAAGCACCGCCTGGTGATCGTGCTGCACTATTTCGAGGAACGCTCCTGCGAGGAGATCGCCCGCATTCTGGACTGCTCGGTGGGCACGGTCTGGTCCCGCCTGCACTACGCCTGTAAGAAGCTGAAAGGAGAACTGGCATGGCTGGAGGAGGGAGGCCGATGAAGTGTCGTCAATACGAAAACCTGCTGCTTCCCTACCTGGAGGGGGCGTTTTCCGCCGAGGAACAGGAGCGGATAGGCCGCCACCTGGAGGAGTGTGCCGCCTGCGGCGAGGATATCGCCTCCTTAAGCCGTACCGTCTCGCTTCTGAAAGCCACCCGCCTGCCGGTCGTGGAGTCGTCCCCGCATCTCTGGGAGGCTGTTCGCCGGCAAATCGAGAAGTCCTCCATGCCCTTCTGTCAACGCTACCGGCTGGCATTGGCTGTGCCCGCCCTGGCCGCATCCCTGGCGCTGGCGGTTTTGCTCAGCACAGGCCGCCCCACGCAGCCGCCCACCGCAATGATGGCAAAAGCGCCGGAATCGCCGAACCTGAGATTAGCTGCGCCGCTTCGGGATCATCCCTCGGCGATGGAATCTATAACTATGAAAAAAGGGAGCGGACACCGAAAGGCCTCTACCCCTAAGCCGCTTCCCGCAACATCCGATCAACAGGCAAAGCCGCAGCCTGTAAAGGCCCGGCAGCAACAGGCTGACCGGGCTGCCCCACAGCCCAAGCCCTCTGCGGTGCGAGAAAACAACAAGCCGGAGAAACCGCTGACGCTGCCCGACACCCGGCAGCCGGACAGCGCGGCCTTGGCGATGAGACTGCCCGGCAAAGAGGCATATGTCCTGAAGCAGGATAATATGGCAATCGCCCGCAACCCGTCTCAAGCCGAGGCATCGGATCAGCCGAATGTGGCAGGCAGCAATCCGGCCACTATGGCAATGAAAGCGGAACCGCTTTCATCCGGTCCAGGGATGATGGGAGGTGGCTTCGGAGGGGCGATTGACCCGGAAACTCACTCGCCCTCCGCCCCGCAGAATCCAGCCGGTCCCGGCGAAAGGATGAGCCTGGGCGCTGGCGGAGGAGCAGGCCCGGACAGCCCCCGCATGACAAAAAACCGGAGTGCAGGTATGGAAGGACAATCCGGCCCCGCCGCCACTGCCAGCCCTCAGGAAGCGATGTTCCGGGAGAGGTTCAGGGCGGAGGGCCGCCAGGCTCTGTTCCGGTATCCCTAAGAGGTGTTCGATGCGCTTGATGATAATAGTATGGGCCGTTGCCTGCGCCGCATCCGCGGCGCTGGCGGTGGACAAGGCCGAGAGCGCCTTCATGCAGGGCTTGAGGGACTTCAACCGCGCCCGGTACGGCCAGGCGATCAACTCCTTTCGCCAGGCGGCCCGTATGGAGCCGAAAAGCGATATCCTGGCCGTTCATCTGGGAGTGACCTATGCCAACCTGCGCCGTTATGATGAGGCCGTTCAGGAGTTCCGGCGAGCCATTTCGCTGAATCCGGAAAATGTTCTCGCCTATTTCCTGCTCGAAGGCGCTTATGCGGAAAAGGGGATGCGCTCGGAGGCGCAAGCGGCCTATCAATCGGCCAAGCGCCTCTTTAGCAAGGTCGATGGCATTGTCTTCCACTCGGAACGCGATATCAACTCTCTGAAGCGCCTGGTGGAACGCTACCCGGAGGACGCCATAGCGGAAAACCTCGTGGGAGACGCATGCCAGCTTCAGGAGATGATGGAAGAGGCGATAACGCACTACCATCGGGCGGCGGCTCTGGCCCCTCGCTGGGTAAAGCCTCATTTCAACCTGGGGATGGCCTGCCTGGGCCGGGACAACGGGCGGGCGATAGAAGCGTTCCAGACCGTTTTACAGCTCGATCCGGGAAACCTGAAGGCCAACCTCTGGCTGGGGGACGCCTACAGCTATTCCAATATGCGCGACAAAGCCCTGAGCGCCTACGGGCAGGTGGGCGAGCGCGCCCCCGATATGCCGGAGGTTTCCCAGCGGGTCGGCAAGGTCTACCTGGAATCCCGCCGGTACCGGGAGGCGGAACAGGCTTTTACCAGGGCCACCCAGCAAGCTCCCAGAGACCCCTATAACCGGGCGGGCCTTGCCGAAGCTTACGCCGCCCAGGGCAAGCTCGACGAAGCTATCCAACAGTATTCGATGGCCCTTCAGGGAGCCGATGTGGAGCGGTCCCGCGCCGTCCTGGTGATGAGCTATGTGGGCCTCGCCGTCGCCTATGAAGCCAAAGGGCAACCCTCCGAAGCCTTGAAAACGCTCGAAAAGGCCGCCTTTCTGGACCGCGCCCACACTGCCACCTACCTCCGGGAGGCCGGCAAGATCACCGAACGGCAGGGGCGGGAAAGCCAGGCTGCCGCCTGCTGGCGCGGCAGCCTGGAAGCCGACCCGGAAGGGGACGATTTCGCCACAGCCCGCCTTCTCCGGCAAAAAGGCCTCCTGCCACGCTTCGTCTCCGACTACGAGCGGGCGGTTAAGCGAAATCCCAACAACCTCCCCGCGCTGCTGGCCCTGAGCGGCCTCTACCGCTTCCAGGGCAATCTCTCGCAGGCCCTCGCCCTCACGGAACGCATCGTGGCCGTCTCCCCGGGCCGCACCGAAAGCTGGATCACCCTGGGTCAACTGCATGAACGACTCGGCAACCCCACCCGGGCCGCCGCCGCCTACCGCCGCGCCCTGGGTAACCAGCCCCGCATCCCCCGCCTGAGAAGCATGCTCAAAAGGGTGGAGGAGCAAGGGCGGTAATATCTCAGACCTTCGCTTGCCGGAATGCCCCGGGCAGGCTGTTGGGTGTGCGGCGGTGCGCTCTTACTCCTCCCCGCTCTCCTCGTTTCCGATGTCCGCGTAGTCCTTTTGAAGCTGCAAAAGAGCCTGGCAGACCGGATCGAAGCGGGCGCGGGAGGATGGGGGCAGGCGGTCCATCACGTTCCAGTAGTCCTGGGCGACGGCGGCCACTTTTAAGGCGACCCGCTCCCGGTGTTCGCCGGGAACGCTCTTCAGCAGGCTTGCCAGGCCGGTTACGTTGCCTGCCATCCAGAGGACGCCCGCCTCCTGCCGGTCTTCAGGCAGAGACTCGATGGCGCTGATATCGGCCCGGATTTCCTCCTGGCGTTCCTTTGAGGTCATTTTCGCCAGGTCGGTGAAATGATCCCTCATCTCTTCTTCCGGGTCTGCGGATTCTCCCGAACGGAAGCGCGGCTCCAGGCGCAGGACGGTTTCCCACCGCGCCTGCAACTGAGCGGCGGCCCGATCCAGCGCCCGGGCCAGCGGCTCCTTGCGGGCGGTAAGGACGACTTTCCCGACGATATCCTCTTCCATCTCCACTGTAATTCCCAGCTGCTGCCAGAGGATTTCCGGTTCCTCCGGTCTTTTTTGGTTGACCGAAACCTGCCGGCCGGCGAATAGCGGGTTCCCCGGAGGGGCGGTTTCGCCGGCGAGCAGGTGCTTCAGCCGGTAGGTAACGACGATCCGGGCGGCGACTCTCCGGGCCAGGGCATGGAAGAGTTTCTCCGCCGGGCGAGGGGAGATATCGAGGGTGTGCCTGCCTTCCTGAAGTTCCTTATCCATTTCAATGGCACACCCTGTGGCGCGTTCGAGCGTCGAGGCGATATCCTTCATGGGGGCGCGAACGGCCTTCAGCCCGATTTCTCCGCTCTTCCGATAGCGCGTCAGGCGAATGGAGGCGTTCCCGGCTGGCTCCGGCAGGGCTTTGCTCGGTGGCGAAATATCGCTTTGCGCTTCGACTGCGCCTGCCGCTAAGAGCAGCAAGCCCGCTATGGCCCGGCCTCTCCGCCTTTTCATCACTGTGCCCACGTTTTGACGCTTGCAATGTTGGTGAAAGCGGAATTGTTGCCGGTGTTATATGCCTGCACCCGGTAATAGTAGGTCGTGTTGGGAGTCAGTCCGGTGCTGGAATACCTGGTCGCATTGGCGCTCACCGTAGCAATCTGCGTGAATTTAACGCCGTCAGTGGAACGCTGGATTTTGAAATTGCTTTCATTATTGGAATTGTCGGTCCAGGCAAGGTCTATCCGGCTCCGAGATACAGCGGAAACTGCCAGATTACTCGGTGCAGCCGGTGGCTTCTGCCTGGTGGAGCCGCTGACAAGGCTCGTATAATTGGAATTTGCGTCATAATTGACGGCCCGCAGCCGATAATAGTATTTGGTGGCTGGTGTCAAGTTCCTATCTTTATAGGATACCGTATCTTCAGGGAGAGTGGCAACCTTCGTGAAGGCGCTGCCGTTGGGGGACCGTTCCAGTTCGAATTCAGTTTCGTTGAGAGAATTGTCCTTCCACTGGATATACAGCACCGTATCCGAGTCCTGCGATACTTTCAAAGATGAAGGAACCGCAGGCGGCCCGCTGATATGGATGATGGCGGCTGTGGAAGGAACGCCGCTGCCATCCAGGATAAAGAGCAGATAGTAGCCGGGCGGACAGAGCGCCGGGTTCGAGGGGGCTGTCACATTGAGGCTGCCGGGGCCGGCGGTGAACGCGAGCCGGTTGATCCGCTGCTCCATATTGTTGGCGTGGGTGACCGATCCGATTCGCAGCCAGTTTACATTGGTGATCGAAGCCGCAGACGGAGTCGATACGCTGAACGTCTGGCCGTAGGTGACGCTTTCCGGAGCGCCGGAAATGATCGGGCGCTGGCCTTTGAAGAGATAGGGTGGAGAGTAAATTTCCGCAGTGGGATTGCTATCTCCCCCTGCGGACAGCACGCGGCCATCCGGCAGCAGAAGAGCGGTGGAATGATACCACCGGGGAACCGCCATACTCGCCAGAGTGGTGAACTGCTCGGTCTCCGGATCCCACATCTCTGCGGAGAAAACAGGGGTCGTCCGACTATTGAATCCCGCGCCACTCACCCCGCCGGTGACCAGAATTTTGCCGTCAGGAAGCAGGGTCGCATTCATCTGGCGGCGGGCGACCGACATCGCGCCGACGTATCGCCATGCCGGGGTCGGAGCCAGCAAATCGATGACCTCCGCCGTATTCGTGGGGGGATCGCCTCCGCCCGCAAAAAACACCTTGCCAGTGTCATACAATGCGGAAGATCCATAATCGCGGTTGGGAAACTTCCGTGTGGCGAGGCGCTTCCAATTGCCCTTCCCTTTCGGATCCAGATATTCCGAAGACTGATTCGGACCGGCCATGAACACTTTGCCATTGGGAGCCAGGTGCATCTGTGGATAAAGCGGAAGGATTTTGACTGCGCTGGTCAGATTGATCCATCCGTCCTTCGTCCATATCTGAGGAAGGCTGTTGTTGGAATAATCTTCGTCCTCGCTGCCGGAAACGACCACCACCCGCCCGTTTGCTAGAGTGGTATCGGTGGGATACCAGCGACCGGCGTTCATATCGGGTTGCTTCGCCCAGGTGTTTGTCCACGGGTCGTAGATGGTCGCGTCAGGTATGCCCGCGCCGTTGGGGGTCGCATTTTCGACTTCCGTTCCACCGCCGGGGGCCTGACCGCCCGCAATCAGGAGCCTTCCGTCGCTCAGAAAGGAGTGACCGGAACAGAAGAGGTCAAATCCCGGATAATCCATCGGGGCAATAGCGTTGCTGACCGGATCCCAGAGATAGGGCCGCGGGTCATAGCGCCACCAGAACATCACCTTGCCTGTGGGGAGCAGGTGCGTGTGAATGGCAATCGAAGGCCACTGCATGACCTCGCTCCATTGTCCCACGACGGCAGGGCCGTCGCTCCGGGCGGGAGCCTGGGGCCACAATGCCATGAGCATCAAAACAAGCAAAAAGGGTCTCAAGAGCGTTTTGCTAAAGTACACGGACAAAGAAGAAAATCGCCTGTTCAACAAGATGGTCCTCCTTATGATGGGGCGCTTGAATCTCCACAGACACGATCTGTTTCCGGTCATTTGGCCGGCCATCGATATTCCCGTACTTCCAGAGTATAATCTACCTTTCCAGCCTGCTTCAGCGGGCCGGTCACCTGAACCCGAACGCCCTGCCCGGCTTCCGCCTGCAGGCGAAGATACGCATCTGTTTCCTCCGCCGAAGCGGGGAAAACATGCTCTTTTTTATGATCCCACTGCACCTTGACCGTCAGGGGAGCCAGCCGTACCCTTTGGCCGGTTTCTGAAATGATGAGCAGCAACCCCTTCCGATCAGCGAAAATCTTGCCGTCAGCGGTTACCTCGATACCCCGAAGGGTGAGGCCCGCGTTCAGGCTGTCCAGATGCTTATCGACTGCCGCAATGTCGGGCAGTCTGCCGTTTTTGAGCCGGATTTCGCAGGTTTGCGTTTTGTGGTCTGCTTTCGGATTGACATATTGAACGCCTTCCAGGCGTTGGAGGCCCTCATAGACCCCGGCCCATCAACCGGCCAGACCGTAAGGGCAGTTTGTCGTAATGCCCAGTTTGATGGAACCGACTCTGGCGTGGGCGAGGGGAGCGAGAAACGCGGCGCAAAGCAGACTGGCAATCGCTTTCATAAGGTCTCTGCGGTGTGAGTTCATAGATCATCCTCCTGACCGGGGATTGTCGTCGATATTGTTGTTATCAATCTCATTATAGTGCCTTTCCAGTAACCGGTCAATGAGTTCACCCGGTAAAATTACTGGTTTTTGAGCTAATTTCAATTTATTTTATTAGAAAATTTGATATCAGTGCCGGGGAAGATTGAGGCAGGGCTTTCGCTGAAAATTGCAATAAGAGGGGTTCGGATCCACCAGGGCGACCCGATGGGTCGCCCTCAGAAGTGAAAGCCCTGATCCTCCACGCTTCCCGTAAAATGAGGATAGACGTATTGTTCAGGCATAAAAAAAGCCGCTCCGGAAAGACGGGGCGGCTTTGGGCTTCCGTTTGCTCAAATCTCCAATGGGATCCATTCGCCACCCGCAGCCTGGGAGCGAACAGCGCCTTCCAGGATGGCGACTATCATCAGGCCTTCTTCGGCGGGCACTTGCGGCTGGCCTGTCTTGAAGAACTCGACCACTTCCTTCATTTCATTGGCATAGAAGCCGTCGAAATCGGTGACGGTGGCGCACATGTAATTGTCGCCGATGCGGATGCCGAACTGCCAGGGGAAAACGGACCATTCGTTGGCGGCGGTGCGGACATCGATCTGCGCCCTCCTGCCGCTTCCGTAGTCCAGGGTGACCGTGCGGGCGTTGGGGGTTCCGGTGTCGATCAGGCGCAGAGCGGACGGCCCCATCACCCGCAAGACCATGGCGATGGTATGCACGGCGTAACCGTTCCATGCAGCCAGGCCGCGGGCGTACATTTCGGTCGGAGGCTCCTGGATTTGGGGTATCACCGCCTCCAGTTCCACTGCGTAGCGCAGGGCGGAGGAGGTGACGAACGGGGTTTTATGCTCGTGGGCCAGCCGGACGATCTCTCGGGCGTCGGTCAGGGTAGGGGAGAGGAACTTATCGATATGGGTTGGCTTGCCAAAGGGCAGCACCTTCCGGCTCAGGCCGAGATGCTCCTCGATATTATCCGGAGCCAGCACCATCACCCCGTCCACGGCCTCCACAACGGCCTCCGGGGAATCGAGGCGGGGCACGCCGTTCTTGGCGCACCAGTCGTCGCCGGTGGGGTCGGATTCCCAGGCGGCCACCACATCCGCCTCCAGGGAGGCCAGCGGGCCGCGCAGGAGGCCCAGGAACTTGTCCGCATGGAAATTGTTCAGGTGATGATCTACGAAACCGATTCGAAGCATGACAGCTTCCTCCTTCAATCGCTGAGGCGATGACGCCGCCCCAGACATAGATGCTGTGGGAGCAGCCGCTCCGCCGGGCATTGCCTGCCGGAGACGGCTATCCGTTATTTCCCCTGCGCGGGCGCGGATTCCTCCGAGACTTCGCCACTTTGTGAAAAACGCGACAACCTGCTACCTCTTCCCGAACTCCTGGCAGGCTTCCAGATAGCATTCAATGCTCGGGATGGGAACGACATAGGGGATATGGTTGCCCACGGCAAAGAAGTAGCCCGGACAGTCGCGCCCCAGGTCGGCGCATCGCTTCACTTCGGCGCGAATCTCTTTCGGCTTTTTGAACTGGAGAATCCGCGAGTCGATATTGCCGATGATCACATGGGTCTGCCCGTAGCGCCGGACGATATACTCCAGGTCGGTCATCGGCTCGAAAATAAAGCCTTCGGCCCCGGCTTCGGCTAGGTCGTCAATGTATTCCGTGAAGTTGCCGTCCGAGCAGAAGAGGACTTTGATGCCCGCCTCCCGCAGGGGAGTCAAGAGACGGGTCAGGCGCGGGAAGACATAGCGGCGCATCCACTCCGGGGAGAAAACGGTTCCGCTGGCCCATACGATATCGTCGTGGCAGAGGAAGACAGGCACTTCCGCCTTGATATGGGCCTGCACCACCATCATGCTCATCTCCACGAAGGCATCCATCACCTTCTCGAACCGGTCGGGGTCGAACATGGCCGCTTCCATGAAAAGATCCCAGCCGAAGGTAAGGATATGCCACATAAAAACCGTATTGTAGAAGCCTCCCGGAAAGACGGCTTCGGGGTAGGCTTTCTGCCCGTTCTCCCATGACCGGCGAACATCGGCGGTCAGTTCTTCCATACTCGGTAGTTTGGCCGCTTTCAGAGGATCGAAGGCCAAGACTTCTTCCACGCTGTGGAAGGGATAGGAGGAATGCCAGGGAGTCTCGGAATCGTAGAATTTGGCCCGGCCCATATCGGCATGGGGCAGGCCCCAGTCGCGCCCATAGTTGGACCAGATAAAATCGAGGTCCAGGGCGCGGGCCAGCGCAGGCCCGACCTGGTGGCCCTCGGCAGGGTTCTCCGGGTCGAAACCCGTCACTTTCTGAATGAACTGCCGATGGGAAATGTATTCGGTGTGAGGGATCCTGTCGGACATCTCCAGATGGATCGCCTGCCAGCCGCGCTCATAACTCATATGGGTCACCTTTCCAAGAAGAGATGGCAATCGATTGGCTATTCGACGGCGGATTCCTTCCGGGCAGGCAGCCGATTTTCGAGCGGTCCAAGCGTTTTGACAGGGTAGAGGCGATCAGGTATAATAGGGTGAACCGGAGGGAGGGTCGCGATGAACCGCAGCGCCGACTGGCTGGAACAGGCGAAGGCAGACCTGGAACATGCTCGTCAGAGCATCCACATCCGCCATTTCGAGTGGGCCTGTTTTGCGGCCCAGCAGTCGGCGGAGAAAGCCGCCAAAGCCCTGCATATGGCGCTGGGCAATATTGTCTGGGGCCATTCCGTGCTGTCTCTTCTGGAGGCTGTGCCGCTGCCGGACGAGACCACTGAGGCATTGCTGGATGCGGCCCGCAGGCTGGACAGGCATTATATCCCTTCCCGCTATCCGGATGCTCATCCGGAAGGCGCACCGAAACGTTATTACACCCGCGCGGAGGCCAGCCAGGCGGTCATGGATGCCGAAGAGGTGGTGAATTGGTGTGATCAGAATATTCCGTACGAACCGTGATGAGGTTATCACCAACCTGATCCGATGGGCGGATGCTCTGACAACCGACCCCTCGGTGCTTTGCGTGGTGCTTTTCGGCTCCTATGCCCGAGGAGATTGCACAGCAGCCAGCGATGCGGATATTCTGGTGCTGCTGAAAGAGTCTCCGGTGGCGTTTCACCATCGCTCCTCCTTATATCGCCCTGAACGGCTGGGAGTCAGCGCGGATGTTTTCGTCTATACGCCGGGGGAAGCCCGAAAGAGCCTTGAAGAAGGCTGGGGAGTGGTCGGGCCTGCTTTGAGAGAGGGTCTGATGCTGGCCGGCAAGGAGTCTCTGCAAGATTATTTGATTTGAAATGAAAGGGGCTGTCTATTGTCACCTCAAGAGCGCGTTTTGCTGCCGCTGGATGTGCCGTCCGAGGAAGAGGCGCTGCGGCTGGCGGAGGAGACGAAGTGGGGTGTCGGCGGATTCAAGATCGGCCTGGAACTGGTCAATGCCGCCGGGTTCGATATCTTCAGGAAGCTGCAAGGCCAGACGCTTTTCTATGACGCCAAGCTGCACGATATCCCGAACACGGTTGCAGGCGCGATGCGGTCAGCCGTGAAGCTGGGAATCGCTTTCATCACCCTCCACGCCTCCGGGGGGCGAGCGATGATGGAGGCGGCCCGGCAGGCGACGGAAGAGGCCAGCCGGGCCCTGGGAGTGGAGCGCCCCAGGCTTCTGGGCGTGACGGTGCTGACCAGCCTGGATGAAGCGGCTTTGCGCGAGGAACTCGGCGTCCCGCGCTCCGTCGAAGGGCAAGTTGTCCACCTGGCCCGTCTGTCGCAGGCTTCCGGCATGGATGGGGTGATCGCCTCACCGCATGAGATCCAGGCGGTCCGTCAGGCGTGCGGCCCTGATTTCCTGATCGTTACCCCCGGTATTCGCCCGGCCTGGTCCCAGTCCGGCGACCAGAAGCGATTCATGACCCCGGCGGAAGCCCTGCGCCTGGGAGCCGATTACCTGGTGATCGGCCGGGCCATCACCGCCGCCGAAGATCGAAGCGCGGCTTTGAAGAGGCTGCTAGAGGAAGTTCGGAAAATTTAGGTATAACTTTATCTCTTATCAATTACTAATACCATTATTGCCATTATAAAAGACTCAAGAGAAACACCGAGAGAAATAAATGAATAGTTTAATAGTTCATAAAGTCGATATAAGCCATGCTCGATTGGTAGAGCTTACCAAACTCGCAGATCAAGCGAAGCCTTTTTATGATTGGGTCGAAAAGAAAGTGAAGATTCAGACGGGTTCTCATAAAGAGTTAGACACTATCCTATATGAGTTGCAAGAGGATCAATTAAAAGAAGCCTTATTGGCTTGCTTTAATTCTTCAGATGAGAGTAAGCCATTCTTGCTTGATGGCATAGGAAGGATGTATTCACATAAAAAAGCCTATTTCTATTTCTTTGCTTGGATAATACGTGATGCGACCCAGCAGCGTCTTGCTCCCCTAATTCAGAGAATGAAAAAGCTAGATAGCGTCGAAAGCCTTGAAGCAGAGGTGGATACCTTAGCAAAACTCATATACGAGTATAGAGATATGGTTAAAACTTTTTCGTGGGAAACCTTCAGAGAAATAGTTATAGATCGCCTTGAAGGGTCTCGAAGGTCAATCAAGGGGCATCATCTTGAAATACTTTGCCGCACCGCTTTGATTACGTCCTTTCAGAATTATTTCTAAACACACAGCAGCTATGGGAAGTATAAAAGCGTTGAAATAGTAGAATCGCAGATAAAGGTAGGCATACATACATTTGATGTCAGTGTTAAACTTAAGATAGATGACCAAACAGAACGGCTCCTACTTATTCCAATTAAAACCCGCGAAACCGAAGGAGGAGGCCATGCTCATCTCTTTAGTAGGGATGTTATTACCGCCGTAGCAGAAACTAGATATATACTTAAGGATTCTGTTATTTGTTTGGTAATCGTTGCCAGAAACTGGTCACCTCGTGAAATCGAAAGCATCAGAGGGTTGATAAATACCGTTTTTTATTTCGATTCTAACCCGAACTCATTTGAAGGGTTCGACGACGACTCTCAGGTATTATTAAACTTGTTCGTTCAGGAGCTTTTAGATGGTATATATTGAGAAAAGCTACACCGTAATCACAGGGAATGCAAAGGAGGTGCTATCTACAATTCCTGATAAGATAATCCAAACAAGTATTACAAGTCCACCTTATTTCGGGCATCGAATCTACACGCCGGAAAACGAAAATGAAATCGGCACTGAGGTCGAACTCAACGACTATATTAATCACCTAGTAGATGTATTCTCTGAGCTTTACAAAAAAACAAGAGATGATGGCACACTCTGGCTGAATATAGGGGATACCTATAGAAACAATATTCTTTTAGGAGTGCCTTGGCGGGTTGCTCTCGCTTTAGGTGAAGTTGGTTGGCAACTTCGAAGTGATATAATATGGTACAAACCGAATGCTATGCCATCATCAGTGAAAACACGTCCGACCGTTGATCACGAATATATTTTCTTTTTCGCAAAGAACAAGGTTTATTTTTACAATCCTGATTTGATACGTGAGCCTCATGTAACTTTTGGTGAGAAATCTAGAATGAAAGGCGGTAGGAATCATTTTGGCAAGAGAAATGGTACACCTGAAAACGGTAAGAATTCGGGCAATCCCAACCTCCATACATCTCGTTGGGATCAAGCCTTTCATCCTCTGGGAAGAAATAAAAGAACGGTCTGGGAGATTCCATTGGGAAAATATCGAGGTGTACACTTTGCGGTATTTCCTGAAAAACTAGTTGAAACCTGCCTTGTCGCTACCTCTCAAGAAGGTAGTCTTGTGTGCGACCCGTTTACTGGGTCTGGCACAACTGGCGTAGTGGCTAAAAAGCTTGGCCGATACTTTTACGGTATAGATTTGTCTGAAAAGTATTCCCAATTGGCAATAGGCCGTATCAACTCAACGATTGTGCAAGGAACCCTATTATAGCTCTCCTTCCATTGACATCCCCCTTCTCATTGGCTATACTATAACCATCACGAGCTTTTGAGGAGGGCTTCGATTTTGAAAGCGATGCGAAGCACCACGATTCTGGCGGTGAAAAAGGACGGGCATCTGGCGGTCGGAGGGGACGGGCAGGTGACCCTGGACACGACCATCATGAAGCATTCCACCCGCAAGGTGATGCGGCTCTATCAGGGGAAGGTGCTGGCCGGGTTCGCCGGGGCTGCCGCCGATGCCCTGACCCTGCTCGATAATTTCGAGGGCAGGCTCCAGTCCGCGCGGGGCAACCTGAAGGTGGCCTCCCGCGATTTCGTGAAGGAGTGGCGCACCGACCGCATTCTCCGCCGCCTGGAAGCCCTGATGATCGTGGGGGATACCGAAACCCTTCTGGTCGTTTCAGGCAACGGGGACATTATCGAGCCGGACGACCATATCGCAGCCATCGGTTCGGGCGGCTCTTACGCCCTGGCTGCCGCCCGCGCCCTGGCAGGCCATACCGATATGCGCGCGGAAGAGATCGTGCTGGAATCGCTTCGCATCGCTGCTTCGATCTGCATCTATACGAACGACCATATTGTGGTGGAGACGCTGTGACAGCCGTTCCGTCTTCACCGGGAGGGTATGATGGATGACCTGACTCCCCGACAGATTGTGGAGGAGCTGGATAAATATATCATCGGGCAGCAAAACGCCAAGCGGGCCGTTGCGATTGCACTGCGAAACCGCACCCGGCGCAAGATGCTGGTCAGCGACCTGAAAGAAGAGGTCATTCCCAAGAATATCCTGATGATCGGCCCGACCGGGGTAGGCAAAACGGAGATCGCCCGCCGCCTGGCGGCCCTCGCCGATGCGCCCTTCATCAAGATTGAGGCCACGAAATTTACCGAAGTGGGCTATGTGGGGCGCGATGTCGATTCCATCATCCGCGATCTCCTCCAGGTGGCTGTCCGGATGGCGGAAAACGAGAGAATGGCGAGCGTGCAGGAACGCGCCCAGGAACTGGCGGTCGAGAGAATCCTGGATATCCTGGAACCGCTTCCCGAGAGTCGCCGCCCGTCGGAAAGCTCCATGAAGGACACCATGGAAAATGTGGTCCAGCAGATTTTCGGGGGAGCCAACCGTCGCCCGCCCGCACCGCCGGAGGACAGTGAGGTTACACAACTCAAGACCGAGCAAAAGGAGCGCATCCGCGCCCGCCTTCGGGATCAGGTGCGGAGCGGCTCCATGGACGACCGAAGCATCACCGTCGAGGTGGAGGACAGCGGCACGCCGGTCATGCAGGTCTTCGGCCCGCAGGGGATGGAGGAGATGGGCCTGGATATCCGCGATATGCTGGGGAACATGATGCAGCGCCGCACCCGCTCCAAGCGAACGACCATCGGGGAGGCCCGCCGCCTGCTGGCTATGGAGGAGGCCCGGAAGCTGATCGACTTCGATGAGGTCAAGCAGGAGGCCATCGAGCGGGTGGAGGAAAGCGGCATCATCTTCCTGGACGAGCTGGACAAGATCGCCGGGCGGGAGAAGGGCACCGGCCCCGATGTCTCCCGCGAGGGCGTCCAAAGAGACCTGCTCCCCATCATCGAAGGCTCGACAGTGGTGACCCGCTACGGGCCGGTGCAGACGAACCACATTCTCTTCATCGCCGCCGGGGCATTCCATGTCTCGAAGCCGTCCGACCTCATCCCGGAACTCCAGGGGCGGCTGCCCATCCGTGTCGAACTGGAAAATCTGGACGAAGGGGACTTCAAGCGCATCCTGACCGAGCCGCGAAACGCTCTCATCAAGCAATACAAGGCCCTGCTCGCCACCGAGGATGTGGCTATGGAGTTTACCGAGGACGGCATCGCGGAGATCGCCCATCTTGCCGCCCAGGTCAATTCCCAGGCGGAGAACATCGGGGCGCGGAGGCTGCATACCATCATGGAACGGGTGATGGACGAGATATCCTTCTCCGCGCCCGACCGTGCCGGGGAGATCTTCACCATCGATGCCGCCTACGTCCGCCAGGCCCTAGGGGATATCGTGCAGAACGAGGACTTGAGCCGGTATATCCTGTAGGGGATTGCGGGGGGCGCGTTTTTTGAACACAGGTGGATACGGATAAAAGCTGGATGAACGCGGATGGGGGTTGACAGTTGGGGGAATTGTAGGGGCGGGTTTAAAACCCGCCCCGGTTTTGTTTTAGGGGCGTCCGGCCTGCTCTATATTATACGCCCGTTTTTCGGGCAGGCGGAAGCATTCTTCCTGGTTGCGAATCATCAGGTGGGTTGCCAGGGACATGGCTTCCGTTTCGGTCAGAAGGCCGTCGTCCACCTCTCCCTGGAGGGCGCGGGTGAGCCAATGGCGGGCCTGCATCGCGTAGGCGACGGAGGCGTTCGGCCAGAAGGTGTCCCCTCCAAAGACGAACAGCTTGTTGGATGGGGCCGTGTGAATTATGCGGCGCACGAAATCGCAGGCGCTGTAGGGGTCTATGCTCCAGGCCCAGCACATATCGGCATAGACATTGGGGTAGTGCTTCGCCAGGGCGACAAGCTCCGGATTGTAGGGGTAGGAGATGTGCATCAGGACGAAGCGGGCCTGCGGGTATCGGGCCAGGAGCGAGGAGAGATTGCCGCAGCGGATATAATCCATCGGCATCCGCCCGTAGCCGGCGTAATAGCCGGTGTGCAGCTTGAAAGGGATGTCATGATCGATGGTCATCTCCACCCCGCGCGCCCAGCACCAGTCTCCCAGGCAGAGACGCTCCGACTCGGTAACGTCTTCCCCGTTGAGCCGCTTGATCAGCACTTTTTCCGCCTCCCCGTCCTCCCGTTCCTCCCAGCGCAGGGTGCGGCTATAGGCGTGTTGCGACTTGACGGCAATCGCGCAGGGGGCATAGCGGGCGAACAGCCCGGCAATGGCTTCCCGTAGCGAGGCGATATCCCTGACTTCCACCCCGGCTTCCTGCCGGATCGCTTCGGCGTCGCGAGGGCCGAAATCGCCGTTGGAAAAACCGGCCCAGGAGATATCGTAAAAGAAGAAGCCGGGGCCGGACTCGTCCGGGCGGCAGGGCCAGCAGAAATCGTCCACCTGCACATGATCCAGATTGGCGATATCCTTTAGAATCCTGAGCCGGTCGCCGGGGCGAGGAGGTTGCTTCCTCGCCTGGGCCGCCGCCAGGCATTCGGGCGTGATCTCCTCTATGCCGTAGGCATGGCGGGCGATCAGCCGGGACGCCTCACCGTAGCCGGTGAAGCGGCACCTCTCCCAGGCATCCTGAATCCCTCGGAAACGCCCGGCGATATCCGGGTCTTTGGAATCGGTCAGGCGCTGCACCGCCTCCGGCGCGGCCCCGGCCACCGCCAGGTCGGATGTCACGTAGTTGCCGAAAATATCCTGCAATACATCCGGCTCACCCTCCAGGTAATCCTTTTCTTTCCCCAGGTGTTCATGAGTATCCGCCAGAGGGGTCGCCTGAATGTGGCGCGATAAATCGGTCATAAGAGTCTCCTTTCTTCCGTTATGCCGTGCAGGGGCGCACCTTGCGCTCGCTCCTGCATGGCGTTCCGGGCTGATGGATCGATACAGGGCGGTTGGCGAAAGATGAAACAACAATCGCGTCAGAAATTCGTCGGTGGCACATTGACCCGGGCAGCCGGTTCAATCGCTCTCTTTTCCTTTCCTGACCCACCCCTAAAGCCCGTCGGAATCACTTGACCTCCACCAATCTCATCCGGGTGGGCGGGATGGAGACGGTAAAGCCGTTTCCGGAGCTGCTTAACTTTTCGCCGGTCAGGGCGTCGGCAGCTTCGAAAGCGGCAGGGAGGGTCTTGTCGGTCAGAGAAATCCGGGCGCTGACGGTTTCGGTGGGGGAGAGGTTGCTGACGACCAGCAGGAGCCGCGTCTTGCCGCCCGACGCCCGGCGGTAGAGGCTGACCTTGACGCTTTCGGGATCGGCCCGCACCAGATCGCCGTTGCGCCAGTAGGGATGCCAGTCCGCCTTGCTGACCTTGAACCGGCTGAAAACGTTCCAGATAGCGGATATCTTCTCCAGTGTCGGCCCCACCCCCCCAGGACGGACGAGAACATCGTGCAGGAGCGTAAAGGCCAGGGCGTCGTCCGCCGTCCACTTCGGGGGCTGCTCATAGACCAGGAATTCGCAGGGGACGCCGAAGTTCTTGCCCATAAACTCCGCCCTGAAAGCGGCCAGGGGCAGTTGTTGCAGCGGGTCGCCGCCCAGTTCCCCGGACATGAACTGCTCCCCGTCCCAATAGCTGTGGGCGAATCCCAGGGTCGGCGTGCCGCAGTAGGTACTCTGGTGAGCGTTCACGAGCTTGCCTTTATCGTGCATGGCCTCGTAGAGCCTGCTCATCAGGGCGCGCACCCCGAAGATCGGGTAGGTGGCCTTCCGGCCTTCGATGCTCCTATAGCCGCAGCCGTGGGCTTCGTTAGCGCAGCCCCAGGGTTCCACCGTGCCGTCCAGGTATACGCCGTCGAAGCCGTATTTATCCGCCGCTTCGATCATCCCTTCGACCAGCTTATCGCGCCATTCGCTCTGAAGGCAGACGATATAATCCCTCTGCTGGGGCCAGCGGGAATAGCCGCCGGTGAGGCTCCCATCGGGGGATTTCGTCAATACCTTATCGGATTCGGCGGCCCACTCGGGGGCCAGGGTGGACAGTTCATACCCGAAATAGAGAAGCAGCCGGATGCCGCGCTTGTGGCAGTCATCGATCAGGCGGCGCAGCGGCTTTTCCTCATCTTCCGAGGCGCGCCAGTAGTTCTGGACGGGCGTCCAGTGCTCGTGGAAGATCAGGGTTTTGACCCCCAGCTCGGCGGCCCGGTCGAGGATGGTCCGAGCGGAGCCGTCTGCGACCTTTTGCCGGTTGATCTCATAAGAGGCTCCGTGGCAGATACGCCACTCGTGGAAATCCTTCGGGAGCGGCTTGACCGGGGTGGCCTGGAAGCCGAAGGTGAAGGATACGGGCATCCGGGCGGGCGGGCTGTCCAGCAGGCGCAGCCGCATCACCACCGCATCGCCCTCCGGAACGACCTCCAGCGCCCGCGCCGCATCGGCAGGCTGCCAGTTCCGGTCGCTTTCGGCAAACCACGACAGCCCGCCTTCCTCCCAGCCCAGCCAGAACAGGGGCTTGAAGGGCAGTACCATCCCGCCTTCCGGCACGGCCCCGCTGTTTTGGGCGCTGCCCCACTGCCCGGGCCAGTGATGGTAGAGGGAGGCGAACGCCTTCTTCAAGGGAACTTCCAGGCACAGGCTTGTCAGTTTTGCCTTCGGCTGTGCGGGCGGAATCAGGGTGACATCCACCTGCATCATGCCGTCGTATTCGATGCGCCAGGCCAGGTTCACGGTGACGGCATCCGAGGCCATCCAGCCGATCAGGGTCGCCTTCTCCTTGGTGCGCTCCCAGACTTTCAGGCCGCTTTCCTTCCACTCCAGGCCGCCGTTGTCGGTCTGCCCGGCCAGCCGGAGAGGAGCGGCCAGGATATCCTCTCCCGCCGTCCGGAGAGCGGTCGGCAGAGCGCCCTGCCCGAACCGGCAGATGCGGCCCCAGACTTCGACGCTAAGATCGTTAGTGCGTGCGCCCTTCACTTCGACGGGCGTCCAGGGATCCGGTACTTTAGCCATCGCGGAATTCATCCCTCCTGATAGCCATAAAGCCAATGCCAGCTTCACGGCCCTGCGATAAAGAGGATTGCAGAGAATAGAACGCATGAACAACACCTCCACTGCATTATTCCAGGCGAGGCGCGTTCTTCCTTCTGCAGTCAGGAAATCGAGAGGATTTTATAGAGGGCATCCGTAGCCGTAAAATTCAGAGGCGAACGTCGAGACGGTTTCCCTGCCGGGGTTGCCGAGGCGACCGGCCGGCGGTGACGGTGGTGGTTTTGCCGCCGGAAACGTAGATGCGGCCACATTCGGGGCATACATCGGTGTGGATTTGAACGGACTGGGAGACGATCTTTCTGCCTTCAGCCCGGGCGCTGGCCTGTTCGTTTTCGACATGCTCCCGTTCATGGGCGCGGACAGCGGCGGCAGCCGTCTCCGGGGAAAGGTGGGTGGGCGATTTGAAGGAAACGCCGGGGTCGCTGGAGCCGTCCTGATACTGTCGGTTCTGGCAGGTGGAACACTCCCGGAGGGCCGCCGCTTTGAGCCTGTCCCTGGAGACACCCCCGTTTTCCGCCTTGCCTGCCTCCTCAACCGGCGTCACCGCGCTCTCCGGGTTCTCGCCGGCGCGCGGGCTGCCCGCTGCTTTGGCGATTGACGCGGCATCGGGCCTTTGATCCTGCCAGGATACCTTTATCGAGTATGGAGAGCGGATCGGATTCACAGCGCAGCTCCCGGGACACCGGTCGAAAACGCCGGTGGCTCTATTGGAGTTATTCCATAGAAACTCTGAAGCCGCACAAGGAAAAGCGAGGCAAAGATCGAATATAGGGCCAATCGCGCCTGAAATTCGTTGCCCTGGTTTCAGCTTGATCTCAAAGTTGTAACCGTAGTCGATGCCGTCTGCGAGGAGCGTCAGCAACGAAGCCATCTCTAGGGTAGCGCCAACGCACAGAGCCTTCTCGTTCCTTTGGAACGTTGGAGATTGCCGTGTCGCTGCGCTCCTTGCAGACGGCATCGATGGCGAAAGTCGTATTATTTGGGGAGATGAGGAAACGCCCATGTCATTGTTGAGAGCGCGTAGGTGGCTTCGGCCCGTTCTTCTGCTGGCCGTCCTGTCGCTTATCTGGGTCGGCAAGACAGCCGGCCAGCAGGCAAGCCCTGTCAAGCAAACCGTGATGGTCCCGATGAGCGATGGGGTGAAGCTGGCGACCGATATTTATCTTCCGGTAGCAAACAGCCGATTCCCGGTGATCCTGGCCCGGACCCCTTATGGCAAGGGTGCCGGGCTGGGACTGGCTGCCGGGATAACAAAAATGGGCTACGCGGTGGTGGTGCAGGATACGCGGGGCCGGTTCGCTTCGGAAGGAGCCAACATGCCTTTCGAGGCCGACGGCTGGGCCAACGGCAAGCAGGACGGATACGATACGGTGGAATGGATCGCTCGGCAGCCCTGGGCGAACGGCAAGGTCGGCACCTGGGGCGGGTCGGCGCTGGGGATCGCCCAGCTTTTGATGGCGGCCACCACGCCCCCGCATCTGGTCTGCCAGCATATCGGCGTGGCGACCCCCAGCTTTTTCCGGGACGGCATCTATCCCGGAGGGGCCTTCCATAAAGCCATGTCAGAGGACTGGCTCGAAGCTTCCAAGTTCGATTCCGCCGCCCTGAAAACCTGGGTTTCCCATCCCACTGAAGACGATTACTGGAGTTCCCAGAGCCTGGATCGCCGGTGGAAAAAGGTGAACGTGCCCGCCGTCCATGTCGGCGGCTGGTACGATATCTTCACTCAGGGCACGATTGACGCCTTTACAGGGTATCAATACCGCGGCGGGCCGGGAGCGCGGGGGAGGCAAAAACTGGTGGTGGGGCCGTGGACGCACGGGGTGGGGAATGTGCAGATCGGAGAGGTGACCTTCCCGGCCACCGCCGCAGGCCCTCCGAACGGATTCGCCGACCAGTGGCGATGGTTCGCCCGCTGGCTCAAGGGCGAAGACAACGGGATCGACCGCGAACCCGCCGTCGCCTACTACGTGATGGGAGACACCACCGATCCGAAGGCTCCCGGCAATGTCTGGCGCACGGCTCCCCGGTGGCCCGTTCCCGCCCGAATGACCCCCTACTACCTTCACGCCGATAAAAGCCTGACTCCCGACAGGCCCGGCGGCGATGGCCCGATCACCTATACCTACGATCCGAAGAACCCGGTTCCCACGGTCGGGGGAAACCATCTGACCCTTCCGGCAGGGCCGAAGGATCAGCGTTCCATCGAATCGCGGCCCGATGTTCTGGTCTTCACGAGCCAGCCGCTGGAATCGCCCCTGGAGGTGACAGGCCGGGTGCGAGTGCGGCTCTGGGTTTCCAGCGACAGCCCGGACACCGACTTCACCGCCAAACTCTGCGATGTCTACCCGGACGGGCACTCCCTGAATATCTGTGACGGCATCCTCCGCGCCCGCTTCCGTAAATCTTTCCGCCGCCCCGAGTTCATGCAGCCGGGCAGGGTCTATCCGGTCACCATCGATCTCTGGTCGACCAGCATGATCTTCAACAAGGGACACCGCCTGCGCGTGCAGGTTTCCTCCAGCAATTTCCCCGCCTACGACCCCAACCCCAACACGGGCGAGGGATTCCGCGCCAGCGACAAAACGCAGGCGGCCCGGAACACGGTTTATGTGGACAGGAAAAGGCCGTCGCATATTGTTCTGCCTGTGAGGGCGGGCGGGTGGGAGGGCATTAAGGCCCGGATTTCATGTTATATGGATGCAGTCTGCGAGCGAAGTGCAAACATCGCGGCCATATGCTGCGCCGCCGGAAGGAGTCGAACATGGCCCGATCATCTGACAGCGAGTTCGCCAGCCTGTTGAGCATCAAGGGAGATCGCTGTCTTCGGTTCGCGCGCCCCGATGCGGCGCTTGCGGTGTGTCCCGATATGGGCGGGCGGGTATTTGCGGAGGTTCTCGGGCTGTCCATGCACCGGATCGATCTCGATTGCGTAAGCAACCCGACCCGGCCATTCAACAATTTCGGCGGGGGCAACTTCTGGCCCGCGCCCGAGGGAGGCAAGTTCGGCTTCAACTACTGTCAAGACGAATGGATTGTCCAGAAAGCCATCAACAACGAGCCGTTCCAGGTGGCTCAGACCGGTAAAAACTCAGCATGTATCGAGAAGCGCATCGTGCTTGCGAATCGGGCCGGTACGGCAATCGAGACGACGATGCGAAGAGAAGTGGATATTCTCGACGAACTGCCCCGGGCGCTGCGCCAATGCCCTATCGCGGGGTGGCTTTCCTACCGGACGACAGACTCTTTTGATGTCCTCAGCACAGTAAACGTAAACGAAGGACTCATCGCGGCATGGACTCTGGAGCAGTTCGATGCGACCCAACACACAGTCGCCTTTTGCGCGGTCGAGAACCCCTGTGAGGCGATCAACTTTGACTTCTACGAGCATCCGGGAGATCGGATCGCCTACTTCGACAAAGGATTCACATACAAAACGGATGGGCTGAAGAGGGGGCAGATCGGAATCAAAAAAGCAGCCGGAGCCT
>JADLDR010000039.1 GCA_020846535.1 Armatimonadota bacterium | reverse complement strand
TCGAACCCAAACAGCATCCCCTCTGGCTCAATCAAATCGAGGAATGGAAGGCCAGGTTCCCCCTGCGCTACCAGGCCGGGGAGGATCAAATTCCCTGCGGCTATGTGCTGGAGGAGCTTTCCCGGGCGACGGAAGGGAAGGCCATCGTCACCACCGATGTAGGCCAGCACCAGATGTGGGCCTCCCTTTTTTACAAATCGGTGCGGCCCAGGGGCTTTCTATCGTCGGGGGGATTGGGGACGATGGGCTTCGGGTTTCCGGCGGCCATCGGGGCGCAGTTCGGCTGCCCGGAGGAGACCGTGCTGGCGATTGTGGGCGACGGGGGGTTCCAGATGACCTTCCAGGAGATCGGGGTCGCGGTGGAGCATCATCTTCCGGTCAAGATCGCCCTGATGCACAACGGCTATCTGGGGATGGTGCGCCAGTGGCAGGAACTCTTCTTCCAGCGCCGCTACTCGGCCACCCGGCTTGCGGGCCAGCCCGATTTCGTCAAACTGATGGACGCCTACGGCGCGGTGGGATTCCGGGCCACCCGCAAGGAGGAAGTGAGCGAGGTGATCGCGAAAGGGCTGATGGTCGAGGACGGCCCCTGCCTGATGGAATTCTGCGTCGCCCCGGAGGAGAACGTCATGCCGATGATCCCCTCCGGCGGAACCGTCCACCAGATGATGACCGCCGACCCGAAACTGGCGATCACCCAGGGCTGAATATTGATGCAGGTGGAGAACGCCGCCAGGGGCGGACGGAGCCTTGATGTATGCAGAGCGGTTGCAGGCGGATGATGGTGTGGGGAAGAAAAGCCAACCGCCCCCCGCCGAAGCCCGGCGGGGGGAGTGGATTTCGGGGGCTTTGATCGCGCTGCCAAGAGCGCGTACGATCTTAGCCCCCGAAGCCGGGGGGGTTAGGGGGGCTTTTCCAAGGGGTGCCTCCCCGCAACCGCAGACAAGCGACAAACGGAGGGTTTCTATCATGAAAGTTCTGGTGACCGGAAGTAGCGGAAGGCTGGGAAAGTATGTGGTGCGCGACCTGGAGCAGGCCGGGCATGAGCTAGTACTCTTCTCCCGGCGGCAAGCTCTTCCCGGGCAGGAACACCTGCCCCTGATTTCGGGTGATATCCGCTCTTACGAGGACTGCCTGCGCGCCCTGGATGGGAAGTTCGATGCCGTGCAGCATCTTGCCGCCCAGCCCTGGCCTGTAGACCACCCGCACGAGCGCAAGAACGCCGAAGCGCGGGGGATTCCGTTCGATGCCACCATGCAGTCCAACATCATGGGCACGTACTACATGCTCCAGGCGGCTCTGGCGAAGGATGTCGAGATTTTCGTGATGACCGGCAGCAATTGCGCCCTCGGGCACGGCTACCGCATCAGCGAAAGGCCCTTCCCCGTCCGCTACCTCCCCATCGATGAGGAGCATCCTTCGGCGGTGGAGGATTCCTATTCCTACAGCAAGCTGGCCGGGGAGATCCTGCTGGAGTCCTTCAGCAGCGCCTACGGTATGAGAACCCATACCCTCCGCTCGGCGGGCATCTGCAACGAGGAGTGCCGCCGGAATGCGGCGAAAAACGCCGGGCCGGTCACCGGTTGGAGTTCGTGGATGTGGCCCTGGGTGGGTAGCGAGGATATCGCCGCCGCCCATCGCCTGCTGATGGAAAAGGCGCATTCCATCGCTCCCAACGGCGTCTACTTCTGCAACGCCGATGACACGATGGCCCTGGAGCCTTCCCGCGAGATCGTCGAGCGGTTCAATCCCGAACTCCTCCCTCTGATCAAAGACCTGAAGGGCCATGACTCGTTTATGTCCAACCGAAAACTCAAAGAAACCGTCGGCTGGGAGCACAAAACCTCCTGGCGGCGGTTCCTGCCGGAAGGAGAATCGAAATGAGCGATCCGCTAGGAATGGGCGTGGTGGGAGCCGGGGCTATCGGCATCCGAGGGGCACTCAGCCACCTGAGCCAGCCCGACGTACAGGACCGGGTGCGACTGGCCGCCGTGTGCGATCCGGTCCCGGGCCGCGCCGAGGCCGCCGCCCAACGATATGGCGTCGCCGCCGCTTACGAGACCTACGAAGAGCTGCTATCCGATCCGGCGGTGGATATGGTCACCCTCTGCTCCCCCATCGGCCTGCACTACGAGCAGGGGATGGCCGCTATCGAGGCGGGCAAGCACGTCCACTTCAACAAAACGATGACCACCACCGTCACGGAGGCCGACCGCCTGATCGCCAGAGCGGCGGAAAAGGACGTCCGCCTGGTGGCCTCCCCCGGGATGATGCTGATGCCGCTCAACCGCCGCATCCGCCGTCTGATCCTGGAAGGAGCGATAGGCAAGCTCGTCTGGGCCGCGGCAGGGGTGGCGATCCTGGACTACCATATAAGCGAGGAGTTCCGCACCGGAGAGGATATCCTCACCAATGTCGACCCGAGCTGGTACTTCCGCAGGCCCGGGGGCGGCCCGCAGTACGATGTGACCGTCTACTCCCTGCACAACCTGACCGGCATCCTCGGCCCCGCCCGGCGCGTGACCGCCCTTTCGGGCCTGGTGCTGCCGGAGCGCGAGTTCCGGGGAGGGAGGATCCCCTGCGATATGGATGACAGCACCCTGATGCTTCTGGATTTCGGGGAGGCGCTCTTTGCCTTCGTCTACGGGACGGTGGCCGGTTCGGTCAACCACGGCTTCGGCCCGAATTTCTACGGCATCGGCGGCTCCGTCATCGGAACCCGGATCGGGGATAGGGAGCTTCAAGAACCGGGCGACCGCGAGCCGCATGTGACCGGCTCGCATGTCGGCCTGGCCGAATCGCATGTCTTCGAGGACATGATGCAGCTTACCGACTGGGTACGGGATGGCATCCCCTCCATCGCCAGCGCCGAACACGCCCGCCACGTCATCGATATCATCGAATCCGGCTACCGCGCCGCCGAAACCGGCCGGACCCAGGAACTCAGGACCACCTTCGAACCCCTGGGGCTGGAGGAATGCAGGGAATAGGCCAACCGGTGAACGGCCTGGCTTGGGGCGGGGCTTTGGGAGCCTGTTCCCGCCCTGAATCAAGGGGCAATATGATCATATGCTTTGTGGCCGGATGGCTGATCAGTCCGGCAGGCGTGTCCGGCTCCGGGCCAGCGCCCTTCCGGATCGAGCAGGTGTCGCTCGCCCGGCTGGGGAAAGAGCATATCGCAACCGCCGTCTGGCGTCGAACGGCCAGGGGAGGCCGCGTGGTCGCCTGGGGCAATCGGGTGCTGGAGTGGCAATTGGGGCGCTCGCCGGTGCAGCGGGAGGTAGTGCCTGCCCGGGAAGGAGTCGAATATTCCAACGGCGGCTGCGCCATGGATGTGGACGGAGACGGCATCGAGGAAATCGTGGTCGCCCGCATCGATGGCCGGAACGATGAAGCCGTGGATCTCCTGTGGCTGAAGGGTCGTCCGGGACAACATCACTGGAAGGAGCATCCGGTTGCGCGCCTCACGAAAAGGGCCTGGGCCGCCCCGCACGATATCCGTCCCCTTACAGGCCGGGACGCCTCCGGCAAGCCCTGGCACGGGGTCGTACTCACCCTGGACAATCAGAAGCTGGTCTGGTTCCGCATTCCACAGAATCCGGCAGAACCCTGGGAGCGGCGCGAGATCGCCGTCCTGACGGGAGGCCCGCAGTGGGGTGTCGCGGTCGGGGATATCGCCGGCCACCGGAGGCCCGATGTCGTCTGCGGCCAATACTGGGCCGAGTGCCCGGCGGATCCGCTTCGGGATCCCTGGATCGTGCGCCGGTACAACGGCTGGGAGAACGGCGAATGGAGCGGGATGGCTCAGACCGCCCTGGCCGATTTCGATGGCGACGGACGCTTGGAGATCGTCGCCACGGAGGCCGAGATCCCCGGCGGGCGGCTGGGCATTTTCCGCCGCGATCCTTCTCGACCCGGTGGCCTGTGGGAGTGCTACCTGATCGAGAAGGATCTCTACTGCCCGCACAGCCTGGCCCTCTCCGACCTGAATTCGGACGGGAAGCCCGATCTGATCGCAGGCGAAATGAAGGCAGGGGGCTGGGATTTTCCCATGCGCTCCAACCCGCGCATTTACGCCTATCTCAACCGGGGCAGCCAGCCGTTCGAGCGGCACATCCTGGCGGAAGGCTGCGGGGTGCATCAACTGAGTACGGTTCCCGGCGGACGAAAAGGGCGGGTGCAGTTCTTCGCTGCCGACGAGATCCAGCCTTACAAGTTCCCGGAGATGACCACCCCTATCAGCCTTTGGTCCGTTTCATGGATGCCCGGGCAAGCGCCTTAATCATCTTCCTCCCCCTTTTTCGGCCTGAACTTGATCTCCAGACCGCCGTCTGTGCGTTCGAAGCGCGTTCTGTATCTGCGCCTGTCATGCATATAGAACGACTCCTACCCGGCGATGTCTTGCAATCGTTCCAGCGCGGAACGGTTCTCCGCAAGGTCGAGAACCGCTGGGGCACGGCTCACGTTGACGGCGATAGCCTTCAGCCATGCGGGGGAGCGTTCCGGCTGCCTCAACCGGGACAGATTGCGATATGCCTGGATAAAGGCTTCCTGGGCGATATCCTGAGCGTCGGCGAAGTGGCCGACCCGGTGATAGGTCAGCCCATAGATCCATTGCTGGCACCGGCTCATCAGTTCCCCGAAGGCATCTATCTCTCCGGCCCGAACCCGCCGGATCATGTCCTCATCTCTTTCATCCATGCATCACCTGCTCGCGTTGTTCTATCAAGATAGATGCTTCGAGGCGGCGAAAATCGACGGGGGTTTATATGCAGTCTCCATATCGGGCTGGGGGGTCGTTTCCTATTGACACCCATCATGCCGCTTGGTATAATCAAGTGGAGGGCTATTTATGAACGACACCATTTCCCGCGATATCGAAGATGAAGCGCCGGAAGCGAAGGCCCGATGGTTTCGGTCTTTAACCCTGGAAGAGCGCATGGATTACCTTTGCCAGATAACGGATATGATCCTGGAAATCAATCCCTCCATCCTGAAGGCCAAAGATGCTGAACCGATTGAAGGACGTGTTCTCATCCTGAGACTCGATACGGATCGAAAGGGATGACTTCCCTTTTTTTCGCCCTCTACAGCGCCAGCCTCATCTCCCAGTAATCGTTCCCGTCCGGCCCGATATGCTCTCCTGTCTCCTGGAAGCCCAGCTTGCGGTAGAGCGTGCCGGCGGGGATGTTGTCCTTGACGTGGATCAGTTCGATGGCCTCCTTGCGTGCTTCCCTCGCCGCGTCGATAAGCTCCTCCATCAGCCTTCTGCCGTACCCTTTGCCGCACCAGTCGTCCGCCACGCAGACGCCCAGGTGCGGAACCGGATTCTGCCAGTTGACCAGCAGCCCCCATCCCACAATAAGGTCTCCGGCCCGGAGAACGATGTCCAGCCGCCTGCCCTCCGCCGCATCTCTGCATAGCTGAAGGCAATCGGGATAGCAGACATTCCACCCCAGGGGCCGGAAGAGCCACCGCGCCCGGCTGCCGAGGTGATTGTAAAAGGTCTGGAGAGCCTCCGCATCGCTCGACCTCAGACGGTCCGAGACAGCCTCCTCCGGTTGAGGGCCGCGCATGGCCTCCTCCAGCATTTTCAGGGCGGCTTCCACCATTCTTTCCCCTGTGCCCGGCTCCAGCAGGCTGTGGAAGCCGGCCCAGGTTTGATAGCCGCCGTCCCGGTAGCCTTTGCGGTCCGGGATGTAGCCGATCTCGTCGTTCGCCAGGCCGACCACCACGGTATGGCGGAAGGGTGAACGGCGGCGGATCTCCAGGCCCAGGCTGGCAAACATCTCGCCCGGGATGCCGACGATAGCCACTTCCCCCAAGCGCATCACCTGAAGCCAGGTCTCTCTTGATTCTCCTGCATGTGGCTGTATGGCGGCTCGCATCCCGGTAAAGGCCCGGATAGTGGACGCCGCCCTTTCCGCATCGAACCATTTCCGGCAGTAGCGGCTGACCGCCTCGTTTTCCGCCTCCTCATCCCATGGCCGGACAGTGTAGGAGAAAGGCCGCTTGAGGCACAGAACCGGCCCGGTCAGGGCAGGCTCCAGCCGGGCCATCGCATCCTCAAGAGCCTCGATCAACCGGCTGATCGCCTCAGCGGGAGGGGCGCTGTCCAGGCGGTGGCTGGAGCCGAATGCGCCGGGCAGAAACAAAAACGGCCCGCCATGCCTCACCTCAAGCTCCCGGGCGGCCAGCCCGAAGAGGCCGGGAGAGCGCACGCCGGGGCGGAGAGCGCCGATGTTGTGCGAGGCGTACACGAACAGGCCGCCCGCGATCCTGCCGGGATGCCGTAGCGCCAGAAGAGGCAGGGCCGGATCGTGCGGCCCGGTGGGGCGGATCATCTGAGCGCGGTCGTGACCGTCCCAGGCGATCTGGCCTTCGGGCAGGAGCCACCGGCTGTTCTGGCCTGTCGTCATCTCGATGCCGCAGGCGAAGAGAAGCTCTGCCTCGCATTCGTTGGGCTTGCCTTCCGCCTCTTGCAGCTTCCGATATGCCTCTTCCGCCGCCCGCACCGTCGCCTCGACGGTGCGGCGGCAAAACTCCTCATCGCGCCTGTAGGCATGGACGGTCATAGTGGAGGGCGCGTGGTGGGTGTGGGTGGCGGCAAGAAGGATATTCTCGAACGGAATCCCGCAGCTTGCGGTGATCCTCCGGGCCGCCTCGTCGCACAGGTCGCGGCCCAGGGCCAGCACATCGCACGACACCAGGCAAACGGGCGCATCGGCGAGGAGGAGCAACGCGGAAGCGCGAAGCGGGGCCTCCTGATCCATGCAGGTGAAGGGCAAAATGCTACCCCCGATAATCATATCGCTATCGGCGGCGATCTCGGCGGTGGCGGCGGCGGCTTTGAGGGTCGGCATGAATTCCTCCCGGAAAGGGCGGTAGATTGCTTCTTGCATCTTCGGTCGCCGGAGGGTTATTCCTTCTCGATTTCATCCGGCCCGGCGGAAGGAAAGAGGAGGCGGAGGGAGAATAGATAAACCTATTAACGGTATGCCCATTACCGACAGGAGGCATTGCATGAAGATAGGGATCACCCAAATCATCCTGGGGAACGCCACACTGGACGAAACCCTGGCCCTGTGCAAAGAGGCGGGCTATGAGGCGGTGGAACTCACCTTCACGGAGAACAAAGACCTGAACATTAATATGAGCGATGACGAGTTGCTCGATGTGCGTCAGAAGTGCGCGGATGCCGGGGTAGAGATCGGCAGCATCATCGCCACCTATTCCGACCAGGGAAACCTGCTCAGCCGCAACAAGGAAGAACGGGACAAGCGGTGCAAGTCCCTCGCCCGCTGCCTGGAGATCGCCGGAGTGCTGGGCGTGGACGGCACGCTCCTTCACCCGGGGCAGCTCGGGCCGGAGGGAACCTACGAGGAAGCCTGGGAAGACCTGAAGGCCGCCCTCAAGGCGATGGCTCCCGTCGCGGAGGCGAACAAGTGCGCCATCTGCGTGGAAAACGTCTGGAACAAGTTCATCCTCAGCCCCCGGGAAGCCACCCAGTTCGTAGATGAGGTGGGAAGCCCCTGGGTCGGCTTCTACCTGGATACCGCCAACATGATGGCCTACGGCTATCCTGAGCAGTGGGTGCGGAGCCTCGGCAAGCGGCTCAAAAAGGTTCACTTCAAAGACTTCAAGCGCGGCCCGCACCAGTTCGTGAACCTGCTGGACGGCGACACCGACTGGCCCATTCTCATGAAGGAGATCCGCGCCGCAGGCTACGACTCCGCCCTCATCCACGAGGTCGGCGGCGACCATGACGCCCTTCTCGACCTGGCAGACCGGATGCGCCGGATTATCGCGATGTAGGGCGAACCATTTGCTCGCCCCATACGCATCCAGATCAGGTCTCCTGTCCCTCGGTGGCGGGCCTCTGTTAGACCGTTACCTAACCCCCCTGCCCCCTGCCCGAAGCGGGCAGGGGGAGAGATTATCCATCAAGCAACGCACTCTCTATCCCCCTCTCCTAGGAGGCGCTCCGGCGCATCCCTTCGGTTTCGGGGAGAGGGGCTAGGGGAGAGAGGTAACCCAGGCCAGGGGAGAGAGGTAACCCCGCGCCATGACCGGATGATCTTTCCCCTTAACTGGATACCTATGGGGCGATCGTTTGTTCGCCCCTCTTTTCTCACTGGAAGGCCCGATGCGGCAATCCTCTCCCCGGCATTCACCCACAACGGGAAAGACAGCCCGAACAGGCGAGATCACCCTGCGGGGCGTTTTGGTCGGCTTCGTCATGGTCTTTGTGATCGTGGCGATGACGCAGGTGATCTCGATTCGCCACCGGGCAGGCGAGATCGCAGGGTCGGCCCCTTCTCCGGCCCCCACCTATATGCTCTTTCTCTATATGCTGATCTTCCCGCCCCTGCTCGGAAAGGTCAGCCGCCGCCTCATCCTCTCCCGCAGCGAGCTTATCCTGATCTACGCCATGATGCTGATCGCCGGGCCGATCATTCACCCGTTCGCCATCGGTTTCCTGGTGCCGCATATGGTTTCGCCCTACTATTTCGACACCCACGAACCGAGATGGTCGGTGTTCAAGCCGCTGCTGCCCCGGTGGTACGCCCCGACCGGCCGGGAGACCGCGGTCGGGTTCTTTCACGGCACGGGCGGAGCCGTTCCCTGGGAGTACTGGGCGATTCCCCTTTTCGCCTGGGGAACGCTGCTGGCCGCGCTTTTCTTCCTGATGCTCTGCCTGAATGTCATCATGCGGCGGCAGTGGGTGGACAACGAGCGACTCACCTTTCCCCTGGCCTCGATCCCTCTGGCCCTTGCCGAACAGGAAAGGGCCAGCTTTATCAGGAATTCCCTCTTCTGGTGGGGCCTGGTCCTGCCCGTCGTCTTCCGGGGGATGTTCGAGATGCACCGGCTCTTTCCCTGGATCCCCGCCGTCCAGCTTCAGGAGGTGCCGATCATCAATGCCGCTGCCCAGTGGCCCCGCCCCTGGAACGGCCTGGGGGAACTGACCTTCTCCTTCATGTTCTGGCTTATCGGCATCGTCTATCTGCTGCCCGAAGACCTAGCCTTCAGCGCCTGGTTCTTCTACGGGGTCTGCCTGATGGAGAATGTGGCCTCCGTCTGGCTCGGAGCCTCCGGCGAAGCCCCCAGCGTCTATAGCAACGAATTCCCCGCCCTCTACGCCCAGGGCGCGGGCGCAGCCTTCGCCCTGACCGGCATCACGCTCTACGCCGCCCGCCACCACCTCCGGGCCGTCCTGCGAAAAGCCTTCCGAGGCGATCCGGCGGTGGATGACCGCAGCGAATTTCTCTCCTACCGCACCGCCGTTTTCGGGGCGATTCTCGGGACGCTATTCATCATGGGTTGGCTTTCTCTGAGCGGGATGCGGCTGTGGGTGAGCGTTCTCTTCTTCGGCCTGATGATGTCCTACTTCTTCGTCTTCTCCCGCATCCGGGCCGAAACGGGCCTGGGGATGGGGGTAATCCTCTGGCCCAAAATGCTCGATGAGGTCATGCTGGCAGTGGTAGGGGCCAAATACCTGGCCCTGAGCGATATCACCGTCCTCTACGCCTGGCGCTGGCTCTATTTCGGCCCGGCCACGGGGGGCGTGATGGCTTCCCAGCTGGAGAGCGTCAAGCTGGCCGACGCCTGCGGCATGAAAGGCAAAGGGATCGGCTGGGCGTTTGCCCTGGTGGCCCTTTTTACCGTGCCGCTGGGCCTGGCTTGGACGGTGAAAACTTACTACACGGGCGGCTTCGTGAATATGCCCATCGGCCAGCGGGGAACCAGCATGGTCGGCAGCCAGATATACTGGAGCTATCAAAACCTCATCGCCGCTTGCGACGCGCCCACCGGCCCCGACTGGCACGGCATCACCGCCATCGCCAGCGGAGGGGCCATCGCCGCCGCGCTGAGCTTTCTCCGGATGCGTTTCCTCTGGTTTCCGCTCCATCCGGTCGGCTTTCTCGCCGCCAACTCCTGGGGCATGCACCTCAACTGGGCTTCCTTCCTCATCGGATGGCTCCTCAAAACCCTCATCACCCGCTACGGCGGCCTGAAGGTCTACCGCCGCCTTCTCCCCTTTTTTGTGGGAATGATCGTCGGGGAAATGCTCCACACCGGCATCTGGGGCATCACCATCTGGCTGATGGGCGGGAGGGAATAACAATACGCTGCCCCGATAGAATGCCTTTCAATGTTGCCGGCCCGTATTTCCGGGAGGCAAAAGCCCTATAGATAAAAAACGCCCGGACTTTTCAGTCCGGACGCTTACTGGTAGCGGCGAGTGGATTTGAACCACCGACACCACGGGTATGAGCCGTGCGCTCTAACCACTGAGCTACGCCGCCATATTCCTTTCGGGCACTATCATTCTACCCGATTTTAGAGCGTTTGTCAACTGCGGCGATTTTCCGCAGGGCTGTGTCAAAGGAAAGCGTCTCACCCACCCCGGCCCTCCCTCTCCGGGGCACAGAGGGAGGGAGCCTGGTGACCGTAGGCGAGGTAGGACAGCCCGAACGCCTCCTCGCCTAGCCCCGCAGGGGCGTCCAGGAGAGGGGGCAGGGGGAGATGCTTTCCCGCCTCACGATGAAGCCCTGATTTTCCGGGCCTTGAGCCGCCAGGGAAGCCAGAGCGACTCCCAGAAAATGCCCTGAGAGAGCTTGGATTGCCCGGCCCGGCGCTCCGTAAAGATGATCGGCACCTCCACCAGGCCGAACCCCAGCCGGTGCGAGCGGTAGGCCATCTCGATCTGGAACGAGTAGCCGTTGGAGAGAACGGACTCCAGCCCGATGGCCTCCAGCACTTCGCGCCGGTAGCAGCGGTAACCCGCCGTGCAATCCCTGAGCGGGATCCCCGCGATGGCCCGCACATAAAGGTTGCCGCCGTAGCTCAAAACGAGCCGCTTCAGGGGCCAGTTGCGAACCCTGCCGCCCCGCGTATAGCGCGAGCCGATAGCCACATCCCCCTTTTCGGCTGCCCGGATAAGTTCGGGCAGATAGCGGGGATCATGAGACAGGTCGGCATCCATCTGGGCGACCAGGGCATAGCCTTCATCGAGCGCCCACCGGAAGCCCGCCACATAAGCCCGCCCCAGCCCTTCCTTTCCCTTCCGGTGCATCACATGGATTTGCGGATGCTCGGAGGCCAGCTGGTCGGCGATCCGGCCCGTTCCGTCCGGCGAATTGTCATCCACCACCAGCATATCGATGGACATATCCAGTTTTAGCACTTCCTGGCACAGGACAGTCAGGTTCTCGCGTTCGTTGTAGGTGGGCACTACGACAATGACCTTATTCATCGGTTGATCTCCTGAAGTACCCGCGATACCGCTTCGGGGATAGCCGCCTGAACCTGCGGGCTGAGGCCGACACACATTTTTTCGGCGCAGGCCGCCTCGATGCCGATCACCACGATCTCCCCCGGCATTCTCTCTGGTTCCGCCCGGTAGCCCAGCATCAGGGCATCCACCAGGTTCAGGTCATGGGCCGAAAGGGGGGCAGGCCCGCCTTGCAGCATAGCATCGAGCGTCAGCCGGTATACCGCGCCCGGCTCGCCGCCGCTCCGCACCGCATCCACCAGAATCGCCCTTTCGCAGCCTTCCAGCCAGTCCAGCAGGCCGAGGCCGGGCGTTCCGCCTGCGATGACCTCCACTCCGGGCGGTAATTCAATGTTTTCGAGCTGCCGGACGACCTCCGGCCCGATACCGTCATCCGCAGCCAGAGGGCTGCCACAGCCAATAATCACGGTTCTCATGGCATTCCCCACTTTCGGCTTCTCCGCCTTTCAAACTATACTACGACTCGCCCGGAATGTCAAATTTCTCTCAAGGCGTGAAAAGCACCTCACCCCTTGCCGGTTCTTGTTTTTCACGGTGGAGAGTGCTATAATAACCCAGGCTGCCCTCTTCGGCTCCGGGCAGCGAATCGGATCCAAAATCAGTGTGATGCGGAGGACATCCTTGAAATCACGAACTGTCTTTTATCTTTTGCCCGGCGTTCTTGCCATAGCTTTAGCGATGACGCTTTCTCTTCTGACACCCGCTTCGGCCCGGCCTGCCAGGAAGCGCATCCTGGTGGTCAATCACGCCGCAGGCTTCAGGCACGGGGCTATCGATCTTTCCAAGGGCCTTCTGAAAGAATGGGGCGAGCAGACCGGGCTGTGGGAAGTGGAATACGCCTCCACCGCCGAGGAGGTCGCCGCCAGGATCACCGAGGAAGGACTGAAGCCTTTCCAGGCGATTATGTTCGATAACGCGACCGGTGAACTGCCCATCACCTCCGAAGGCGAGGCCGCTCTCCTGAAGTGGATCCGGAGCGGCAGGGGCTTTATCGGAACCCATGCAGCCACCGATGCGCTCTACCAGTGGCCTGAATACGGCAAGCTCATCGGAGGCTATTTCAACGGCCACCCCTGGACCCAGGAGGTTATCGTCAAAGTGGAGGACCGGAAGCACCCGTCCACTCGCGAGCTTCCCGAATCCTTCAAAATCACCGATGAAATCTACCAGTTTCGCGACTGGAGCCGGAACGATCTGCGAGTGCTGATGAGCCTGGATAACGCCTCCATCGATACCGGCAAAGGGGGCCGGGACGACAAGGATTACGCGGTCGCCTGGGTTCGAAACGAGGGCAAAGGCCGGGTGTTCTATACTTCCCTCGGCCATATTGATGATGTCTGGCGCAATCCCCTATACCGGAAGCATCTGATCGGCGGCATTAAATGGGCGCTCGGGCTGGCAAAAGGCGACGCCCGGCCTATCCGCAAGCCATAGGGAATCGTTCCATAATCCTGAAAGGAATTCGATGGCTAGAGTTTTATTGAAACCGAAGCGGGACAAATCGGTCAAAAACCGGCATCCCTGGATTTTTTCCGGAGCGGTTCAGGAGGTGCGTGGCGAGGTCTCCGACGGGGACATCGTGGAGGTGGCCGATTCGGGAAACAACTGGCTGGCTCGCGGGTATTACAATTCGCGTTCCCAGATCGTCGTACGTCTCTTGACCTGGGACGATTCGGATCGCCTCGACGCGGCTTTTTTCCGAAAGCGGGTGCGCGAGGCGGTGGAGCGGCGGCGGGACCTCCTTTACGACCCTCAGACCAACGCCTTCCGCCTGGTCTTCAGCGAGGCCGACCGCCTGCCAGGGCTGGTGGCGGATCTCTACGGCGATTTCGTGATCGTCCAGTGTGATACCCTCGGCATCGAGCGGTGGAAGGACGCCGTCCTCGACACCCTGATGGAAACCCTATCCCCCCGCGGCGTCTTCGAGCGAAGCGATACGGAGTCTCGCCACTCCCATGAAGGGCTGGCCCCGTCGGTCGGCCTCCGGCGCGGGAAGGAGCCGCCGCCTCTGGTAAGCGTCCGGGAGCGCGGCATCGCTTTCGATGTGGATATCCGGCAGGGCCAGAAAACGGGCTTTTACCTGGACCAGCGGGAAAACCGGATCCGGGCCGCCCGCTTCTGCGCCGGGAAGGACGTTCTGGACGCCTTCGCCTACACCGGAGGCTTCGCCGCCCACGCCCTCGCCGCCGGAGCCGCGCGGATCACTCTAATCGACAGTTCTGAAAGCTCTCTCAGCCTGGCCGAAAGGAACCTTGCTCGCATCCAGACTCAGGGGAAGACCGATTACCTGCACGGCAATGTCTTCCAGGCGCTGCGGGACCTGGGCCAGCGGCGCAGGCGTTACGATGTGGTGATTCTCGATCCGCCCAAGCTGGCCCCGGCCCAGGGCGCAGTCGAGCGGGCCGCCCGAGGCTATAAAGACCTGAACCTACACGCCCTCCGCCTCCTGCGGCCCGGCGGCATCCTGGTCACCTTCTCCTGCTCCGGCCTGGTCGATGCGGCCCTCTTCCAGAAGGTCGTTTTCGGGGCCAGCGCGGACACCGGGCGGGCCGTGCAGATTCTCTACCGCCTCAGCCAGTCACCGGACCATCCGGTGCTGCTCTTCTGCCCGGAGAGCGAATATCTCAAAGGGCTGATCTGCCGGGCGATTGATTAAAGGAGACATCCATGCGCTCTGTCGCTCTCACAGCGTTAAAGCGGTTCGAAATGGCGGACGCGCCGGTTCCTGAACCCGGCCCGGGGGAGGTTCTGGTCCGGGTGAAAGCGGTAGGGGTCTGCCATTCGGATGTGCATTATTATAAGAACGGCGGCATCGGGGACAAGCGGGTCATTTTTCCCTATGTGTTGGGCCACGAGTGTTCCGGCGAGGTGGCGGCCCTGGGGCCGGGGGTTGGCGACTTAACGGCAGGGCAGCGGGTGGCGATAGAGCCTTCCATTCCCTGCGGCGCGTGCGAGTGGTGCCGCAAGGGACGCCCGAATATCTGCGAAAACGTGCAATTCCTCTCCACCCCGCCCGTGCCCGGCAGCCTCCAGGATTACATCGTGATGCCGGAAGGGAACTGCGTCCCGGTGGCGGAAAGCGTCTCCTTCGAGGCGGCGGCGGTGGCGGAGCCTCTGTCAGTCGGGCTGCACGCGGTCAACCTGGCCTTCCTTCGGGTCGGCGATACGGTGGCGGTCTTCGGGTGTGGGCCTATCGGCCTTGCGGTTCTCCATGCGGCGCGGCGGGCCGGGGCTTCGGAAATCTACGCGGTGGACCCTATCCCGGAGAGGCTTCATGCGGCCTGCCGATTGGGGGCCAGTCGGACGTTCGACCCAAGCGCCGGCGATCCGGCCCGCAGCATCCTGGAACGGACGGGAGGACGCGGGGTGGATGCCGCATTCGAGGCCGCGGGCGAACAGGCAGCGGTGGACGGCGTTGTAGCCGTTTCGCGCATCGGGGGCCGCGCCCTCGTGATCGGCATTCCGGTGGAAGACAGGCTGAGCTTCGATGCCCACACCGCCCGGCGCAAGGAACTGGTGATCGTCAATGTCCGGCGCTCGAATTTCACCCTGGAGAGAGCCGTTCATATCCCCTTCGACACCGGAACCTATGTGACCCACCACTTCTCTCTGGAGGAGACGGCGGAAGCCTTCGCCCTGGTGGACTCCTACGAGGGCGGTGTGATCAAGGCGATGATTCACCTTTAGAAACATACGGGTTCGCATTATCGGACTTTTCCAGGCAGTCCAGGAGCGCCTCTTTCTCGATCCGGGCCGCCAGGGTGTAGGTGTCTCCGCCTCCGTAGAGCATATAGATATATCTCTGATATTCGTAAGAGCCGCAGATAAACAGAACGTTGGCAACGCTGTCCGAGAAAGGGGCCTTGACCTCGGCCTCCGTTTCAGGGACCATCAGCGGCTCCAGGCGCTTTTCGACAACGGCTGCCGGGTGGTGAGAAGAGAAGTTCCGGAAATCGAAGATCGCGGCATCTAGGTCGTACTGACGGAGGCCGTTTTTGAGCCAGTTGCCGGTATGGTAGATCGTCAGATACCGCCCGTCGTCCAGAGGGATCGGCACGGAACCGGCCCCCACCCAGGAATCATTCATCGCCGGGTTGCGATAGGCGCTCAGCACGACGCCGCAGTTGTTCCACTGACCGTCGAGCGTATCGCACAGGGCAATCTCTATGCTGTAATCGGAGGACTTGCCGATCATGGGGCGATGGAAGAGTACGTATTTATCGTTGATCTTCTGCGGCAGAAGCACCCCGTCCTTGTTGTTAGACAGGTTGATATGCCCCTGGCACGGCCCCATCTTTTCCCAGTGAAGGAGGTCTTTCGAGGAGGCCAGACAAAGCTGCGCTCGGAAGGCTTCCTTTTCGTGTTCCGAAACCCCGCAATAGACCATATAATAGCTTTCCTCCAGCCTGGTGATGCGCGGGTCTTCCACCCCTAACTGGTCGAAATCCATCATCTGGAGGGAGGGCGACAGAACCGGCTCGGGATAGCGGCACAGCGGCTCCATCTCGGGCGTAAAGACCGCCAGCCCGATGAAGGAGCGCGTCCAGAGGAAATCGGGGTCTTTCCTGGGGCGGGCGCGGTAGTGGCAGGCCACCACGCCGTTCGCCAGGCGGGGATCGTCCAGAGAGTCGAGGGACAGGAGCCTGCGGATGAGGGGATCGTTTTCTTCGGACCGCTCCAGGTAGACGGCGGCACTGTTGAAGGTCACCCCGTTTTCCCACCAGTTGCCGGTCGGGACGATGACTGGCTGCCCTCCGTTCAACCGCTCGACAGGCGCTTTGCATCGGCTCATAAGCACTCTCCTGATATGTCATGGAAAAGGGCGGGTATATCACCCGCCCTTGTTTGCTCTTTATAGCGATTCGGGCCGTACTATCTTATATACCCAAAGCGTCGTCAATTTCCTTCTGGTAGCCTCGATTTTGCCGGAAAGCACCTCATCATATTTCACGCGTCTCTCGATTGGCTGTTATCGTTTCGGAGATCATGCGCTGCGCCCTCCAAGCCGGTAATCTTCGGGGTAACCGACACGAAGGCCGTAGCGATGGGCTTCCGGAATGCGAGCGAGAAGACGTTCCGAGGCGATAAGATCATCGGCAGCGATCTCGCATTCCCCGGTTTCGATATCGAGAACTAAAAATCCGCCCTTGTACTCAGGCTCTACTTGGTCTCGCAGGTAACGGTCGCACAATTCTTGGCCGCGGCGCGAGAGTTCCTCAGCCGAGCCTTTCTTCCGGCTGAATCCTGAATTCACCCGAGATGGCTTCGTATCTTGTCCCATCGCTCGTTGTGGCTTTCGTGCCAGCAGTCCGGCTCGAAGCCCAGATTGAGATAGGTTTTCAGGGCGGGAAGGCGGAAGTCGTCGGTATGGAGATAGGTTCGGTCATAATTCATCTTTTGGATCTCATGGAGGACGGACAGGCAGACCCAGTAGCCGAGCCTTCTGCCCTGGTGGTCGGGGCGCACGGCCACCCAGCCCACCTCCGCCTCGGTTTCGTCCTCGTCATGGTGGAGGACGATACAGGCTGTCGCCACAGGCTCATCCGCATCCCGGGAGGCGATGAAAAAGACGTGATCCGGCGGGATGGGGCCGCGTAGGTTTTCGTCCACGCGCTCCTTCGTCCACTCGCCCAGGTCGCCCACGCTGTTCAGAAGGGCCGCCCAGACCATCTCTTCCCCGGAACGCATGGCTCGTGCCGTATATCCTTCAGGCAGCGAGAGGGAAGGCAGATTCCGCAGGCAGCGGCGGCGCATTTTCAATTGAGGCAAATCCATCTCTATTTTCCTTTCGTACCGGTGATGAATAGGGAAGCGGTATGGAATGACATATCAGCAGGCAGTGAGTTATTATACCACATCCCCGGGCGATTTCGATGAGATCGGCAAGATTGCAGGGCTGTTTCAAAGTCAGTTGGAGTCAAGGTTAAGATGTAGAGCGATCTTGGCCGATCCGTAGGGGCGAACCTGGTGTTCGCCCCGTCCACCGCCATCGCCTGGGGCAGGGCAAACACCAGGTTCGCCCCTACGGCCTTGTTCCAGGGGAAACTGCGCCCTGACCCCGACGGGCTGCTTAGACGAAGGGGAACGCCAGAGGGCAGAACGGGCGCATCAGCAAGCCACCCAGGAGCGAGAACGCGCCGAAAGGGAACGCCTTCGCGCCGAACGTCTCGCCGCCCGGCTGAAAGAGATGGGCATAGACCCGGACGCGGAGTGATGATCGTCAGGGCGTCGGCCTGCATGTCATTGCGAGGAGCGACAGCGATAAGGCAATCTCCAGCGTAACGCCAACCATCAGGCAGTATAGTCGATGCAGTCTGCGAGGAGCGAAGCGACGCGGTAATCTCCAGTCTTACACATATCAAAAGAGCTTCGGGCTTTTGTGAGTTTGGAGATGGCTTCGGGCTTTACCCTCGCAAGGATATGCAGGCCGAAGCCTGGATCATATTACAGAAGGTTTCGAAGTTCAGGGAATGTGGCAGACATCTCCTGTCCGTTGAGAAGTCTTAGCCTTTTCAATGGGGGCTGGCTGCTTCCGGAGGTACTGGGCGCGGCCCTCGGCCATCCACTGCCAGAAGCCTTCATACCAGAGGGCTGCGCGCCTCTTCTCCAGGTCGGTAGCCGCCAGGCGCTGCGCCTCCGCCATCAGCGCCCCCAGTTTCTCCATCCGGCGGGCCGTTCCCAGGTGTTCCCAGGCGATCCGCTCGGCAGGCCCCTGGTAATCGGGCGGGTAGTCCTCCGGGTTGCAGGCGACGGCCTCGATGCGGCGGTAGAACTCGCGCATCGGCGCGACGGCTGCCCCGAAGTAGATCTTGAAGAACTCGTCCATGATTCGGTTGACATCCTGGCGGGGATTGTCCCGGAGCTTCATCAGCACATAGTATTCAAGCTGGTCACGCTCCCCGCACAGGAAGACGCCCCGGATCCCGTCTGCGACAAACCGCTGTGCCGCCCGGGCGGAAGCATGAACCATGACATTGGGGAAGCACTTCCAGCCCTGGATCAGGGCGGCTTCCATCGGATGATGGTAGTAGACCCAGAGGAACATCGGGCCTCTGGCCTTTCGGAGCCACTCCTGGTAGAGTTTCGTGTCGTTGTTGCGCATCCCGGGATGGCTGGGGTAGTAGCAGACAAGGAGGCAGGGAGAGACGGAGACATTCGGCTCGATGTCCATCGTGCGGGGCGGATAGGCATAGAGCCAGTAGGCCAGGGTGGCGATATAGCGGTCGGGATGGGTTTTTCGGACTTGTCGAGCGACCGCATTCACCAGGGAAAACCAGTAGTCGCTGACCGTTCCGCTGCTGAACTACCCTGTGTCGGCATCCTTTCCCTGCGCTCGCAGCGCCTGGTACCGGTCGCAGGCGCACCAGTGTGCATTATCGTCCGGGACGATGGCAAAGCAGTCGCCTATGGCCTTCAGCCCTTCCGGCAGAGGCTTCCCGCCGAAGAAGTCGCGGGCTTCCCGCACCAGCCGCTCCACGAGTTCGGGATGGGAATAACAGATCTGCGAGCTGCGCCCCGGCCCCTGGGCCTGATATTCCGGATCGTTGAACACGGTTTTGACGGTCTGGGGAAAGATGGTGTGATTGGCCGTCCACGGCTCGCCGCCCAGCCTCAGGCGACGCCAGTAGAGGTAAAGCTCCGGAGCGGATGGGATGTCCCACTGCTTCTGCATGAAAGGCCAGCTCGCCATCGACAGGGCGTTCCGGTGCTTCAGGGCCGGAGACCGCCTGACATCTTTTCCACGGATCGTCAGGGTCTTCCGGGAAGGCCGGACGATATTCACCTCTCTCGGGCCGTACCAGCGCACCCCGCAGAACCGCTCCAGGAAATCGTAGGCCGCACAACAGGTTCCATGATCGTCGTAGACGCCCGGCAGTTCCATCTCTCCGACACTGCGCTCCGGATAGCCGACGGTCTTCCAGTAGCCGATACGCTGCCGGAAGCTCTGCAAGGTGAGGCTGCCGATATCGCGCCCCTGCGCTCTCCGATTGGCCTCGGTATCGATCCAGTCCCGACCGATAAGAATCATCGCCTGAGGCTGGAAGGCGATCCCGTATTCCTGAGGGGCGAAATCCGCCCCTCTGAAGCCCAGTTCGCAGGTGGCCTCGCTTTCGCCCGCCAGGATGCGCTGCCCATCGGCCTTTTCCTGATCGGTCCGCACCGGAACCAGCGCCCCTATGATCTATTGAATCTACAGCGCCGTCAGGCGGGCGGCAGGGGTGGGGGTCTCTGCGGTCACAATGGCGCAGGCAGGCTGGCCGTTTCGCGCCAGAGTCATCGTCCCGTCCCGGGCCGCCGAAAAGGCCGCCGGGACGATAATGCCCATCGCTCCGGCGGTGATCCACAGCGATGTCATGGCAGTTTTTCTCCTGTGGCTGTATAACCGACACTGAACGGCGGCATCTCGACGACCGGGCCGCCTGAGCGCAGCATCCGATGCCGCGCATCGAAGACAGCATGGACTCGCCAGCCGCCAGCGATGACCGCCAGAGCGCCGGCCTCATCGAGCGCCCAGCCCCGTTCCGAAAGGATGCGGGAGAGCGCCTCCGTCCGCTCGCGAGAGTGATGCGGGCAGGTCACCAGGGCGAACGCGCCGATCCGGTCCCCGGCGGCATAGGCGGTCGTCTGTGAAGGCGCTGTGGGGAAGGAAAGAATGCGTGTGGCGTATTGGCTGGGGAATCTCTCGATGCGAACGCCACGCGACCCGAGGGCGGCATAGCCCTGCCGGTCGTCGATGTTCAGCCATCCGCCCGGGTGGAGCATCGCAGACTCCGGATCGAGTCGCCCTTCTTCCCCGTAAAATGCGCGCGGGGCGTCCTGGAAGGGCCACCGGGTGTCGTCGTAGATGGCGATGCGCCCGCTCTGCGCCGATTCCAGCGTCACCGGCTGCAAGGCCGCCCGCTCCTCCAGGTAGACGCTCCAGCTGTTCGGCAAAGAGACGAAGGCCGAATGCTGGCGAACCTTTCCCCCGCACAGATCGAGGCCCAGCATCACGCCGAACCCGTCCCGGCAGGGCCTGACCTGCTGCCAGACGAGCCGCATCGGGGAGGCTCCTTCGCCGGCCCCGACAAGCGCGCCCAGGCAACTGCCTGGCAGCAGGGGGCTGCAAAGCACATCCCGGTCGAGGCCGAAGGTCAGGCCCATGCAGCCGGGCGGATCCAGGGCCGCGTGCCAACTGAAGGAGGAGAGGGTATCCGGGGTGCGGTGAAGGATGAAGCGCCCGCCTTCGGAAAAATGCACCCCGGCAAGCGCCTCGTTCGCCTCCCGCTCGCCGAAAGCCTCTGCCGGGCTGCCGAACAGTCGGCGCATCATGTAGTTTTCGGTCAGCCCCCATACGATGCCGAGGTCGAAGGGGAATTCGTGTTCGCTGGCCAAGCGCAGCCCGGGGCGGCGCTTGGCCATCGCCTCCAGGCTCGACAGGGACCGCAGGAAAGCGGCCTCGCGCAAAGGGTCGGGCCTTAATGGGATCACATTACATGCCTGGAGAAAGGAGTCCAGGCGGCGGCTGATGCCATAGTCGCACCCCTGTGGGTAGAGATGGTCGCCATCAGGCTGGTTGAGGCGCAGGAGCGTGTCCAGGGTGCGGTCGGCGTTGAAGGCCACCGCTTCGGGAACCGGCTCCCCGGCAAGGGCGTAGCAGACCGCAGACCGCACCTTTTCGGAATAGGCGGCGATATAGATGGGGTGGATGATGCCATGATTCTCGACAGTATAGTCGGGGAAGGTGTTGGAGCCGTGCAGCCACTCCTGCAGCGGCCTGCCGTCGACGATACGCTCGCTGAGGCAGTCGGCCTCCGTGCAGAAGGAATTGAGCATCCATTCCAGAGCGCGCTGCCGCCAGGTCTCCCGGTGCGGGTGCTGTTTGAGCATGCAGCACGCGAGTGCAAGGCCGCCTGCCGTCCAGGCGTTGGTCTCGGCCTGGGTGTCGTCATGGCACTGCGTCGGCGCAGCCAGATCGTTGAAGAGGTCAGCATCATATTCCAGCATCCGCGCCAGCAATCGCTGCGTTTCCGGATCGAGCCTGTTCCAGAGCAGCCAGGCTCCCATGCCCAGTGAATGCTCCAGCCGCAGCGCGTGGATGCGCCGGTTGCCTTCGAGCCACCAGAGATCTTCCCGGGCCAGGGCCGAACCGCTGATCGGGTGGGAGGCGGTCCCGGAGCGGATCAGGGCGAGGGCACACTCAGCCGGGCCGCGCCCGTCCAGGCCTGGAATCGGCTCCTCCGACGGGTCGAAGAGGGCCAGCGCCGCCAGCATATAGGCGCAGCCGCAGACGTGATTGAGCGTATGGCTCGGCCATGTCGACTCTCCGAGGGGCGGGATCGGAAACGCACCTGTTTGCGGGTCAACATCGCGCAGCAGCCCCTTCAGCCATGCGGCGTCGCGCTCCACCTGGATACGCATGAGCCGCAGCAGGCGCGCTCCGGTGGGGCCGGAAATATCCTCCCGGGGAATGACCGGCGGGGCGATGCGGTAACGATTGTCCATAGACGAATGGCCTCCTGTCGGCAGGATGTCGTTTCCCATCCGGCCTGTCGTTCGGCTTGACGAGCTATCGTCAACGCCTCAATGGATGAACGCTTACCCGGCATTCCGGGAAGCGCCGCCGTCAATACTTGCCGTACTGCGCCGCCAGTTCCATCACGCGGCGATACGGGGCGAAGCTGACGTTGTCCGGCACGGAATGGTCCGAATAATAGATATAGCCGCCGCCCTCTTTGGCGCACGGGATTTTGGCGGCGATTTCACGCTCGATCACCGATGGGTCGGGATATGCCATCGCGCACATCGATGTCTCCCACGAACGCCAGCCGGTCTCCGTATGCTTTCTTCAAAGCCAGCAGGTCGTTGCCTGCCTTCACCTCCAGAGGCTGGAGGTAGCCGAAACCGGCATCGATAAACTCCGGCACGAAGTCCGATACATAGCCGTAGCTATGCAGGAGCATCGGCTTGCCCCGGCTTTTGAAGCAGTCGCAGATGAGTTTATGGGCGGGCTTGAGGAGTTCCCGGCAGACAGCCGGGGAGAAGGACCCTTTGTGTTTGTAGCCGAGGCCGTCGAAGATCCATCCGGCATCGATATCGAATCCGCGGCCATCATCAGGCTGCCACTCTCCATATCCAGCAGGGTGCGGTCGCTGGCATCGGGCGGCTCGACGGTCAGTCGGTGGAGTGTGGCAAAGGCATACGAAAAATCGACACGCGACAGGGGGCCACCGTTGCAGGTGAAGCGTTCATCGGCGGCACTCACGCTTCTCTCCGTTAGGGCCGATAAGGCCATGATCAATGCGATGGTTTTCATGGCTTCAGGATTCGAGGTCGGACGCCCAGATCCTTTTCCCGCCCGTGATTTCCGCCGGGAAAGCGACCCGCCGTGTTTCGGCGGCCTTTTGAATGCAACGAACGCAGGCCCCTGCAAGGAAAAGGGCCGTCAGTGCAGAAACTGAGCCCGTGAGATGTCCCGGCATTGTTCGGGCCGCCGTCCTGCCCTACGGCGCGACGCGCCATGCAAAAACCGGAACAGGCACAGGAGGGAACCGCCATGCTTGACCAGATGCCCACGACCACGCTGGACCGCCGCCAGGTAAGCCGCCTCATCGTAGGAGCGAACCCGATCCTCGGCTTTTCGTATGTGGAGATCAACATATCTTCAGAAGCAGGCATGGCTGCTGCACCGGATCAGGGTTCCAGAATGGCCTTGGCCGTACGGAGGGCGGCGAAGTCCTCATAAGCCTGCTGCGCTTCCGCCAGCGGGTAGCGAGCGGTGATCAGGTCCTGCACGGCCAGCCCCCGCCGCACCAACTCCAGCATCTCCGGATACTCGCGGTAGTGGTAGAACCAGCTTCCGAACACGGTAATATCGCGGCGGATCAGATCGCTGCCCACATGGAGCGTCACCTCGGCGTTTTCCCCGTTGCAGGCCACCGCGCCGGCCTTTCCGACCAGCCGGAGCGCCAGGGCAAAGCCTTCCGGCCTGCCGGTAGCCTCGACTACCGCTTCGGCTAACCGCCCCTGCGTCATATGCTGCACGGCCCGCACGGGATCGTCTGCCGAAACATCAAGGGCTTCCGCCGCTCCCAGGCGGCGGGCCATCTCCAGACGGTCCCGGGATCTGTCCAGAGCGATCACCCGCACCCCGAAGAACGATTGCAGCAGCACACTCCCCAGGCCGATAGGCCCGCATCCCACCACGGCCACGGTATCCCCGCCACGTGTAGCGAGCCGCCTGCTGGTGTGGTACGGTACGCCCAGGCCATCGCCAGCGAGCAGGGCACCCACATCGAAGGGAATGTCGTCAGGCAAGGGAACGCAGACGTGATCCGGGGCCGCCATCAGTTCGGCGTGAGCGCCGGGGCAGCCTGATAGACGGTCGCAGAAGGTGTAGATGCCCCGGGTACACCACGGGCAGGCCCCGCACCCCCAGACGGCATGAATCCCGACCCGGTCGCCGTCGCGCCAGCGCCGGGACCGGCTGGCATCGACCACAACGCCGGACGGCTCGTGGCCCGGATTGCCGTCCAGGGCGTGATCGCCCCGGTAGGCATGCATTTCGCTGCCGCAGAGGGCGGAGGCGCGAATTCGCACCAGCGCCTGCCCGTCCTGGGGCCGGGGATCCGGATAATCCTGAAGGGCCACCTGCCGGCGGCCGAGTAGCCTGACCGCTTTCATTAGAGGAATACCTCCTTGATGGGCGGGCCGGACCTGGCGGTCCGGACGCCGCCCTGTGCCGCAGCGCGGCTTCCGTCCACGAATAGGGTGATGTTCGGGAAGATGCCCTGGAATCCTCTTTCAAACCACACGAAGGATTGCGGACGGCAACTGCAAATAGGGAGATGATCGAGAATTCCAGGGGGTAGAGACGATGGATTTCAACGGCTTGGGTATGCATCTGGAAAATCTGGCGCGTCTCTCGAAAGCGGAAACCCGCTCGATCAGCGCCGAGAATCCCACCGGGGAGAAAGGCCGCGGCGGGATGGCGACCGAGGGAACCGGGGCCGGATGCGCCCGGGATCTCGGGCAGGGTTGGAAGGTGTCGCCCAGTGTGGTGATCGAAGCCGGTCGCACCTACACCCTGGCCGACATAGAGGGGCCGGGAGCGTCCAGTCGATATGGCTCAGCGGGGACGTGGCCCGCATGGGGCCGCTCAGCAGGCATTATATTCTGCGCATTTACTGGGACGATCAGGACGTTCCTTCAGGGGAGCGTCCGAGCGCGGATTTCTTTGTGTCGGGCTGGGGGCAGTAGGCACAGGTCGTCTCCCTGCCGATAGCCGTCAGCCCCAATCGAGGCTACATCTGCTTCTGGGAGATGCCGTTCCGGAGGCGCTGCCGGATCACCCTGAAAAACCGGCATCACCGGGCGATGGCCTGTTATTATCAGATCAATTATGCGCTGACCGACGTGCCCGATGATGCGGCTTATTTTTACGCGCAGTTCCGCCGGGCCAATCCCCTGCCCTATAAAACTCCCTACGTGATCGCCGAGGGACTGCGAGGCCAGGGGCAATATGTGGGTGCCTATCTGTCCTGGGGTGTCAACAATAACGGCTGGTGGGGTGAAGGAGAGATCAAGTTTTTTATCGATGGGGACGGAGAGTCCCCCACCGTCAGCGGTGTTCGATGTATCGCTGGCACATCCTGGAGCCGATCCGCTTCCGGCAGGGCCTGAAAGTGACGATCCAGGCCCTGGGATGGCGGGACGGTGGCCGGTATCTTGCGCTTCAGGACGATATCGCTTCGGTGACTTGCTGGTATCAATGCCTGCCGACGGTCCCGTTCCCTCCGCTGCCGGACCGGGACGCCCTGGAAATCATATAAGCTGTCCCGGCGGTTCCGGCTCTCACTTTTCGACGCCGGAAGGCTCGCAGACAATGGCCGGGATGGTGTTCCATCTCAGTTGCTGGCAGGCTTCGTAGCGGGCGTTGCCTGCGATGATATCGTAACCGTCGTCAGCCGGATTACGCAGCACCAGAATCGGCTGGAGCAGGCTCCTCTCGGCAATGCTGGCGGATAACTCGGCGATCATGTCGGGATTCCGGCTCGGGCGCGGGTTCCGGCTCAGGGCCAGATCCAGGTCCCGATCCCGCCCGGCGTCCGGATCGCGCGGGCGGGCCTTCTTCTGGTCCGCCTCGGACCGACCGGCATCAGGATGTAGCGCCCCACCGCCTCCTCGCTCCCGATGGTGCCGCCGACCTGATCGAGCATGGCATACATCGGCCCGATATCGTGGACATCTCCGGTAAGTCTCAGGTTGGGGAACTGGACGCGATCACCGGGCCGGAAGGGGCGTTTCACGGAGACCAGGATCCAGGCGGCAAAGCCGCTGACCGGAGCCTGGAAAGACCATCCCAGGATCATCCCGCCGAAGAGCGCGAAGAACTGCCCGAAACTCTTCGCCTGCCCCAGGCCGTAAGCCACCGTGATCAGGACCGCCATACCGCCCACCAGACGGAAGATGCGCCCCAGCATGATCCCTCCGACAGAAGGCCGTCGCCGGCAGGCCACACAAAGCTCATCAGCACGACAATCTCGGTGGCGGCCATCGTCGCCGCGAGGAGAGCGACCAGAAAAGAGACAGTGAGTCCGGACGGCAGGGACGGGATCCCGGACAGCGCGGACGACAGAAGAAACCCTCCGGCAGACGCCAGAGACCATAAGGACAGGGACAGGAGTGACTTCCGCACATTGGCGTTCTTTATAACTCACGCTCCGTCAAGAGAGAATGGGCTTGCTCCGTTATTTCGGGTGCAGGGGCCGGGCCGCCTGCCGGGTTGCCCGCGACGGCCCGGCCCCTGCCGGCTATCAACGACTTCGCCGCCCCTGGCGTTCTCCCTCCTATCGCAATCCTCACCGTACAACAATCTCCCGGCGCGCCTGCATCGCAGGCGAACGCCTGAGCGTAGAGAGGCCGGGATAGGGCCTCTTCGGGAAGCGGAAGGGTGGCTGTCACTGCCTCCAGGCCGGGTATCGCGCAGCAGGTGTGTTCGATCTGTCTGACTTGCAGTTCGGCGGGGGAGGTAAAGGAAGCCTGAGCGTCGGCGGGGCACGTGGGGTCGCCGGCATAGAGGGCGAGGACGGCCCGCCCGATGTCGAAGGCACTCAGGTTTTCGAGGGCCAGAGCCAGACGGAGGCCCTTTGAGGTTTGCCGCAGCCGTGCGGCGGGCCTGACGGCGACGCGCTTCTCCATCTGCCCGGAGGTGAGTCCGACTGCGGCGGCGGCATCCAGAAGGCCGTGTCCCAGGTAGGGGTTCCAGCCGCGTCCTCTGGCCGTATTGCGGAGGATCTGGCGGACCTGCGAGGGATCCAGGCCGGGATAGCGGGACATCACCAAGGCCGCCGCGCCTCCGGCGAAGCCTGCCGCCATGCAGCCGCCCTCGAACGGAATGTACCGGCCGTCTCCGCCGGTTCCCCAGATCTGTTCTGCGGGGCTTTCCGGGGAACGCTGGCCCGCCGGGGCCGCCGCCTCCACGTAATCCGAGGAGGGCGCGATATCGGCGGCCCTGCCGCGGCGGCTTGCGGAGCCGACCGCCATGACGCTTTCGAAGGCCGAGGAGGCGAATACGGCCCGCCTGCCCCGGTTGTCGGACACCCCGGAGACGATCAGGCAGCCCGCGGCGGAGGCCGCATCGCAGGACTCTTTGAGAGCGGGGTTATCGAAAGGATAGCCAAAGTCGGTGCCCTGGTAGAAATAGGGAGTGCCGGAGAGGCAGTGGCCCTGGATGTAGCCGTGCGGCATGACGATCACCCGCGCTCCGTGCCGGACGGCGTAATCCACCGCATGGGGCCAGCTTTCCCCCTGACCGGGCAGATAGCCCACCCTCAGGATCATGATCGGGCAGGCGGGTGTGACGGCGGCCACCTCCCCGACAATAAAGGCGTGATGGCCCCGGAAATAGACCGAATCCGCTTCGCCCGGCCCGCGGTATTCCAGGGTGGCGTCATTGTCGGCAAAGTCCCAGCCGTGCAGCGCGCCTTCCTCCGGGCGCGGATTGACCCAGAGACGGCCCCGATGGTCGGGATGGGGCCGGTATCCGAGATCGATAACCGCCACCACAACGTCCGGGCTGCCCCGAGTCACCCGATGGGCCTCCGGGACCCGCATCTGCGCCAGCGCCCAGTCGTAGGGCGCGGCAACGCCCTCGGGAAGAGAGGGTGGATCGGAGTTCATGGATCGGCTGCCCCTTATGCCGCCCGGACGGCGAACTGCGTTCCGTCTCGCGCTTCGGCTGTCCAGGTCAGGAGACCCTCCTGCATAAAGGCCGAAACCTTTCCCCGGTTGATTTCGGCCCGCTGCCAGGGGATATCGGCCCGGAAGGTCAATTCCCGGCGCGATACCGCTTCCGGCACGGGGTCGAGCGAGACCGTGCAGGTAAAGCACTCCGGAGAAACCCTTTGCACGGCGAGTCGGGCGGCGCGGCGCATGAGGGCGTAGTCGAGAACCGCTTCAGGGACGGCGGCCCAGAGCCGGTCGCCCCAGAGCGCCCGAACCTCTTGGAGCCGGGACTCCAGGATATCGGGCGTGCTGCACCGGTTCCAGAGGCTTTCCGGGCAGGCCCGGGGCAGGCGGTGGGCGACGATATGGGTGATATCGACCAGCCAGCGCCCCGCAGTCTTTTCCCGTGTCAGTTTCCCGGGGAAGGCGTCCCGGCTGTGGCTGTATAAGGATACCAGAGGCTCCTCCAGCCATCCCTCCAGATCGCGCCCCAGCGTTCCCCGGGCGATATTCCATCGGTCGAAATCCGGGGTATTGAAGGGATAGCCAATGCTTAAAGCGCCCAGATAACCGGCGGCTTTCGCATGGGGGAGGATCCGGTCGAAAAGGGCCAGGTCGTTCCAGTAGGTGAAGAGCCGTACGGGCGAGCCGGTCGCTTTTTCCAGCTCCCATTTGCTGACCTGCACCTCCATATCGAGATCGATGCCCTCCTGTCCGGTCGGGGGGTGGCTGTGGGAATGGCTGCTGACCGTCCATCCGCGGGCGATCAGGAAGTGAAGCTGCTCTGCGCTCATGTGGAAAATTTCTCGCATGGATGTGCCCCGGTAAAGCCGCTCGGTTCCCAGATAGCCGCTCACCGCGCAGACGTGGCCGGGCATATCATATTCCTGATGGATGGGATAGACGTTCGTGAGGACGTCGATGGTCGCCTCGTCATAGGTGACGGAATAGACGAAGGCCGCGTTCTCTTTCCAGGGCGCGATAGCAACGGTGAAATCGCTCATATTCCCTCCCGGCTGCCGGCGTCAGAGCGTCCCGATGCGCTCCTGCCTCTCGGCAGAGATGGTTGCCAGAATCGCCAGGCGGTTGGCCCGCAGGGAGGCGTCCTGCGGCACGAGGTTTCCGCCTTCGAGCCAGTCCTCGACAACCGAACGCGCCTGAGGCAGGGCCGTCATCGCTTGCGAGGCGGCCTCCGCACTGGTGACGGTGACCGGGCCGCCCATGACGAGATCGGCATAGCCCTTGGTTCCCACCAGAGTCATCCTGTAGTCACTGCCCTTGGTGTCCGGCAGCAGGCGTTGACCTTCCACCACGGCGGTGCCGCCGCCTTCCATTTCGCAGAAGACCGCCGCATGATCCCGAAGCCACGTATCTTCCGGGCAACTCAGGTTGCCGGTCCGGGCCGTCACCGCCGCGATCTTCCGGCCCATGCACCATTCCACCATATCCAGGCCGTGGATGAGAAGGTCGAGGAAAAGGCCCCCGGACTGGCGGCAGTCCAGGAACCAGGGGGGCCGGTTCTCCCTGTCGAGCCGCACGGCCATACGGACATGGCAGAAAACCGGAGCGCCGATCACGCCTTCGGAGGCCGCATCCCGGATCCCGCGCCAGGCAGGACTCCCCCTGAGAGTCAGGAGGTTCAGCAGCCTGCGCCGGGGATGCGCCGCAAGCGCATTTTCAATGGCCTCCTGATCTTCCAGCCGGAGCGCCAGCGGTTTATCGACGATCACATCCATGCCGCCGGACAGGGCCGCCAGCACCGCTTCCGCTTTGAGGTCGTTTTCATTGGCGACAGCGACGATATCGGGCCGGGCCGCCTCCAGCAGCCCATGATAATCGTCGGTCACCAGCCCCCCGAACCGCTCCCGCGCTCGATCCATCAGGTCGGCCCGCACTGCGGCCCCGACAATTTCCAGCCCGGCGGCTCCGGTCACTTCACCGATATGCGTTTCTCCCCCTACAATCACCACCCGTTTCATTGCGATTGCTCCTTAAAGGTGATTCCATGGGATGAAATATTCGCGCTGCATCCCGTTTCACCTGCATATGCCGTCGATGCGAAAGTATATACGCGCCGGGCCGTCCTCTATTTCTCCACCAGTGTCGCGATGGACCGGGCCGGGATGCGATACGGTAGCCCGGATAGGAAGGCAGGCTGCGGGGATAAATCTTCTTTCGAGGAGGTTACCCAGGGGATGAAGGAGCGGCCCGGCCCGATGCCGCTCCAGCGGACCCGCCGGTCGGCGGAGCCGGTGTTGACCAGGACGATTGCCAGCCGGTTTCCGGGCTGGAGCCGGTAGGCGGAGGCCAGAAGTCCCCGGTCTTCGGAAGGCTCCAGGCTGATCCGCCGGGAGCCGGGATGGAGGAAGCGGCTGTAGTGGCCCAGCGCCCACAGGGTTTTGGTGGGAAGGATCGTCTGCCGGCCGGTCGTGCGATAGTCTGTATAGATCAGGCCGTCCTTATAATCGGCGGGCGAGACGGCGAGCCACCAGTGCCAGGCCGAAGCGGAGGCGGCGGTCAGATCGTAATGGATGACTTTTGCCACACGAAGGGCCGTATCGATTCCTGAATCGCGCCCGTGTTCCATGACGCAGTATTCGGTCTGCCAGTAGCGGATCCCGGGGACGTAACGATCCAGGTTCCGGCGGAGGAGCGCCCGCAGGCCGCTGAGGCACTGCAGATCGGCGTCCGTCCAGTAGGAGTGGGCGCAGATGCGGCGGCCCAGCATCTTTCGCAGTTCGGAGTCTCCCAGCAGATCCTTGATGTATTCCCGGTATTTGCCCTGGCCGCGACCGTTGAAGCCTGCGCTGTAGACCGCCTCCGGGCCGCTTTTGCCCGACCACTCCCGGGCCAGGTCATCGTCCAGGAGCGCCCCGATATCGCCGGATTCCGGAACCATGAGGCCGATGCGAAGCTTACGGCGCTCGACCTCCCCATGAACGGCCCGGATGAGCCGCTTCAGGTCGGCGTTGTTGTAGCGGCAGCCCTCCTGCCCGCCTTCCCACGCCCATTGAGGTTCGTTGGCCGGGCTGAGGTATTGAAACGGCATCCCCTGGCGTGCGAAGCGGGCGAGGACATCGGCCAGGTAACGGGCGAACGCGCCTTCGGAGCCGGGCTTCAGATTCGTCGAGCCGGTGCGGGCGTCACAATAGGCGTGGCCGTTGGCGGTCATCCAGACGGGAGGGCTGTAAGCGCAGGCGAGGAATTGCCTCACGCCCCGGTCCCGGGCGGCCTTCAGGAACCACTGCTGTCCGGCCTGGCGGGTCCAGTTATAGGCCGAGTCTTCGGAACGCTTGAAGGCTTCCGCCCCTCGCCAGGGATCCCACAGGGAATTCCCGTCCGTCCAACGGCTGCCCGCGCCGATGTTGAAGCGCCAGAGGGAGAGGCCGATACCTTTGTCCCGGGAAAAGAGCAGGTCGGCCAGCCGGTTTTTGTTTTCGAGGCTCCATTCCCGACCGATGGGATCCATGCTCCAGGCGTCCGAAGCCCCGAAATTCTCGATCACCTGATAGCGGCGCTCTGGCTGAAGCGCCAGAGGCGTTTCCGGGGATTCCTGCCCGGCCATCATACTGCCGCCTATGGCTGCAATCAGGGCGACGACGGCTCCGATCCTGCCGAGTGGGGACATCGCCTGCTCTCCTTTCTGCCAGACTGTCTTTAGTAATGCGAAACTATTTCATCCGGCAGCTTTTCCGGGAACCGGAGGGCGGATTTCTTCGTAAGTTATAGCGGAACACGATACTCTTGTGAGTTTTCCACCTCTATAATTCGTTTGGGGCTGGGGCGAAATCGCTCCGGCCTCTTTTTTAGCGGTCGGCGTCCCGGACGCACCGGAAGCCGATGGTGGCGCATCTGTCCAGCCCGGGATACATCAGGATCATTTTGGTGTGCCGGTCCAGCGGCTGAGGCCCGCCCTGGACGTACCAGACGCTTCCCTCGGCCCGGAAGTGGCTGCCGCCCCGGATAACGGCGTATCGGGTGTGGCCGTCATCGCGCTCGCTTTCTGTCCACTGCCAGACATTGCCTGACATATCGTAACAGCCTACGGGGCTGCGCCCTCCTGGAAAGGCTCTCACGGGGGTAGTTCCCTTCCCCGGGGGGCTGCACCGGGCCGCATCGAAGGTATCGCCCCACGGCCATTTTCGGCCATCGCTTCCCTGGGCGGCCCGCTGCCACTCCTCCTCGGTGGGCAGCCGCTTCCCGGCCCACTTCGCATAGGCCCGCGCATCCTCCAGGTCGACGTAGACCACCGGATGGTCCCGGAGGGCAGGAGGGCATTTCCGGCCCGGCCAGTGTTTCAGAAAGTTGGTGGGATCTCTGGGGCGGTGGCCGGTAGCTTTCAGAAAGGCTTCGTATTCGCCGTTGGTTACCAGGCACTCATCGATCCAGAACGGCCCTACCTCGACCGGGCCGTAGTCGTGAATGAGCGGTTCGTTCCAGGCCGACCCGAACAGGAAATAGCCCTCCCTTTCGGGAGGGGTTCCCGGGTCGGGATAGCAGCCGCACTCGCGGCGCTCGTGCTGAATCCTCATATAAATCGAGCTGCGCGGGATCAGCGCCATATTGGGGGGCGGGCTATCGGGGGGAGCGGTCCTCGACACAGGCTTCGGTGTGTGCGGCTTCGTTTCCCTGTATACGTCCCGGGGCGGAGGATCGGCCTTCGGCATAGCCGCCTGCGCCTGGCGGAGACCGATAGGATCATGGGCAACCGCAATCGCTCCCCATCGGCCCAGCGGGACCCGAACGGCTCCATCGGCAGCGGCGGGTATCTCTTCCTGCCGCCACAGGTCAAACACTCGGGCCTTCGGCCCGGCTGAGGGGAGGCGCAAAACCGGCCCAGTGATATCGCCGCCGGCCCGATTGACGATCAGGTAGAGGTCGGCATGCTCGCCCGGCCATCGGCTGATAAAGACATCTTTTTGCAGAGCAGGCAGGCAGGGTTCCCAGCGTTCCGAGGCCAGTTCCTTGTCGAACGCTCTCAAAATGGGGGATGCTTTTCGCCAGGCCAGGCTGTCTTCTTCATTCCAGGGATTGTATGTGCCGAAGATGTTGTCCCAGACGAGCATTCCGCTGCCGTTGAAGAAGGCGGCTTCGATCTCCTCCCGGTGGCTTGCATTCCAGCGGCGTATCTGGTGCTGCATGTGCCGGGGTTCGATCCATTTGAGGCGCAGCACGCCCGGCTCCGGGTAGTCCGCCAGCCACTGCGCCCAGGACGCGCTGCAAACGCCCAGTTGTTCGACCCCCGGACTGCCCTCCGGCTCGAAGGCAACGCCCTTCCGGAAGGAATCGATGACGCTTCTAAGCGTATCCGGGGCGGCGGTCATCGTATCCAGAAAGATGCCGTCCGCACCGAGAGCCTTGGCCAGCTTCCCCAGGGCCACCTCATCGGGAACCGGCTCCCGGCGCGTTCCGGTGTCCCAGGGGTTGTAATCGATAAAAACCTTCACACCGCGCCGGCGAAAGCGGGAGACGGCCCGGCGCACCTCTTCCAGGCCGCCGGGCATGTCGCGGTAGAAGTCGAACTGGTTCCGCTCGTCCACCCCGATCCGAGGGTAGGCTTGCCAGAGTACCACCGAATCCGCTCCCCCGAACCGCCGCTCCAGATCATCGAGCAGCGCGTCTACCCGGTAGCGGCCCTTCTCCCGGTCATAAAGGTTCCGGTCGTAAGCGAAGACGAAGTAGCAGGTGAAATTCCGCGTCACCCAGGCCATATCGGGGCGGCTGTATATGGATAAATCTAGCCCTTTTGCCGCCCGGGCCGCCGCCTGTTCGATCTTTCGCGCCGTCTGAATGCGCGGAGGTGTGCTTTTCATCCTGAGCGTGACAGCCCGCATCTCCCAGACGCCGACCGCAGGGTTAAAGGTGGCGTCCTGGCCGATGATCGGGACGGCGCACAGGCTCTGCCGGTCGAAGCGGGGTAGCTTCAGGGAAACGCCAAGCGCATGCCACTGTCCGTCCTGCGGGATGCGAACAGAGGCGAATACTTCCGACCAACCAGCCCACTGCCCTGTCCGGAGGCTCAGATAATCCAGGGCAAAGCCGATCTGAGGATTGCCCGATAGCCACCGCGCCTCGAATGACAGGGATATCTCCTCACCCGGCTCCAGGGAGAGCGATTGCCCGGCCTCCGCCTTCAGCCGCGTCCACGCCCGGGTTCCCCTGAAGTCCACATGCACCGCAGAAGGAGGCTTGCCGTCGCGGGCTTCCCGGCGAAGCCTTTTGAGAGAAGCCCTCCACTCCTCGTAAGGCTGCCCCGGGCGAGGGGCGCGGATATAATGGGCGTTGGTCTCCAGTTCTCCGGCTTCCGCAGGCTCCAGCCACCGCGCATCGGCCCCGTCCGGCTGCCAGACCGCAGGAGAGAAAGGAACCATGATCCCGGCTTGCTGCGCCTCTGAAGATAGGGCGGAAAGCGCGATGACGGCAAGGGATAACGCCAACTGAAATCTCCTCGCCATCCTTCGTCCAGTCATAGGATATTCCTTCCCCAGGCGGGGCACTTATGTAGGGGCGACCCGCCCTTGCACACACAAAAAGCGAAATATCGAGGAAGTCTTCCCCGATCATAAACAGTATACATCGAATTCGCCCCGGCAGGCAAGAGGAATTTTCGCTTCGGCCCTACACCTTACGGCGAGGATGCCGATAATATCAGAGAAAGAGAACGGTTTGCCACTGGAGAGACGCATGATCTGGAATTTGAAGAAAAAAGCGGTCCGGGAAGACAGCGTGCCTGCGGAAGATTCCGCCGCAAAGCCTTCAGCTTCCGAAAAGCGGGATATGAAGGAGATGGATGCGGCTATCGACACGGTGGGGGCGGCGCTGCGGGCGCTGGGGAGATATTCTTTCGACCTGGAGGAGATCGATGCCCGGGGGGTGCAGGAGATTTGCGAGAAGTGGGCCTTGCACGTGCTGGTCAAGGGGGCGCGACCCCGGCCCGGGGCGGAGGAGTCTGCGAGGACGGAGGAGCGGCGCGACTGGGCCGGGGTGAGGCAGTTCGTGAACGCCCACCGGAAGGACGAGCAGCGGTATGTCACCAAGGCGATGGGCGACATGCGGCAGGTCATCTGGTCGTTCATTCACGGCCTCAACGAAGCCTTCCGGGAGGACGACCTTTCGGACAGCGAGGTGCAGGGCCGCCTCAAGCGGTTGAAGGCGGTGGTGGAAACCAATGCCATCGATCAGATCAAGCGGGAAGCCTGGAGCGTCATCACCACCATCAACCAGGCGATGGACGAGCGCCGGAAGCGCCAGGACGCCCGGATCGAGGAACTGGGGGCCAAGCTGAAGGCCCTGGGAAGCGAGCTTCAGGAGGCCCGGCAGGAGAGCGCCCTCGATCCCCTGACCCGGCTCTATAACCGGAAAGCCCTGGACGAACACCTGACCCGGACGATGGCCCTCTGCACCTTCGCCCGCCAGTCGGCATGCCTGCTGATGATCGATATCGACCGCTTCAAAGAATTGAACGACTCCCTGGGCCACACGGCGGGCGACGCCGTCCTCCAGAAAGTGGCGGACTGCATGAGCCGCACCTTCCTGAGAAAGAGCGATTTCATCGCCCGCTACGGCGGAGACGAGTTCGCGGTCGTCCTGCACGACACCACTTCCGAATCCGGTCGGACGCTGGGAGAGCGGCTGGCGCAGTCCGTCCGCCTGCTGCGCCTGGATCCCGAGCGGGACGATCTGCGGATAACGGTGTCGGTCGGCCTCTCGACCCTTGATCCCAGGGAGGAGTCTCCGGACTGGCTCCGGCGCACGGACGCCGCGCTCTACCGGGCCAAGCAGAACGGGCGGGACCGGCTGGCGGAGGCGGAAGAGCCGTCCTAATGCCAGGGCCAGAAGCAGACCTTGACGGCCTCCTGCTTTTCCAGAAGATCGATGCCCTCCGCGTACCGCTCCAGCGGCAGGTGGTGGGTGGAAAGGGCGGCGAGGTTCAGGAGGCCCTTTTCGATCAGGCCGACGGCGTATTCGGCGGCCTCGCGGAAATGCCCCTTGTACCCGCACAGGCGTAGCCCCCCGTAGTGCCGGACGGCGAAGGTATAGTCCTCCCGCTGCACTCCGAAGAGGGCCAGGACATCGCTCACCCTGTCCATCATATACTCCACCGAAACTTTCAGGCCCACGCAGTCCACACCGCAATCCAGCTTCGGAGCGGCGGGACGGGCGGGAAAAAGCTCCGATAGGTCTTCCCGGGAATCGAAGGCTTTGTCCGCCCCTAGCGTCAGGGCGAGCTGCCTGCGGGCCGGGGAGAAATCGAAGCCGACCACCTCTGACGCCCCTTCCGCCCGGGCCATCTGGAGGGCCACCAGCCCGGCAGGCCCCAGGCCCATCACCCCGAACCGCTTGCCCTTGACGGCATTCATCTCCTTGAGCATCAGAAAGGTCGATCCCAGGCACATCGCCAGTTCCACCGGGGCAACCGCCTCCGGCGGCAGGTTTTCGGGAACCCGGATGACATTGGCGGCTTTGTGGACGACGTACTGGGCGTAGCAGCCCGGCACGTCCGCCCCGGCGTCCCGCCACGCGCTCACCCGGTCGCCGACCGCCAGCCCCGCAGCGCCTTCGCCCAGAGCGATGATCTCTCCAGTGGCCTCATGCCCCGGCTGGCCCGGCGTGTAAGGGCAGTGAAATCGGTGGCCGATAAACATCGGTTCATTGTGGCGCAGGTGCAGGTCCCACTGGGGACAGGTGGTTACCGCCTCGATCTTCATCAGGACTTCGCCCGGTCCTGGCTCAGGGATCGGAACCTCCAGAATTCGAAACTCTCTGCCCGAAGTTATCTGAACGATTTTCATGATTTTTCCTCCTTATCGGCGGCCTCCCTATTCCCTGTTCCCCGGCAATATCCTTTTTTATACAAGAAGGAAACTGCTTCGCGGCCTCGAATTGGACCGAAAGTGAGGATTGCCTGCTTCTGGCGCAGGGCTGTGTCAATGGTGCTTTCCCCATCGATACCTTTGAAACAGCCCTGCTTCCGGCAGGCTCTACCCATCACAAACACAGGAGGAATCACCATGGATTCGGTCAGAAGAAAGCTTTGTTTTGCCGCCTTATGGGCGCTGCTTGCGGCGCTCATCGTCAGCCTTCCGGTATCGTCTCAGGCGCAGCAGTACCAGGCAGTTTTCCTGAGTTCGACGGATGAGGTACTCGCCCAGGCACAGGCCATTTCGGGCCTGCGAGCAGCCGGTTTCGGGCAGGGGGAGATAACGGACTATCAACCCCATGCGCTGGCATGGGAAGCGGGCCAAATGATAGATATTCACCCGAAAGACGGCGATTACTGGTATTCCTATGCACTGGACGCTTCCCTGTTAGGCGTGGCAGGCTACGGTTTGAACGGGACTGATTTCGCTGATCATGCTATGCTCTGGAAGGGAGCGAATTACACACTGACCGATCTGCATCCGGACGGATATTTATCCTCATACGCTAACGGCATCTGGGGGCTCTCTGTCGCCGGCAGTGCTTTTCTATACGATTGGGAGACCTTGGATTATATCTCGCACGCCTATTACTGGCCGGCCCCTTGGCCTGCTGGTATCGACCTGCACCCCGCAGGATATCTGCATTCGAGCGCAGAGGGCATATGGGGTCTTCAGATCGTCGGCAGCGCCACCACATCGGACTATACCAGCCACGCCTTCCTCTGGAAGGGCCTGAACCGGACGCCGGTTGACATCCACCCGGCAGGCTTCGAGGCGTCTACGGCGGTCAAGGTGTTCGACGGTAGGATTGTGGGCTGGGGAAAGCCGGAGGACGATGAAATTCACGCCATTGTCTGGCAGGGGCCGGGACACACCGCTGCCGACATCCACCCGAGCGGCTTCACCTCCTCACAAGCTACCGATGTTTCACTGTCGAATGTGGTGGGCTTCGCGGCCACACCTCCGACACCGGAGGGCTTCACCTTCAATCACGCCATCGTCTGGCAGGGGCCTTCCTTCACGCCGGTCGACCTGCACCAGTATTTACCGGAGAGTTATCTCTCTTCGGCAGCTTATGGAACAGACCTCCTGGGCAATATCGTCGGCCAGGCCGATGGGCGGGCGGTTCTCTGGGTCAGGGTGGGCAATTAGAGGAAGGGGCGGACCAGCCGATCCAACCCTTGCCGGGCTTCGCTGAACACTCGACGCTTTTTAGATCGACGGAATTCCATTTAGATCGACGGAATGGAATTCCGTCGATCCTGAAGCGGCTGTCTCTGCTATGGGATGCCTTTAGCCCTCCCCCTCACGCCTGTTCCTCAAAACCCGTTATGCCATTCCGCACAAAATACGGCCCAATCCCCGTAAGTTTTCCCCTTCCCCCGGCGTCTTGATTGTCGGGGACTGTTCCGACATGAGCGAGCCATTTCACATCGAGGCGATTATCCGAAAAGCCCGGTCGGGAGACAGGGAGGCTTTCGACCGGCTGGCCGCGCATTACAGGTCCGCGGTAGCCTTTATGAAAACCGGCAGCCGCGAGGAGGCGGAGGATCTGGCGCAGGAAATCCTGCTGCGGGCCTGGCAGAGCCTGCCATCCCTGCTGGAGCCGACTGCCTTCGCAGGCTGGCTGCGGGCCATCGCGACAAACGCCTGCCGGAGTCGGCTGCGCCGTTCGCGGCCCTAGCCCGTCTCACTGGAATCTTCGCCCGGCGTCCGGGAGATCCCCGACCCGCAGCCCGGCCCCCTGGAGGCGGCCCTGCGTCGGGAGAGGGAGCGAATCGTCCGGAAGGCGCTGCTCGATCTTCCCGAGGCCAACCGCCTGGCCCTCCTGCTCCATGTATGGGGAGGCTACAGCTATGAGGAGATCGCCGCATTCGCCGAAGTTCCGGTCACCACCGTCGAGGGCCGCATCTTCCGCGCCCGAGCGAAGCTGCGCCGTCTGCTGCGCTCGGAGGCCGCCGGCATTCCCGGCCTGCCCTGAAAGCGGTATCGCTAAGGAGAGAAGCCATGACCGAGGAAACCGACCGCCACAAAGCGCTCTTGCGCTTTACCCTCAAGTTTGCGGCCCTGATCGAATCCGGCGTCAGCCTGGCCCGGAGCTTCGAGATTTTCGAGAAAGAGACGCCCTCCCTCTTTGCCGACGGCAAGCTCAAGGCCACATTGTTGGAGGGATACCCCTTATCGGTCGTTTTCGCCGACCGGCCCGATTTTCTCTCTCCCTTTTACCTCAAGATGGTCCGGGTGGGCGAGATCGGGGGCATCCTGGACGAAACCCTGGGCTATATGGCCGACTGGCTGGAGGAGGAATGGAAGCTCTATCACCTGACAGGGCGGACAGGCCGGGTCTGGCTGCTGTCGCCTTCCGCCGCCCTTGCGCCCGAAAGCTGGAACGACCTGAACGAACCTCAAAGACTGTTTACCCTCATGCTCTTCTGCGAGGCGCTCGGAACCATGCTCTCCGCCGGAGTCCCGCCCGAACTGGCTCTGGAAACAGCCTCGGAACTGCTGCCCGCCCAGCAGCAAGCCGCCCTGAAGGACGGAGACAAGGAAAGCCTTGCCGGGCTGCTGGCGAGAGCCGCCTTTCTACCTCCCCTGGCCGCCTCCCTGGTCGCTATCGGGGAAGGTCACGATCTTTTGCCAGAAACGCTGGACCGGGCCGCCCGGCTCTACCGCCGCCTCCTCCGGTGCGAGATTGCCGGAGCGGGCGGGAGGAATGCGGTTGCCTTTGCGTGAAGATTGAATTATGATTATAGGCAGGGCGGGCCGCCCGATTCGCCCGCAAAGGAGACCGCATGGACGACCGGAAGCATCTGATCATCGGAACGGCGGGGCATGTGGATCACGGCAAAACCTCCCTGATCCGCGCCCTGACCGGAACCGACCCCGACCGGCTCAAGGAGGAGAAGGAGCGCGGGATGACCATCGATATCGGGTTCGCCTCCTTCCGGCTTCCGAGCGGTCGGCAGGCCGGGGTGGTGGACGTGCCCGGCCACGAGCGGTTTCTCAAAAATATGCTGGCCGGGGCGAGCGGGGTCGATCTGCTCCTCCTGGTGGTGGCCGCCGATGAGGGGGTGATGCCCCAGACGGTGGAACACCTGGATATCATGCGCCTCCTGGAAGCCCAGAAGGGCATCATCGCCCTCACGAAATCCGATATGGTGGAGCCGGACTGGCTGGAACTGGTCACCGAGGATATCCGGGCCGCCGTGCAGGGAACCTTTCTGGCCGACGCCCCCATCATCCCGGTCTCCTCCGCCACCGGAGAAGGGCTGAAGGATCTGGCCTTGACGATTGACCGGATGACGGAAGAGGTGGAGCAGCGCGACACTTCCGCCCCGTTCCGCCTGCCGGTCGACCGGGTTTTCACCATGCCCGGCTTCGGAACGATTGTGACCGGAACGCTGGTGGCGGGAACGATCCGGCTGGAGTCCCCGGCGGTCGTTCTCCCGCAGGGGCGGGAAACGCGCATCCGGCAGATCCAGCGGCACGGCAAAAAAGAGGAGCAGGCGGAGGCCGGAAGCCGGGTGGCCGTCAACCTCGCCGGGGTCGATCTGGAGGAGGTGGCCCGCGGCGATGTGGTCTGCCAGCCCGGGCGCTACCAGGCCACCCGCATCCTCGACGCCCGGATCGTCATGCTGCCGAACGCTCCCCGGCCCCTCCAGAACCGCGCCCGCATCCGCTTCTACCTGGGAACCGCTGAGGTGCTGGGCCGCGCGGTGATCCTGGACGGCGAAACCCTCCAGCCGGGCCAGGAGGGGCTGGCGCAGTTCCGCCTGGAAACGCCCGTCGTGGCCGCCCGGAAAGACCGCTTCGTGATCCGCTCATATTCCCCGATGAACACATTAGGAGGTGGCATCGTGCTGGACGCCAACCCGGAGAGGCACCGCAGGCAGGACGAGCGCGTGCTGGAACGCCTGAAAACCGCCGAAAAGGGAGACCCGGCGGAACTGGTGGAGCAGGCCCTGGCTGCCGCCCGCCTGGCCCCGCTGACCCCGGAGGAGATCGCCGGCAAAACCGGCCTGCCGCAGGGGGAGGTTTCCTCCCTCCTGGAGAGCCTGGCCGGCGAGGGCCGGGCCTTCCGCATGGGAACGCGATGGCTCCACGGCCCCCGGATGGCCGAACTGGAGGACAAGCTCCGAGCCGAGATCAACCGCTTCCACAAGCAGTTCCCCCTGCGCCTGGGGATCGATAAGGAAGATCTACGAACCCGCCTGTCGCCCGTGCCGGAGCCGCGCCTCTACAACGCCGCGCTCCAGGATATGGAGGCCCGAGAGCAGGCGCGGGTGGAGCAGAACCGGGTGCGCCGCTACGATTTCGAGGTGAAGCTCTCTCCCTCCAATCAGGAGACGATAGAGCGCCTGGAAAGCCTGCTGAAAGAGGGCGGCTTCTCGCCGCTGGGGCCGGACGACCTTTTGAGGGCCTCGAACGCCATTCCGGGCGTGGCGAAGGAGCTGTTCGAGCTGCTGGCCGAGCGCGGCGCGGCGGTCAAGCTGGAGGAGAAGCTCTATTTCCACAGGGACGTTCTGGAGGAGGGTGCCCGTCTGGTGCGGGAACACCTGTCCGCCCGCGGCAAGATGACCGTCAGCGAATTCCGCGACCTGATCGGCTCCAGCCGCAAATATGTGGTTCCCCTGCTGGAATACTACGACCACATCCGCCTGACCAAGCGGATGGGCGACGAACGGGTGCTGTTTTAATCACTCCAGCGAGAACAACTCCTCTACCCGGCAGCGGATATTGTCGGAACGCATCCTGAATCCTGCCTGCGCCCCTGCCACAAACCCGCGCCCTCTGGCATAGGGCATCAATAGAGCGATGATACGATCCCCGATGACATCATGCTCGAAGTTTGCCGGCGCTGCCCTCGTCTCCCCGCCCACCAACTCGTCTTTATATCCATCGTCCGGCAGGGCCATAAATTCTTCTTCCGTCATCTTCGGCCTGACCCCAGCCATCCCGCGCCTCCTGCCCAAAACAAATAGCCAGTAAAGTTTACTGGCTATATTATAGATTTGAAACTGGTTTTTGTCAAGCGATTTATATAGGACTTCCGCTTCATGCCATCTGCCGTGCCCTACAAGATATGGCGTCGGCATCCCTAGGAGGCGAAAGTCCTGTACTGATAGAGCTTCGTGCTTTTGTCAGCCTGGAGATGGCTTCGTCGCTTGCGCTCCTCATAAGGACATCGGGGTTATTTGACCAGTTCGAGCAGCTTCCGGACGGCAGGATTGTCGCGGGTCATCAGGGACAGGTCGTTGCAGATGAGAGCGGGGACGGCCCCCATGCGGCGGTAGACTTCGATGCCGATGTCCGCATCCTTGCCGGAAGGAGTGAGGTGGCAGTAGCCTACCAGCCGGGTATGGCCTTCCCAGAGGAATGAACAGGATCGGATGGGCGGCCTCGATGTGATGCGGTTTCAGATTGCCCCAGCCGTCGTGGATGTGCGCCTGGGCGAAACATTCCCTCTGGAAGCTGATCTCGTTCAACCCTTCTCCGGCCAGCACCATGCCCGGCTGTATGCCTGTGAACTCCTCCTGAAGCTGGCGCATTCCCTCCACGGTAGTCATGTTCTCCACAAGGCCGTTGTCCGTATTCCAGGTGCAGAGGGTTTGATCGATGAAGGCTGCCGGAGCCTGGAGGAGAGCGCAGGCTTCCCGAACCGCATCGCCCAGGGTGCGCCGCCACAGGGCAAGGCCGGGATGGATATAAGCCATGCGCGTATAATCATGCGTTTCGGGAGGCCAGTACCAGCCCTGCGGCTCGTTCCGGGCGGCGTCCCGTATCTGCCAGTCGCGCACCCGGGCATATAACGGATGCTTCCAATAGCAGGCGAAATAGTTGAAATGGGGCATCACCTTGAAGCCCATTTCGTTCGCTTTCTTGAGGTAAGCGATGGCCTCGCGGGAAGGAGTATAGTCCGGATAGTCCACATCATAGGCGCTGTTCCGCCAGTTGGAAAGGTGGATGAGGGTTTCGGAAGGGGCGTGGAGTTTCGCCAGGGCATCCAGCAATTCCGGCCTGGCGTCGGCCCACCCGACCGAAAAAGCGATATTCTCCACCCATTCCGGTCGGAAGGCCCGTTTGGATCCCAGGCGGTAGCTTTCCTGCATCCAGTCGCGGTAGCGGGCGGCGGCCTTGCGCCAATCGCCCTCAAAGGTGTTCAGCCGCCACTCCACGCCCCCGGCAGTCCGGTTGTCCCAGACCGGCCCCACCTGTTCGCTCTCGAATCCCAGAGCCGTTTTGCCTTCCTCCCGCCGGAGGTTCAGGGCCTTGAACCGGGCGGCGATATCCTGGCTGTAGACCATCAGGGAGCATCCCTCGCGTTCGACAATCGCCAGTTGCGCGTTCCATCGGTACGGCCATGGGAAGCGGTCGCTGCCGGGAAACGGGCGAGCGGCCTCGACTTTTATCCCGTTGACACAGGGCAGCACCAGGGCCGACTCTGCCGCGAACGGCACGTTCCACCGGATCGAGAGAACTCCCCGCCGGGCGCTCTGCCCCGACGGCTGCACGCACAGGTCGCCGGTGGAGGGATCGAGCCGCAGCAGCAGTTCCCGGTCGGAATCGTTTCCCTCCAGCACCACCCGGGCCGCGATATCCGACAGCGCCCGGGTGCTGACTTCCTGGTGCTTGTCCTGCCCCAGCGCGTCCTTCTGGGCATAGGTCAGTTCGAGCGGAAAAATATGGGCCGCCTCCCGGCAGAACTCCGCCCCGGTCTCCCGGTCCTTCAAACTCACCAGGGCCGCCCCTTCCATGCGGGCGGTAAAATGCTGCGCCTCGATCCGCAGGCTTTGCTTCCGAACCTCGATTTTCATAACGAGCCTCCCGGGGTTTTTGATCAGGCCGGGTCGGCGGATTCGATCCTCAGCACATAGGCATGGTCGCAGGGCGCGGCATCCGGGGATACGGCGGGCAGGGCGACATGCAGCCTGTCGTCGGCGTAATGCCATTGCAGGGGTGCGGGGAGTCCGAGCATGGAAACTGCCACAGGCCGGAAGACGGGGAGAGAGATATCCGGGCCGGGCCAGCTCAGGCAGATAGCATAGAGGGTGTGTCCCTTGGAAGTAAAGCGGACCGGCGATTCCCTGGAAGGGATTTTCCAGGGACGGGTTCCGTAGATCGCCTCACCGTTGACCTCCAGCCAGCGACCGATTGCCAGCAGGCGGTCCTGCATGATGGCGGGGATGCGGCCATCGGCGGTGGGGCCGACGTTCAAAAAGAGGTTCCCCCCTTTGCTGACCGTATCGGCCAGGAGATGCACCAGAGCGCGGGCAGTCATGTAGTCATCGGCATCCTCATTGCGGTTATAGCCGAAGGAGCCGCCGATGCCCCGGCACTCCTCCCACTTGCGCCCCTCCTGCAAGGGCTTGCCCCATCCCACTTTACCGTATTCGGTAGTATAATAGCCTCCGTGCAGGCTGCGGGTTTCCTTGCCCCAGCGGTCGTTGATGACGATCTCCTCGCGGCAGGGGGATTCGTTGAAGAGCTATTCCAGGAACAGGGTACTCTGCCAGATATCGCTGGGATGATCCCACTCGCCGTCGGTGTAGAGAATGGACGGCTCGTAGCGAGTGATGAGGTCTTGAAGCTGGGGAATCATATGCTCCGCGGCGTACCGCCCGGGATCCTCCAGGTAGAGCGGGCGGTACCACTCGTAGAGCGAATAATAGAAGCCCATCTTCAGGCCGCGCTGCCGGATGGCTCCGGCCAGGTCGCCTGCCAGGTCCCGGTGCGGGCCGATATCGACACTGTTCCAATTCCAGCTCTGACGGCTCGGCCAGAGGCAGAAGCCGTCGTGGTGCTTGGAGGTGAGGGCCACGTACCGGGCCCCGGAGCGGGCGAAGAGGTCGGCCCACCGCTCCGGCTCGAACATCTCCGCTTTGAAGTGTGAGGCAAAATCCTGATACCGGAACTGCTCCCCGTAGGCGCGGACGTGAAATTTCCAGGTTTCGCCCTCCCGGTCGTTCATCGCGCTCCAGTACCATTCGGCGTACTGGCCCTTCGGCCCCCAGGCGGGCACGGAGTAGATTCCCCAGTGGATAAAGATGCCGAATTTCGCCTCATCGAACCATGCCGGGCAGGGGCGGCTGTCCAGCGATTCCCAGTTCGGTTGGTAGAGCATAGCGTTCACATCCTTTGTGGGTCTGGCAGAGTATTTGTTCAATCCTTTGCCGGTGTGGTTTCTCTGCTCTACACCGATTCGGCAAAACGGGCGGCTCTCCTGCCCGCTATTTTTTGGCTTTCGCTCCGGCGGGTGCCTTGAAAACGCTGTCCGCTGGCGGGGTTTTCAGGTTGAGGCTTTTCAGGGACTGGACCATGCTGCCGTACGGGCCTTTCGTCTCGGATTTGACGAGCAGGCCCTCCTTGCGGGTCACCCAGGATCGGTTGACACCGGGCCTTTCGCCCTGGGACTTGCCGGCATAGATATCGCACAGGCGGCCCCCGATTTTCTCCTCTCCCACCTTTTGCAGTTGAAACGCCACCGGAGCGCCCGGGTACAGCGATTTGAAAGAAGGGGCGACCTTGATGGCGCTCGCCGTTTTCTGCCTGGCGTCGTAATAATAAGCGGTCTTGCCGTCGAAAATCGTCCAGATATCGCGCGACTGACCGGGCACGCGGTATTCGTGCCGGAACCGATTGCCCTTCCACTGGAAAACGATTTCAACCGGCTCCGCGCCCTGCCTCTGCTTGATCTGCACGGTATACACCGCTTTGCCGAAGGGGGGAACCTTCCCCTCGCCCCGGGCAGCCCCGGCTATCAACAGCGCCGCCAGCAGGCACATTCCATAACGGATTTTCATTGTTCTGTCTCCTTGTCTGGATTTTCCTCGATTGTACCAAATTCCGGCTGAATAATCAATGCGCTATAAAAGAGGATTTTTGCCTGCTATCGCAAAGGGTATACGGAATATGGTTTTCGAGGAGGTGAGAAGCGATGAAGCAGCAGGTCAGTCCGATAGTGGCCGTTATCGTCGTGCTGGTTTCGGTGGTCGTTGTGGCGATGATCTGGATACAGGCCAGCCGGCCGAAGCCGACTCAACCTTCCATGAGCCTGGACATCATCAAACAGCAGATGCAGCAGAAGCAAAAGATGAGAGGGATGAGCGGCCCGACGCCCAAAGGCACCAAACTATTCGACGACAAACAGAAACCGGCTCCGGATGCCAAATCGCTGTAATTCGGCTTGCCCACGCGATGGCTCCTCCCGGATGCGACCAGCCCGATTGCCTGACAACGAAGCCGCCGGTATACTGCCGGCGGCTTCGTTATTTGAGAACTTCCCCGGTTTTGGCGGACCAGAGCAGCAGATCCACTTCATCCATCGGCAGGCCGATACGGTCCGAAAAATCCTTCAGGGCGGATTCGGCGAGGAGATATCGGCTGCGGCCTGAGGGCGGGGAGGCGTCCGCAAGCCAGCCCATTCGGTGCAGGATCGAAACTATATGCTTATCGAGAATGCCGTAGCCGGTATATCCGACGTTGCGGAGAAAGTGGCTGGCCTCTTTATAGCCTATACCTTTGATGTCTTTGGTCGAAGCGAGGAAATCGCGCCGCGCCTGCGGGTCAGGGAAAGATTCGATGAGATTGCAGAGGTCGAAATCGAAGGCGTCCTCCAAATAGGAGCGCGTATGGAGAATATAACCGGCCCTTGCTGTGTGGAAGCGGACGTGCTTGAGGCAGGCGGCCATCTCCTCCGCGCCGCCTGACAGCAGACAGGGCCGCAGGGCTTCTACCCCGGCTATCCCCATCCGCGCGCTGGAACCTGCCGCCAGGATGCAGAAAACCAGTTCCTCGAAAAGGCGCAGGCTGTCCGCCGTCTCCCTCACAAGCCGGAACTCCGCCAGCCGCGACCGGATCAGGGCTTTGCGGGACTCGTATTGGGCCAATAGATCAGGGACAGTGATCGGAACATCGGGTGACAAGAGGCGGCTCAGTTCAGCATGCTCTGTAGCTTGGTCAGGCAGACCAGGGCGGGCGTATAATCCGGATTCTCCATAAGGGCGCAGCGGTATTCCTCGATAGCCCGCCCGAAGTGCAATTTTTGCTCCCAGATGCGGGCCAGGTTCATATGCGGGTAGCAGCGCCCCTCGTAGCGTCTCGCGGCCAAGGCCTTCTCCAGCCAGGGAATCGCTTCATCGATCTTCCCCTGCTGGATCAGGTAAGCCCCGATATCGTTATACGGGTTGCCGAAGTCGGCATCGAGGCGGATCGCCTTCAGGCATTCCTGGATAGCCCGATCATATTCGTTGATCTTGCTGTAAGACCACCCCAGATAGGTATGCGCCTCGGGCGTGGGGTGCAGTTCAATGGATCGCCGGTAGTGCTGGATGGCTTCCGCATATTCCTCGTTCAGATGCAGCTCGAAAGCGCGGTGGAAATAGCCCTCCGCCTCCTCCTGCCTTTCCTCCGACATAGGCGATCTGAAAGATATTGTTCTCCGCCGTTTGACGACTTGCATAAGTCCTCCCCTGGATGGATCGTCACTCTGGCTTTCGGTGGGCAAAATCCGCCTTCGCCCGACAGAAAATGATTCTCAAAAGAGTATCAATCTAACAAACAATATCCATGCCGAAGTTGTTCCAGATATAATCGCTCCCTTTTGAAATATTTTCATTGAGAAAATGATATAAGCGAGCAGACACAAAAACGGGCATCTCCATAGAAACAGGTATTTTTACCAGTTGGCCTGGGTTGATCATTGCGATATAATTGACGAGATTGGTTGCTACCTCTATTCTCGTCCGAAACGGAGGCAAATCATGTCACATACAAAAGCACTTTCCATGTGCAAGACAGTCGTCGTAGCTGCGGTTGTGTTGCTTCCGCTCCTGGTCGCCACAGGCGCATTTGCCGCGCCTCCTAGTTATGTCGCCGCGACCTGGAACGATAATGCCGTCCGTCTTTTGGACAGCGATCTGAACGAGCTGTTCTCGTTTTCGGCAGGGGCCTCTTCGCCGAACGGCATCGCTACCAACGGTTCCCTGATCTGGACAGGGCATTTTACAAGCCAGGAAGTCATCGCATATAACTTCTCTGGCGTCGAGCAGTTCCGATGGTCCTTGGGAGTCCCCGGCCTGCAGGGGATGGACTTCCTCAACGGCCAGCTTGCGATTTTCGATGCAACCGATGATAAAATCAAGTTCTTCGATGCTTTCACCGGCGCTTTTGTGCGGGATATACCGGGGGGATCCTCCAGTACCGAAGGGCTGGCGATAGACGGGGAAAACATCTGGCAGATTGTGGATGAACAGCTCTATCTATCTTCTATGGCGGATGGCAGTGTCATCCGAACGATTCCGAATGCGGCGCTGGGCCTATCTTTCGACGGCACCGGCCTCGCGAACAGCGGCCTGAACGAGCTGACCCTGGCAGGGACCGATGGAAGCTGGTATAAAGTGAGCAAGGCGGACGGCAGCGTTTTGGCGAGCGGCAATAACGGGCTGGATATGTTCGGCCTGAAGACAGTGCCCTCTCAGAGCAACCCGGTCCCTGAACCGAGCGCACTCGTTGTCCTCGGCAGCGCGTTCGGAACTTTGCTTGCCTGCCGCCGGAAACTTCGCTGATCCGAATCAATATTTCGTAAAAGAAAGCCTGGAAACAGGCTTTCTTTTTTATTTAGGACTTTCGCTTGAGAGGGCGACCCATCGGGTCGCCCTTTAATATCACCCTTAACGTCACATCAAGCGGAAGTCCTATTATTGTACCAGCCCCTTCAGCCGGTCCAAATTCTCCTTGCCGCGGGTCTCCATTTGAGGGGTTTCGAGGATTTTGGGGAGGTGGAAAAAGCGGGGGTCGTTGACCAGCCAGCGGAACGGCTCCAGGCCGAGCGTTCCTTCGCCCAGATGGGCATGGCGGTCGGCGTGGCTGGCAAGAGGCTTCTGGGAATCGTTGATATGGAAGGCGCAGAGGCGCTCGAAGCCCACCGTCTGCCCGAACGCCTCCATGACCGATTCGTAACCCTCGCGGGTGGCGATATCGTACCCGGCGGCATAGATGTGGCAGGTATCCAGACAGGCACCGATGCGGGCAGGGTCGGACACCCCGGCGAGAACACAGGCGAGATGCTCGAAACGGTAGCCGAGATAGGTTCCCTGCCCGGCGGTGGTTTCCAGGAGGATTTTCACCGGACAGTTTTCGGTGGCGGCGCACGTCCGATCCAGACTCTCGATCAGGCGAGCTAGCCCGGCCTCCTCGCCCTCTCCCATGTGCGCCCCCATGTGGGTCACCACACAGGGGATTCCCAGCGCGGCGGCCCGTTCGATTTCATCCTGAAAGGCGGCCAGGGAGAGATGGCGCAGGTCTCCTTTGGGGGTCGCCAGGTTGATCAGGTAGGAATCGTGAGACATGGCAGGAACGATGCCGGTTTCATCGGTCAGGGCGCGGAACTGGGCGATATCGGCTTCCTCCAGAGGCTTGGATTTCCACTGGTTCGGGTTGCGGGTAAAGACCTGAAAGGCCGCGCAGCCCATCGCCAGAGCGTTCCGGAAGGCGGAACTGACGCCCCCGCTGGTGGGCACATGGGTTCCCAAAAGGTGTGTCATCGTCATTTCAGAGCCTTCCCAATTCGTAATCGGACATGTCCACCCGCACGTAGCGGGCCAGGAGCGGATGGACGCGGCTGAGTTCCTCGTAGACCGCCTGCGCGATTCGCCTGTAAGAGATATGCCCCTGCCGGGAGGAACGAAGTTGGATGAAGTGGTGCAGTTCCCGCAGGTTCCAGGTAAAGAGAACGCGCTTCCGGTAGGCCAGGGGCAGCATATAACCCGCCCCGGCAGGATGGCTCCGGGCCAGCGTTTCCCAGGCCGATGCCGACCGATCCATCGCCTCTTTGTATTCCGCCTCGAAGCCGAAATCGGAGATCTCCTGCGGAATGCAGTAGCCGTGAATGGGCGTATTTTCCTGGGCCGTCTGAGTCGCCATGCGGTGCCGCTGGATGTCCCGGAACGCCCCGTAATCGACCAGGATCTCGAAAGTGTAATAGAGATGCTCTAGAGCGCGGAGCGGGGCGTCGAACCTTCCCCTCCGGGACAGGTATTCATCCAGAACGCGCTCTTTCTGCTCGCTGCTCATTGACTTGACTGCGGATACAAGGGCTTCCCAGGAGTGGCGCGTATACCCGTAGAGGATCGCCGCCGCCAGCCGGTCCTCGGCGTCCTCGGGCGCGTATACCAGGGCGACGGGGCGCTCCGCGCTGGCGGAGGGCGCGGGAAGCTCTTTTGCCAGCGCCTCCATCGCCCGGCCGGTTTCGGCCATGTAGGGATTGTAGTCCGCATATTTCAGGAGGGTCGGAATTTGTTTGACGGCCTCTTCCTTCATGGCGGCGGCGATCACCCGCACTTCCTCAAGCGGATGGGAGAGCATTTTGGTCAGAAGATGCTCCAGGGCGCGGGCGTTGAGGGTGATGCCGATGTTGGTCAGGGTTGCAGCGGGAAGCAGGTAGCGCAGGGCGTCGCAGGCTTTGGCCCGGCAGGCCGCGTCATAATCTCTTTCGCTCTGCCCCTCCTTCCGGGGAAGCGCCGACCGGACGGCTTCCACCATGCGCGGCATCAGAGCCGAATAGGTTTCGAAAAGATGAGCGCAGGTTTCCTCATACACCGGCCCCATCTCCGGCAGCCGCAGATAGCGCCCCTTCTCGAAAATGACGTACCGGGTCGATTTCTCCGTATAGGAAGCCAGCCTCGCGTCCTCGATGACTTTACTGGCAAGGATGGAGACATCTTCTACCGCGATGTGGGCCACCGCATGTTCGGCCACCGACGCATGGCCGTAACCTACCACCCACTTCTCATGAAACTGTCGGGCCTTCTCGCGGGCGGAGGCCAGCGCCTCCCCGCCCTCTTCCCCCAAAAGCGCAGAGTTGTGAAAGTCCAGGTCATTTTCCTGGATTAACTTCAGCAGATTATGTCTCAAAGGCTCCCGGCTCCGGCTGTAATAGGCGAATAGCACCGCCACCACCTCTTCCGGTAAATTCCTGAGCAAAAAGACGGGGCGGTCCGCATTGGTCACAAATGGCCGCACGATCTCCTCTTCACGGGTCGTCAAACGCTCTGACATATAAACCTCTTTCAGCATCCGATGAATGTTTCAGGGATAGACTCGAAGAACCCGTCCGTGGTCTCCTCACTTTACCCTCCCGCTTTCCAGCCTCTCCACATAACGCCTGTACGCTTCATAGCCTGCGGCGGCCTTGCGCCGGAGGCGCGGGGATGGGCTGGCAGGGCTGAGATGAAAGTTGAATTCGAAGCAGATAATTTTATCCACGAAACGGGATTCCACATCCATCTGCCGCCGGATCCGGTCGAATTCGGCGGCATCGAAATCCGTCACGTGGGAATCGCCCGGCCAGCCCTGAATCCGGCGGAAGACCTCCATATCTGTCCAGAAAACGCTTCCCGCACGCTCGCAGGCGCGTCTTAAGGCCGCATAATAGGGCGGCAAATAGTCGAGCCGAAGTTCCCCTGTGGCCGCCCCGACCGTATCCTGCATCGCCAGGATATCGATTCGTATCTCGCCCAGCAGCCGCGACCAGAGTGCTTCCATTTCCTGCGATGAAGGGGTCATGGTGAAATAGGGCGCGGCGGCCACCGGCTTGCCCGGAGCCAGGCGGTGGGCTTCATCGGAGATCCCGCGCAACAGCTGGATGATCTTCCGGCTGCGCTCCTCGTTATCGAACTGCACATCCACCGTCTCATAGGCGAGATACCAGCCCGCAAAAGCGGGGCGGCGGCTGTAGAGCGCCGACAGTTCCGCCATCACCTGGCGGTGTTTTTCCAGGAGCTTCTCCGCCGCTTCGCCCTCCAGGTTGTCCCACCCGCTGTCGAGATAGCCTGTCGCCAGGAAAACCCGCATTCCGTGCCGGTCCGCATAATCGAAGATCGTGCCGATAGGGTCTGCTTTGGGCGACCAGACGCGGTAGAGCCGGGAAGGATAGAAAGCCCATTCAGCCCCGGCTACGGTATCGAGGACGAGGGTATCCATCCCCAGGGAGCGCATCCGTTCGAGTTGAAGGAAAGCGGCCTGCGGGTCGTTCCAGAGCCTATCGGTTCCCGAGAACTGAACGAATGTGCCGGTTATCTTCGGCTCGCACCGGCGCGGCAGCTTCTTCCAGTTTACGGAAGGCTGAGGTCGGATTGCCGCCTGCCTGACCGGATCGCTTTGCGGGCCATCCAGTACGCTTAGGATTTCCTTGAAAACCTTAACCTCCCCGGATTTCCATTCGGACGCCGGGTAGACCGATTCCATCATCAGAAATGTATCGTGAGCCAGGTAGCTGGCCCCGACAGACTGCGTGACCAGATCGCTGGCTTCTGACGCCTCCAGGCGAAGGGTCAGCCTGTTCATCGGATTATAGGCTTCCACCCGGGGCTGCCGCAAAGAGGAAACCGGGTAAAAAATCGCTTTGTTTTGCAGTGAGGTGATGACCGGATCCGCTGATTTGCCGGGCAATACCGGCGCGTACAAGACCATCGGGCGATAGGGCCGAGGGAAACCGCTGTTGAGATAATGCGCGACACCGACCTGAACCGTTTTTCGATCCGGGCCGATATTCCTGATCTGAACCGAAACCTTGATCTTTCGCTCCGACAGCAGGCGGAACGTCTTTTCGATCTCAAAGCCCCGCCCGGCATCCGCCGCCTTCAAAACCGCATGGTCGGGCGATGCCGACAGTGTATAAGGCGTATCATCCAGCCTGCCCCACTGGCCTTCCCACGAGCCGACCGCGAGCCGTACCACGCCCATCCCCCAGAACCGATGGACCAGATGATCCCGGCTGTCCCAACGCCACCCTACGATCCTGCCACCCCGTCCGGCCTCCACCTCCACAGACACTCGCCCCTGCTTCAGCGTCGCTGCACCGAGTGGCGACAGGAAACCAAACAGCATCCCGAACAGCCAGAACCGGCGAAAAAGCAACGATGTCTCCTTATAACTGAATGATTTTCATCTCGATAGATCCTGTCTTGCTTAAGAGCCAAGCGACCCTCGCCGGCCCCCTTCTTAGCAAGGGAGGGTTGGAGGGGTGCTTTTCCACCCCATAGGGATCCAGATCAGGGGAAAGATCCTCTATTCCTGGGGGAGAGAGGTAACGGCCTAACAGAGGCCCGAATCCCACCCCGGCGGTCCAGCATCTTATCTTGATGCGTATGAGGGTGCTTTTCCACCTCAACCCCTTTCAAGCATATCGCAGCCGAATGATAAATTCACTGCTTCTCCTTTGTTTTCCTCCGATATCCCGGCTTGCCGCAGGTCACAGGGTCTTTGTCGGAGAAATGTAATGAAACCATCCATAGAGAAAGGAATTCGATGGACTCGTTAGAATCGCTGACAGAGGAGATCGTGGCTTGCCGCAGATGCCCCCGGTTGGTCGAATGGCGGGAAAAGGTTGCCCGGGAGAAGCGCCGGGCTTACCGGGATTGGGATTACTGGGGGCGGCCCGTGCCGGGCTTCGGAGATCCGGCGGCCCGGCTTCTCATTGTGGGTCTGGCTCCGGCGGCGCACGGCGGCAACCGGACAGGGCGCGTTTTCACCGGAGATCGCTCCGGCGATTTTCTTTTCGGCTGCCTTTATCGGCAAGGGTTTTGCAGCCAGCCCGTCTCCGAGCGCCGGGAGGACGGTCTGACGCTCCGGGACTGCTACATCGCCGCTACCGTCCGCTGCGCCCCGCCTGACAACAAGCCCGCCCGCAATGAGGAAGCGAACTGCTTTCCCTATCTGGTGCGCGAATTCCTATTGTTGCCGGAGGTGAGGGTGCTGCTGGCGCTGGGCAAAATCGCCTTCGATGCGCTCCTGTCGCTTGCCCGGTCAGAGGGCATTGAATGGCAAGACAAGCCTGTTTTCGCGCACGGGGCCGCCTGCCGCGCCGCCTGCCGCCCGCTGACGCTTTACGCCTCCTATCATCCCAGCCAGCAGAACACCCAGACGGGCCGCCTGACCGAAGCGATGTTCCTGGATGTGCTGGAACGCATCGGAAACGCCGAATGAAATACATTCCCGCAGCCTGTCGCAAAAGTCCTACCGGACTCATCTGCCATGCAGGAAACGCCTCCGCCGTTCCCGAAGAAAAGTCTGTTTTACCAACGATTCTTTCGGGAGGCGCATTATGTCCCTGGCAACTCTGGGCGTTTCTTTGATGCTGGCGGGCGCTACCTGCGCGTCAGCAGATCCGGGGGATTTGACGGTGTTCCGGCCTGCCAGCGATACCGGGCCGGATGCGGAAAATCAGCATTTTCTGGTGGCGGCGACCCCCAAAGGCTCTTTTTTGGCGTTCTGGACACAGGCGTCGGTGGAGAACGCCCCGGACCAGCGAGTGGTGATGAGCCGCAGCCTTGACCGTGGACAAACCTGGACGCCCCCGGCAGTGCTGGCCGGCGACCGTGAGGGCAAAGGCCACCGGGCGCAGTGGGCCTTTCCTTTTGTCGTCCCGTACACCGGGCGCGTCTATGTTTTTTATAACCAAAGCACGGGAGGGCGCGATGTGCGGGAGGACACCACCGGGCTGCTCGCCTGCCGGTTCTCTGATGACGACGGCCTCTCCTGGAGTCCGTCCTTCACCCTTCCCATCCGCAAATCCGCTGTCAGCAACCCCGAGCCGGAGTCCCCGGAGAACTGGATCGCCTACCAGCCGCCTATCATCACCTCCCAGGGGGCAGTCCTGGTCGGCTTCACCCGGTGGGCCAGCCGGGCCGTCCAGCCGGAGGGAGAAGTTTTCGACCGGGATTCCGAAATCTGGTTTCTCCGATTCGGCAATCTCCTCACCGAAAGCGACCCGGCCCGGCTGATAGTGACCACGCTGCCCGAAGGCGAACACGGGATTCGTGTGCCCCGCCCCGACCGGCAGACTATCAGCGCGGCTCAGGAACCCTCCCTGGTCCACCTCTCCGACGGGCGGCTGCTCACAGTTTTTCGCACCCTCACCGGAATGATCTATTTTTCCACTTCCGCCGACGGCGGGCGCACCTGGCAGCTCCCTGCCCCGCTCCGGTCTTCACCCGGCGGTTCGCCGATTCGCCAGCCCATCGCTCCCTGCCCTCTTTACAAGCTGCGAGACGGGCGTTTTCTTCTGATCTTCCATAATAACGACGGCACGGCTAACGGCGGCAACGGGCCGATGGATTACAAAAAGAACCGCCGTCCCGCCTACCTGTCCGTCGGGCGGGAACTCTCCGGACGCCCGGATCAGCCTCTTCTTTTTGCGGCCCCGCGCCTCCTCTGCGACAATGGCGGCATCCCTGCCGGGCCGATAGGCCGGACGGAAATCGCCACCTACCCCAGCCTTTTCGAGTGGGAGGATCGGGTCTGCTTCTTTTATCCCGACCGCAAGCACTTCCTGCTGGGCAAAATCCTGTCTCCCGCGTTGTTGAACGATGTGGGGCTGCCGAGATAACGCTGAAGGAAAGGATTTCAAACGCGCCTCTGCCGGACTTTGGCAGGCATCAGCCAGAGTATCCTACGGCCTCTTCACCTCAGTCCGGCTCCTATCCACGGGGATGCCCAGAGATTGGAACCAGGGGAACAGGTCGCGCTCCATCGCCAGGCTGAGGACGGCGACGGAATCGTCCGCAGTGTAGCGGGTATAGCGGGCCGGGTCGATGATCTGGCGCTTCAGGCGAAAGTAGCGGGCCAGAATGTCCGGCTTTTCCTTCCGAAGCTGCTCAAAAATCCACATCGGCTTTGCCATCCGCACCGCATGAGGGGCCGGGCTGTCTTCCAGGAGAGAGTATTTCTTCATATCCGGGTCTTCTTTGCGGGCGCTGTCGAGCCAGCCTTGCAGGGCGGCGTCCGCCTCTTTGGTCATCCCCAGCTCCCGGCCCAGGAGAATGCCGACATAGGTCGCCAGCCCCTCGTTCCAGAGCGGCTCCGGGAAGGGCAGCACCCAGGAATGCATCGTCTCGTGGCCCAGCAGTTCCACCATGCCGTAGGTTTGCTTCGGGAAGCCGCCCCACCAGACCCCCAGGCCGATATTCTCGCCGTCCGAAAAGCCCCCGCCTCCGGTCGGCAGGAGGATCAGGCTGGCAAGCATCCCTTTGGAGGGCGGAACGCCCAGGATGCCCTCCAGGGCCGGACGCGCCCGGCTGTATTCCCTGAAAATCGCATCGGCATAGGGTTTGAGGTATTCCGAGGAGCGAATCGCCAGCCCTTCCCGGTCGATCTTGACTTCCGGCATCAGGGTCTGGGGCGGCCTGTCGGGACTGACCGCCTTGTTTTTCGCCATCACCACCATCAAGGACTGCCAGAGATCGGCATTGATGGGGTCTTTGGCGTCCGGCTGGCGGCCCGCCAGGGCGCGAGAGGCGACCAGGAGGCGGCCCTTCCCGACAGCCCGGGTCGCCATCACCCAGCGGTCTTCGGCGTCCCGGATCAGGTAGTTCCACTCTCTGGGATCGCTTGCGCGGAGCGTTTTCCCGCCGTAAGTCTGGACATCCCGCACCCCCATCGCGGAGATCACGTCCAGCGGTTCTTTGGCCGCCTGATCCACAAAAGATATCCCGAAGGCCGACACCAGATCGTTCAGCCGGTATTTTTTCTCCCCCTCGAACCGGGCGAAATCCCCCAGCGCCACCACGCCCCCGCCTTTCTCCATAAACTCCTTGACGGCAGCGATATCGCCCGGAATGTAGGGGCAGGGGGAAGCGCCCGACTGGAGGATCAGCAGGTTCACGTTTCTCAGGTCGCATTTGCGGAGGGTGGCCCAGTTTCGGGCGTCCTTGCCGCCCACCGGCTCGATGTAATTGCCTGCAAACCGCCCGTCGAAATAGAAGGTGAACTCATGCGAGATATCGGTGACGGAATGGATGGTCGTTTCCGCCGAGGGCGCGGCCACCAGCCCGCGAGACAGCGACATGGCGGCGAGGCAAAGCAGCGCATACCGATGCATCGCTACCTCCCGACTTTCCAGCTATAGACATGGGACCCACTGCCGAAATAGATGCGCCCGTCCAGATAATCGCCGCCGAAGCTGACGGGCACGGGCGACTGGACCAGCAGGCGCAGGCGGAAGGTGCGCGGGTCGATCCGGGCGATGCCTTTCTGGAAGAGAACGAAGGTAACGCCCCTCTGTCCTTGGACGAAGATGCGCGGCCCCTGCTGGTATGCGGTGGGGCCGAAGACAGGCATCGTATCTTCCTGGTGGACGACCTTGCGTTTGGCCGGGTCAAAGACAAAGAACCGTGTGGTTCCGGCGAAGCCGTAGACCAGACCGCGAGGGCCGGGGCAGAGGTCGGCATACTCGCCCACCTCCGGCAGTACCGCTTCATGCCACTCGATCTTCTTGCTCGCCATATCCAGGATATAGAGTTCCGCCAGGGACGCTTTTTTCTCCCCCCCTGTGCCGGGGCTGGTGGTGGTGCCGCCCAGCAGCTTGCCGCCCGGCAGAGCCACCAGGCTCATGGTGGAGTGCTGGGGGATCAGGTCGGTATGGGTGAGAATGGTTCCTTTGCCGGAAGCCCTGTCCCAGAAGAAGAGGCCGCCCCCGGTCAGCCCGTAGCCGGGGGTTCCGGCCAGCACCAGGGTGTTGCCGTCCGGGTGGACCAGCAGGTCGTGCGGGCGGTTGATGGTCGGCTCGCTCTTGCCCAGGAAGAGCGGATTGGATCGCTTGTCATCCACCGTGGTATCGACCCAGGGTTTGGCCGGGTCCCACTCCAGCAGGAACCCGCCCCCGTAGCCGCCTGCATAGAAGCGGTCTTTGCCGCGGGCCACCGTGTTCCACTGGCCGTATGCCTCGCGGTTCACCCATGTATCGGTTTTCGGATTAAAGCTGAAAAAGCGCATGGGGAAAGCGGTTCCCCCGCAGATGGTATTGTCCGGGGCCACCGCCACGCCCATGATATGCGCCCCTTCGCTCGCATAGTCGAAGGCCAGGGTTTTGCTCTCTTTGGACGCGGGATTCTCGACCACCATCCTCCGCTCCACCGTATCGAACTCCCGCAGTAGTTTACCGTCCGGGAAGACACCATGGAACAGCCCCTGGCTGCCGGCGATATACGGCTTGAGGTTCAGTTTCTCCGGCGGCTCGATGGAGGTCGCCTCCCCCTTGTAGAGCAGATACCATTTCGGATCCGCGCCGCCCGTCTGGCCGTATACCTTGCCGCTCATCTCCCGGTAAACGACCCCGGAGCCGTGGCCGCGCCGGTCTTCGGGAACCAGGGCAGTCGCCTTGCCGGTATCGGGATCGAAGATGATGATCTGGTTGGCCGTGCTTCCGGTGCCGAAATAGACCCAGCCCGCGTCATCGGTGGCGATATCACGGGGATACTGGGGCCAGTTCTGGGTGTAGACATGGCCGTAGTCCTTCAGCTTGCGCGTTTTGGGATCGAAAACGGCCAGCCCGCTCTGCGGGTAAGTGACCGACCAGATACGCCCCTGGTCGTCCTCGGTCATGCTCATCGCCATCTGAGGGGCGGTCTTTTCCCAGAAGGTAAAAGCCCGCTTGGCCGGGTCGAACTCCACGAAATAACTGTTGAAGTGCGTATAATACTTATTGGCGCTGGAGAGGATGGAGGCGTACGGGCAGTCGCCTCCGCTCGGGAAGGGCATGGGAAACGATTCGCTCTTCCCGGTTTCGGCGTCCACCATCAGGAGCGCATAGCCCCCGGTATGATCGAAGAGCCAGCAGAGAACCGCATTCCGCCCCTCCCCGTCTTTTGTCGCCACGATCCCCCGGTGGTTGCTGACCGGCGTAGCCACCCCGTGGTCCATAAATCCGTTTCCCAGATCCTTGCTGGCCGCCACCACTCCGGTCGCCGCCAGCAGGCACAGCGGAATCCATAAAGGCCATTGAACCAATAACTGTCTCATCATAAAACCTCCTCTATTGCGTTTCGCGGGCCATCCGCTCCGCAAAGCGTTCGCCGCTTTTTCGAGCATAACCGCTGTCTTGATATACGCCCACCGGCATCGAAAATCCTTTCATGCAAATTGGCAAAAATCATCCGATAACGGCAGATGGATTCCTCTCCCCTCGTTTCGGTCAGCAAGGGGATAGACCGGGCGCTTCCTTCCGGTCTCAGCCTTTCCCGTTTCGCTGAACGCTGGCGAGGTGGAGGAACGCTCCCCAAGCCCGAAGGCCGGGGCCGCTCCACCGCCCGCTACTTCCTGCCCCAACGCTAATTGTGTCATAAGTGTCATAGTGTCATAGCGTCATAGGGGTATGACACTATGCCCCTGGCGCAGGCAGGCCAACGGTATCCTTCCTACTCTCTTAGTTTTTATATAAATATATTTATATAAAAACTATATTTATATTAAATACTTGGCAAAGGAAAAAGCCATACGGCCAGACATCCGGGTGGTTCTTCCCTTTGGGTCGAATTCTGTCATACCCTGCTGGCCCTATGACACTATGACACTTATGACACAATTCGGGCAGGCCCTCTGGCGCATTGCCGCCGTTTCCCCGGAAAACACAGCGCAGGCGCAGGGCTTGGGGCGCGGGCTTCGAGCGGCCTTGTGCGCCGATCTGCCGATGGCCCTGTAGCCCGGGGCGTCCTCCGATTTATCTTTCGGCTTTCGTAAGAGGGATTGGGGCTTCTCTGTGGAATATCCCCTGGAAACGCTGACCGCCAGGAGGAACCGCCATGCAGCATACCATTACCGGATGGCCGATGGTGACGATAGCACGGGAAGAGGGTGTCTACGCCTGCTTTCCCGATCTGGCCCGCACCGGCGATGGCCGCCTTCTGTGCGTTTACCGCCAGAGCGATTCGCATGTGGCCGAGGCGTTCTCTCACCTCGCGTGGCGGGAAAGCGTCGATGAGGGGCGGACATGGAGCGAGCCGCGCCTTTTGGCCGAGAGCCGCCAGGAATCGGGCGTCCTCTTCAAGTGGAATTGCCCGCGCATCGGAACGCTGCCGGACGGGAGGCTGTGGATCCTCTGCGATGGCTACCCGCTCCCGCCGGGAGAAAGAGACCTCGGCGGATCGAGGGTCTTTTTCTGGTGGAGCCGGGACGAGGGACAGACCTGGGGAGGCCCGGAGCGGACGCCCATCACAGGCATCGTGCCGGACAAATTGTGCCTTGCTCCCTCCGGGGACTGGCTGGTGGCCGCCCATGTCGCCATCTCGCGCACCGGCAAGCTGAAGCAGGCGCTCTGGCGATCCGGCGATGAGGGCCGGACGTGGAGCGGTCCGATCACCGTTTGCGATGACGAACGGTATAACGCCTGCGAAGCCAGCCTGACCGCCCTGCCCGGCGGCAGTCTGGTCTGCTATATGCGCGAAAACAGCGGCCTGGGATGGCCCGGCCTGAAATGCCTCAGCCGCGACGGCGGCCTGAGTTGGCAAGGCCCTTTCCCGACGCTCATGCCGGGCTGCCACCGCCCTGTCTCCGGCCTGGTCGACGAGAGCCGCGTCCTGATCGCCCACCGCTGCTACCCCGGCGGGCGGTCTCCCAACCGCCATTTCTTCGCCTGCCTGGAAAGCGCCGAGAGCGCCGCAGAACCCGAGTTATCCCGCCAGTCCGCGACCCTCCGCGAAATTGACCGCGACCGCAGCCCCCATCCCGACACCGGCTACTCCGGCTGGGCCGTCCTCCCTGACCGGCGCATCTTCTGTGTCAACTACATCGTCGACGACTTCGCCACCGCCCAGATCCGCGGCTACTGGCTCCAAACCGACCGCTTCTGAAAGGAAACCGCCGATGAGTGGCGAAGGGTGTGGAGGGTATAGGGGTCAGGGTGTAGGGGGGAGCGCCGTATTGTTAGCCTGGAACGATTATGCGTAGTGGTCTGCTATACCCTACATCCTGACCCCTATACTCTTTTCCAAGGAGATTTCGATGCCCGAACTGAAACTGACGACATTCGCGCTGGAGGTGACGCCTCCGGTGGGGCATCCCCTGTGCGGGGGATGGATCAAGCCGGTGGAAGAGGTTACCGATCCGATGTACGGATTGGGCGTTGTGCTGGCCGGGGAGGGGCAGCCGGTAGCGCTGTGCGCTCTGGACTGGTGCGAAGTGCGGAACCTGGATCATACGCTCTGGCGTCAATCGCTGGCCGAAGCGGTCGGCACAACGCCGGAGCGGGTGGCGATTCAATGCGTTCACCCTCATAACGCGCCGATTACCGATATCGTCGCCCAGGAGATTTCCGACGAGGCGGGGCTGCCTGCCCATATGGATATCCCCTGGTTCCGTCAAACCCTGGAAAGAGCCGCCCGCGCTGCGAAGGAAGCGATGAGCCGCCTGGAGCCGGTCAGCCATATCACAGTGGGCAAGGCGAAGGTGGAGCAGGTCGCCTCCAACCGCCGCATCCTCGGCCTCGACGGAAAGATCGAGGCCACCCGATGGAGTTCCTGCACAGAGGAAGCCATACGCGCCGAGCCGGAGGGCCTGATCGATCCCTTTCTTCAGACCGTCGGCTTCTGGAACGGGGAGCGCAAGCTGGCCTCCCTGCACTATTACGCCACACACCCGATGAGCTATTACGGCGACGGGAAGGCGACCTGCGATTTCGCCGGGCTGGCTCGGGACCGCAGGAGCGCGGAGGAGGGCGTCCCTCACCTCTATTTCACCGGCTGCGCAGGCAATATCACCGCAGGCAAATACAACGACGGCTCCCCCGCCATGCGTCCGGTTCTGTCGGAGCGCATCTACCGCGCGATGACCGATTCCGAGTCAAGCGCCCGGCGCATCCCTGCCGGTTCGCTGGAGTGGTGCGTCCTTCCGGTCGCTTTCCCCCTGCGCCCCGACCTGAACGGACCCGACCTGGGCCGGGCGCTGGACGATCCGGCAAAATCCCTCTGGGAGCGCAAGGATACGGCCCTTGCCATCGCCTACCTGCGCCGTCTGGGTGATCCCATCCTCCTGACCGCCCTGCGCCTGGGGGACTCCGTAACGATCCTCCACTTGCCCGGCGAGCCATTCATCGAATATCAGCTTTATGCCAAAAACCTGAACCCGAACGCATTTGTAGCCGTCTCCGGCTACGGAGACGGGGGAACGGGCTATATCCCGCTGGCCGTCTCCTACGCAGAAGGCGGCTACGAGCCGACAGCCACCTATCTCGCCCCCGAATCCGAAGCCGCTTTGAAACAAGCGATTGAAGAACTGGTTCTGATGTAGCCTCGCTACCGTCTGCGAGGAACGCAGCGACATCGATGCAGTCTGTAAGGAGCTTTAACTTGGCAGCCATCGTCTGGCCCACACCGTAGGGGCGAACCTTGTACTCGCCCTGCATGGGGGTAATACATTGGGGCAGGCACACAGGTCTGCCCCTACACCCGAGTGTTGGCTTTCTAAAGGAGAGGATCGAAATGTCTCAAACCATCCCATCTATCGATGCGGGGGAGCGCGTGCCGCCGCCCGCGTGGGCGCTGTGGGAGCGGTATCTTCTGGACATGAACAGCAGGCTGGCCGTGCGGTTCGTGGAGCGATATGCGCGCCGCGACGGAACGCTCGTCTGGCGGGACGAATGGCCCGGCATGGACGGGTCGGACGATGCCTATGAGAGCTTCTTCAATTACCCGCTTCTCTACGCCCTGGGAGGCGATCCGGCGGTGGATGAAATCGCCCGGTTCGAGTGGGACGCCATCACCCGGCAGTTTACCGGCTACGGCCAGGTCTGGCGGGAGTTCGACGGGTACTACGACTGGATGCACCACGGCGAGAGTAGCCTTTACTTCTACTTCTTCGGCCTTTCCGACCCGCACGACCCGATCATGCGCTCCCGCGCGATCCGGTTCGCCCGCATGTACACCGGAGACGATCCCGAAGCCCCCAATTACGATCCCGATAAGAACATCGTCGTTTCTCCCATCAACGGCAGCCGCGGCCCGCGGTTCGTCAATTCGGCGGAGGACTGGGTGACCCACCGTCCGGTTCTGACTGTTTACCCGCCTCCTTTCGACGATATCCCCGGCATCACCGGCCCGACCGCCGACTGGAACAATAATAAGACTTTCGCTAAAATCTTGGACTTTCTCAACCGCCGGATGATGCGAGGCGATGTCCCCCTGAACCTGACCGCTACCAGCCTTGTCGCCAATGCCTTTCTCTACAGCGGGGATACGCGCTTCCGCGACTGGGTGGCCCGCTACACGCAAGGCTGGATGGAACGGGCAAAGGTGAATGGCGGGCTGATGCCCGACAATGTCGGCCCGGGCGGGATTATCGGGGAGTGCATGAACGGCAAGTGGTGGGGTGGCTATTACGGCTGGCGATGGCCTCACGGATTCCCCACCCTTATCGAGCCTGCCACCATCGCCGCCGAAAACGCCTACCTGGTCACCGGCGACGAATCGTTTCTAGCCCTGCCGCGAGAGCAACTGCTGGAGATGGAGAGACGCGGCAGGCGCGAGGACGGCAATCTCCTGATCCCCTACCGCCACTGCGATGGCGGCTGGTGCAGCTTCAGGCAGCCCGACCCCACCCTCCCGATCCATCTCTGGTATCTGTCCCAGAAGCCGGAGGACGCCGCGCTTCTGGAAAGCTGGTTCGATACCGACACCTGGGGCAACATCCTTCCCCATGTCGGCAAAGGCGACGGATCGCACCAGAACTGCTGGTATCACTACATCCGAGGCCGCAACCCCGGCTACCCGGAGGCCATCTGCCGGGCGAACTATGCCGAGAGCTGCCGCAGGTGGGCAGTGGTCGAGTCCGACGATTCCGACCTGCAAACCGTGGATGTTCACCACTGGCAGAGCCGGAACCCGGTCGTCATCGAATCCCTGGTCCACTTGATGCTGGGCAGCCCGTATATAATCTACCACGGCGGCCTCCTCCATACCCGCCTCCGCTATTTCGATGGGGAGACGCGCCGCCCCGGCGTCCCCCGGGATGTGGCCGCCCTGGTTAGCCGACTGGATGCAGACGGGGTGGATGTCGAATTGATCAACCTCAGCCCGGACAGGGAGCGCCAGACGATCCTCCAGGCAGGCAATTTCCGCGAACACCGCTTCACGCGCGCTGTGGCCGATACCTCGCCCGCCGGGGAGATCGCGGTCAACGGCCCCTACTTGGCGGTCAACCTTCTCCCCGGCTGCGGCGTAAAGCTCCGGCTCGACATCGACCGCTATGCCTGCGTCCCGACCTACCGGCTGCCGTGGGATCAATAGGGCGGGAGAAGCCCTGCCTGCCGACATTCGAATATCTGCCTCAAGCTAAATGCAATAGCACAAAAGGAGAGTCATCTATGTCCGAAAAACTTGCCCTGATGGGCGGCCCGAAGACCGTCACCATGTCCGAGGAGATGAACGCCGCCAACCGCTGGCCGGTCATCGGGGAGGAGGAACAGACGGCGGTGCTGGCCGCCATGAAAGACCCCGACATCTACGGCCCGATCACGCGGCTGGAGCAGGAATTCGCGGCCTATCACGGCTCCAAGTTCGCCGTGGCCCACAACAACGGAACGTCCTGCATCCAGGCGGCCTATTTCGCGGTGGGGGTCGGCCCGGGCGATGAGGTGATCTGCCCCTCCTACACCTGGCATCTTTCGGTTTCCCAGGTGTTGACACTTCACGCCATTCCGGTTTTCTGCGATGTGGATCCTCAAAGCGGCTGCATCGACCCGGAGGATATCAAGCGAAAGATTTCCCCTTCCACGAAAGCCATCAATGTGCTGCACCCCTTCGGCGCGGTGGCCCCGATGGATGAGATCATGGCGATAGCCCGCGAACGCGGCCTCCCCGTCATCGAGGACTGCTCTCACGCGCACGGGGCGACCTATAAGGGAAAGAAGGTTGGAACCATCGGAGATGTCGGATGCTTCAGCCTCCAGGCCGCCAAGCTCCTGACCGCCATTGAAGGCGGCATCTTCATCACCGATAACGAGGAATATTACGAACGGGCCATCGTGCTGGGGCACTACGAGCGCATCCCGAAACTCAAATCCGAGAAGTGGCGCAAACTCGTGCCGACCGACATGCGCGCCCCGCAGGCCCCGACCTGCTACGGTTACAAATACCGGATGCACCCCTGGGCGGCGGTGATGGCCCTGGTGCAGCTCGCCAAGCTGGACAGGACCAGCGCCGCCCGCCGGGCCAATCTCGATTACCTGAGCGACGGCATTCGCTCCCTGGGGGACGGACTGACTCCCCCCTACGAGGCTCCCGGAACCCGGCGCACCTGGCTCAACTATATCTGCCAGTACCATGCCGACAGGATGCAGGGCGTCTCCCGCGACCGCTTCGTAGAGGCCCTGAGCGCCGAAGGGCTGCCTTCCACGACAGGCCGCGCCGGTTACCTGCCCGTCTACTGGAACCCGCTCTACGAGGAGCGCGACATGTGGGCCGAGGGCATTCCCTTCGACGCCCCGTATGTCAAACGCAAGGTAGTCTACCACCGCGGCGACTGCCCCGAGGCCGAAGCCATCTGGACCCGGACCGTGGGCCTGCCGACCTTCCCTCACCCCTGTGACCGCGCCCTGCTCGACCAGTGCATCGAAGCGGTCGCAAAGGTCACCCGGAACCTGGACGGTCTGGCGGGTTGAATTGCGTGAGTGCGAATGCCCGGCACTTTTTGAGAAGGCATGGAAGATCGAGCAATTCTCTCAAAAAGCGCCGGGCGCTCAGCCACTCACCCTCAGAATCTTCCATCGAGCGCCCTGGTAGACCACCGGGAAGCAGGAAGAATGCTTTTTATCGACCACCCAGTAATCGATTCGGTAGGCGCGGAGGAGCCGCCAGATATCTTCATCGCCTAGCCTCCGGTAGCTCTCCGTGAGCCAGCGATTGAGAGGGCCGGAAGTGGTCTTAGCCTGCCGGTAATCGATCCCCAGCGCCACCAACCGCTCTATCCATTCCGAGGCGAAGCTTCGATCCCAGAAAAGACCGGTGCCGTCCTTCCAGGATACGAAAATAGGCCGTTCCGCGATGCTTCGGAACTGATCCCAGCCTGGGTCGGTCAGGAAAACCGAATCGTAGGACGCATGGGTCGCCGCCCACCGCGCCGTTCGGTATTCGATCTTCTCTTCCGGCGGATGGGCGAAGGCTTCGAAGCTGTCATCGCTCAAACGGGGCTTTTCGAGCCATATTCCCAGAATGAGAGCCGGCAGGATGCAGGAAAGCGCCAGGCTGTAAGACGGGGTTCTGAATACAGAGAATGCGCCTCGCGAAGAGCGGCCTCGCTCTATCAGCAGCCTATAAATGACAAACATCAGCAAGCCAATCGAGAAGGCCGACAGGGCGTGCTTGATAGACACCGGCACGCGCCAGACGGCTATCGATACGACAAACAGAGCGGAGGCCCATATTTGCTGGCGCAAAGGCCGGTGAGTCACGATGCGGTATGCGTAATCGGCGACCAGGCTGATCAGCAGGATGCCGGCAGGCGCATACCAGATATCAGTTCCCCGGATCGGCTGCAATTGCAGCAGTTTGGGCGAAGGCAGCATGTAGGCGGCGACAAAGGACAACCCCACCCAGAAGAGACAAACGCCCGTCCAGGCAAGGCCGAAGGGCCCGAATTCGGGATGCTTTTTACGATAGAGATAAAACGCGGCAGAAAAGAGGAGGAAGAAAAAGGCGAACAAAAACCAGTTCCGGTTCCCCCAGGCCAGGGGCATCAGGTGGTGCGCGGATCGCGCCCGGCTTGCGGCCATCCACAAATGGGAGTCGGAGGCTTCCCGGCTGAACGATTGCAGGGCCAGCCATAATGTCGGCAGGGCGATGAGCAGGGCGACGCCCGCATGTTTCGCCCACTCTTTCCACTGCGACCGATAACGGGCGACGGCCAGGGTAACGGCGGTGAAATATACCGAGGCATAGATCCCGTACAAGATGTTCACATTGAACGCGATCCCCATCCAGACGGCCCAGCGAAGGGGCTTTCGCTCGATGAACGCCGCGGCAGCCATGAGCAAAAAGCCGGTACACAACCCCGACTGCTCGAAATAATTGTTAAAGATGGTGCCAGAGCCGACCAGAGGAACCGGACCGAAAGCCAGCATCAGCATCGCCCCCATCGCGGCAAGCCGCGATCCGGGCATAAAGGCATGAGCCAGCCGCCCCGCCGCATAGAGTACGAAAAGCTGTCTTGCGATAAAAAGGCCCAGCAAAAGAGGCTGCAAGTGAAAGAAGATGTGCAGCATCGCCACGACCCGCCAGAGCATAGAGGCATAATAGGGAAGGATCGCGGCAAAGGGGTCGGAAGGGAAAGCGCGCCTGTCCATGAGTTCATGGATGAGCGGAATCTGGATCGCCTGGTTGCCCGTAAACACATCGTAGCGGGTAATCAGCACCGAGATCAAAAAGGACACACAAGCCATCCATAGCATAAAAACAGCGTGATTCGCTGTTTTTATTTTGTTTCCATCCATGATGATTTACCTCTCCTGCCAGATCACAACCTTTTTATTCTTCGCCGCCGATGATGCTGCGGTTCGCGCGGCAGACCCTTTCAAGTTTACTGGAATCTTCATCGAATGTCAATTATAATGATAACATCCAATGAAAAATCATAATATTGTTGCCCGGTTGCCGGACACTGGCGAAGGAAATGGGGCCAGGAGCAGGAGCCGCTTTGCCCTTCAGCTTGACAGAGGGCTTCCGGGTAAAGTATAATTCGCTTGGATTCGGAAGGGGAGTAGCGCTTCAGCTTGCGGCTGGAGGGGCAGAATCGTCAGGACAGCATACTTTTGCTCGGTTCCGCCCGCTTGCGCCTTTATAGGGACGCATGAACGCAAGACCTTCATCGGCCTGGGCCGATGAGGGTCTTTTTGCTTTGAGGAGGTTTGATCATCGAAACCGTTGCCGTCATCGGAATTCTGATCCTTCTGGAAGGGCTGCTGTCCGCCGATAACGCTCTGGTGCTGGCCGTGCTGGTGCGTCACCTGCCGGAAAAGCAGCAGCACCGCGCCTTGCTCTACGGCATTTTCGGGGCGTTCGCCCTGCGCTTTCTGGGGATTCTGGTCGCCAAATACATCATCGCCTTCTGGTATCTGCGCGCATTGGGGGCGGCCTATCTGGCCTATCTGTGCATCGCCCACTTCGCCGGCAAAACCAGGCATGCCCGGGAGGTGCGCTCCCGCGAGGGCATGGGCTTCTGGCCTACCGTGGTCGTCGTCGAACTCACCGATATCGCCTTCGCCATCGACTCCATCCTGGTGGCGGTGGCCCTCTCGAACAAGCTCTGGGTCATCTATACGGGCGTGATGCTCGGGATCATCGCTCTAAGGCTCGTGGCGGGCATGTTTATCGCGCTTCTCCGCAAGTATCCCGCCCTCGACCATACGGCCTATGTGATTACCGGATGGGTGTCCGTCAAGCTTTTCATCAACTCCTATGAAAGCTATGCCGCCACCGTCCTTCATTCCCCGTTCGATCACCACCTGCTGCCCAAATCGATCTTCTGGGCGGTGATGGCCCTTATCGCCGTCCTGGGATTCGCCTATGCCGTACGGCAGAAGGCAAAAAGCAAGGTATCCGAGAGTATCAGCCGGTAAATCTTTGCTTAAAAAATACTCTCCATTCAGACACAGCTTTAATATATTAAATAAAATTTTATATAGTAAAGATGCTCTTATCTCCTTTGCTAAGAGTCGATCCCATTAAGCGGGGAGCCGGGGGGCGGTTGCGTTCGCTGAGGCGCAAAGCGCCGCATTTATTTCGTTGGGGACCGGTATAACTCTTTCATCGTCGCCGCCTTCTCCGGCTCGGAGGCGACCGCCCCGGTGGTGAACATCATGACCCCGCTGGCCGGAGGGGCCATGCCGCCCTGCAAGACCCTCCGAAACTCTTCGGCAGATACCGCGTGGCCCTCGGGATCGCTCCAGGCCTGGACAATCGGCCAGATGCGAAGTTTCCGGCTTGCGGGCCGCACTTTCAGCCGCTTGCCCAGCCACTCCACATATTCCCCCACCCATCCGGCCGGGCGGCCCATGCGTCCGTGGTAGACCATCGGGGAGACAATATCGAACTGGCGCGGGAGCCGGTTCAGGTCGATGCCCATATAGCGCCAGAGCGCCCGGTCGAATTCCTCGTCCGTCCAGGGGCACTGGTAATTGCCCAGCAGCGCCCTCGGACGGTGGCGTTTCAGCACTTCCCGGCACTTGGCGGCCCAGTCCGCCGTCACGGAACACCGCCAGTCGTTCCACTGCTTTTCATGCCGGGCGAGGATCCATTTCGCTTTCTCGGCGATGGTCGCACCTTCGGGCCGAAGGCCGGTCTCCTTCTCAAACCGCTTGAGGCAGCTTTCGTTGAAGCAGGTGCGGACCAGTATAGGCTTCGGCTCCTCGAACTGGTTGTGCCAGTGGAGGTAATCGAGCCATACCCCGTCCAGATCGTAGCGACTGACCAGCTTTTCCAGGGCTTCCAGGCGGTAGCGCAGGAATACCTCGTCGGTGGGACAGACGCCCATGAACCACAGCTGGCGCGGCGATTCCTGTCCGGTTTCATCCACAGGCCACGCCTCCGGGTGCTTCTCCACGTAGCCGTCCCCGTTCAGGGTGGCGAATTCCGCATAGACCCGGCAGCCTTCCTCATGCGCCCGCCTGATCGTCTCCTCATCGATGGCGCTGTAATGCACGAAAATCGCATTGACATGGTGATCCCGCAGGCTCATCCCTTTTTGCCAGAACTCCTGCGGGGAGCCGTAGATGCCGCGAACCACCGGCGGCTGCGGGCCGCTTTCCGTCACAGCGGCCACCGATATGAGGGAAGCCGCCACCAACACGCCCGGTGCGAATAGGGATAACATTCTGTCCTCCATTCCCGATGATAGAAAAAAGGCGGCTTCATAGCGAAGCCGCCGTCCTGTTCACCTTATCTTCTCGAATATCCTACCTATCGGCCATGTTTATTGTCCGGAGGGAGCCTTGGCTGCGCCCGGCTGTCCGGCTGGCGGTTAGGGCATCTTGCCGCCCCTTGCTCCTTTCATCTGGCCCTGCATACTTTCAAGGTCCGGAATATCGGAGGGGCTGGACGGCATGCCCGGTTTCCGGGTCACGTCCATCCAGACGGCCCCGACGATAACCACCGCCAGGATGATCACGACTACAGCCATCCAGGGCTTGACTTCCATCCAGGAACATGACGTTTTGCCCGAACTGGTGGCGGTCGGGCAGGGCCCGGGTCGGATAGCAGCCACAGGCCCGAAAGTCTTCTTTGAAGGGACACATCACAAACCCGAAAGACTCTTTTCCGGGTCAGCCCGACCGCCCTCTCTGGGAAAAGCCCCTCTCGGATCTTTGCGGAAATAATCGCACGCAGTCCCCGATTCGGCGGCCCGGCTTGCCGGCATAATCGGATCATTCCCGCCTTTTATACACTCAGGACTTTCGCTTTCCGGAATATGTCGGTCGCTCCTACAGACAGGCTTGGATGCTCTTCTAAGCGAAAGTCCTGCTATAAAGAGAGAGAAAAGGTTTCTGAAAGTTACCCAAATCGTGCCATATCAGTATCACAACGATTGGCTTTTTATCTGACTTCCTGCCAGCGGCCACCCGCCATGCGCCTCTATCACCCGGTCGATTTCTTCCATCAGCCGGATCGTTTCCGCCAGCGCCGCCGCCACTTGCTGATAGTGCTTCCGGTCGTCATAAGTCAATGTCCGGCCTTTCCGATCCTTCAGCCACTTTTCGCAGGCCCGGTAGCCGCCGATGTAAAAATCCCACACCTCCGCAGGAACCCCGGCGAAATACTGCGTCTTGTTGATCCAGACCCTGCCTTCCGGCGCTCCCTGATGGGGATCGCTGTAGGCGACCTTTTCCATCCTGTTGTCGCCCTCGATGGGGTAGCCCGCGACAGGCGGCGCATCGCTTTCCATCAGGTGCAGCCCCACCAGTTCGCTCCCCAGGCCGCAGAGCAGGCGGGACATCTCCTGGCCGGCGGTCAGGGGCAGGCGCAAAAAGCCCCGCTTCAGGAATTCCGTATGCTCAATGTTCGCCCCTTGACAGCCCTTACGCCCCTCTGTTATACTACCTGTACGAAACCGCTGCTGCCGTCAAAGCGCGGGAGGACTCGGTATGACTCTGGAAACCCAAGAGGCCCTGCACGCGCCTGCCGCCGAAAGGGATCGGTATCGCGGGCTGGAGCGCATTTTCGAGGCCAGCACCTGGGCGGTCATCGCTCTTTTCGGATTGCTCGCCTATCTTTTCCCGGAGGCGGCCCGCCTGTCGCCTTCCACCCCGGCGGCTATCGCCTTTGCGGCCCTCTATAATCTGGCCTGGCATCGCCTGCTGCCTGCGGCCTGGTCGGGGCGCAGCAAACTCTATATCGAGATATTCGCCGGCGTGGGGCTGATCTCGCTCTTCATCACGGTCAGCGGGGGAACGCAGAGCCTTTTCTTTCCCTTCTACGCTCTGCCCATCCTGGCCGCGGCTCTGGCAATCGGGGTGTCGGCTCCCTTTATCGTGGCGGGCGTGGCGGGCATCTGTGTGGCCGTCCTGACCGCCGCGCAGCTCGAAAGCGGCCCGACGCAGGCTGTCTCCCTGGCCCCGGTGGCGACCCGGCTCTCCTTCCTCTTGCTGCTGGCCGCCTACAGCCACTTCCTGGCCCATGAAACCGTCCAGGAAAAGGGCAAGCGGGAGCAGATGGCGGCCCTGGCTCGGGAGAACGCCCGCCTCTACCGGGAGGTGAGCGAGGCCCGCCGCAACCTGGAGCGCGAGGTCAAGGAGCGCACCCGCGAACTGCTGGAGCGCAACCGCCAGCTTTCCACCCTGAACGTCATCGCCGATACCGTCAGCCGGTCCCTGGACCTGGACACGCTCTTCAAGGAAACCATCCGGAAGGTGCTGGAGGTGACCGGCATGGAGGCCAGTTGGCTCTTCCTGGTGGACGAAAAGGCCCGGGAATTGACGATCCGGGCCTGGGAGGGCATCTCCGGGGAGGCTGTCCGCAACTTCGACCATCTGGCCTTCGGGGAGGGGTTCGCGGGCCGGGTGGCCCAGAACGGGGATATGATCCTGGTGGAGGATGTCTCCACCGATCCCCGCCTCACCCGCGAGATGGCCCGCAAGGAGGGGCTGCAATCCGGGGCGGTCATTCCTTTGTCCGCCAAGGATCGGGTGGTCGGGGCGCTGTGCGTCTTCACCCACCGGGCGAGGGCTTTCAGCTCGGAGGATGTCGGGCTTCTGCACGCTATCGGCAGCCAGGTCGGGGTCGCCATCGAGAACGCCCAGCTTTACCGGGAGCTGATGCTCCAGGCGCAGAAATTGGAACACCAGGTGGGGGAGCGCACCCAGGAGTTGCAGCGCAAGAACGAAGAGCTGGAACGCTTCATCTACACCATCACCCACGACCTGAAAACCCCGGTCGTCTCCATCCAGGGCTTCGCCTCCGTGCTGGCCCGGGAGGCCGGGGAGCGGCTCACGCGGGATGAAGCCTTCTACCTGGAGCGCATCCTGAAAAACACGGAGCAGCTCGGTTCGCTCATCAAGGAACTGCTCGATCTGGCCCGGATCGGCCAGTCGCCCGAAGCGGAGGGCGAGGCCGATATCGCATCCCTCCTCGAAAGCGTCCGCGCCGAACTGGAGTACTCCCTCACGGCGGCTAACATCCGCCTGGTCGCCGAGGGGCCACTGCCGGTGGTGACCGGCCAGCCGAACCGGCTCCGGCAGGTCTTCGTCAACCTGATCGACAATGCCATCAAATATATGGGCCCCCGCCCCGCCCCGGTGATCGAGGTGGGCTGTACGGACCGCGGACGGTACTGGCAGTTCTATGTGAAAGACAACGGGCCGGGAATCGCGCCCGAACACCACCAGAAGATATTTCAGATTTTTCACCGGCTCGAAGGCTCCTCCGGGGCCGCGCCCGCCGGAAGCGGGGTCGGGCTGGCGATTGTGCGGAAGATCATCGAAAACCACGGGGGGCAGGTGTGGGTCGAATCAGAGGGAGCAGGGAAGGGAAGCGCCTTCCGTTTCACTCTCCCCAAAGTGCCCGCCCGCCTGTCACTGCCCGGACGAAAGGCGACGGCTTGATGCGTAAAGTGGATGTGCTGCTGGTCGAGGACAATCCGGATCATATCTTCCTGACCCGGAAGGCCCTGTCGGAAAGTGAGGAGATCGCCTTCACCGTACACGTGGTGCGCGACGGGGAGGAAGCCATCCATTTCGTCCGCCGTGTCCCGCCCTACGAGAGAGCGCCTCGCCCCGATATCGTGCTGCTCGATATCCAGTTGCCGCGCAAGGACGGCTTCCGGGTGCTGGAGGAACTCAAATCCGATCCTGGCACCCGCATCATCCCGGTTCTGATGCTCACCACCTCGGACGCGGACGCCGATATCCTGAAAAGCTACGGCCTGGGCACCAATTCCTATATCGCCAAGCCCATCCGCTACGACGAGTTCTCCGAAAAGATCCGGTCGATTTCCAACTATTGGGGGAAGGTGAGCCTGATTCCCCCCAGGCAGCCAGGAGGAGTATGATCGCCCGGGAAGCCCCTGCAATCCTTCACCGCGTCCTGATGGCCGACGACAACCCGGATCACCTCTTCCTGGCCCGGAACGCCCTGACGCGCACAGGCCTCTATGAGATCGATGCCGTCTCCTCCGGCCAGGAGGCTCTGGATCGCTTGGCCGGAGACGGCTATGCCGTCCTGCTGCTGGATTACAACATGCCCGGCATGGACGGCTTCGATGTCCTCGCCCGGATGAAGGAATTGGGCTACGAGCTTCCGGTCATCATGATCACCGGCGGCGGCTCCGAGAGGGTGGCCGTGGAGGCCATGAAAGCCGGGGCCTATGACTATGTGGTCAAATCCGAGGGCTATCTGGAGGTGCTGCCCGCTGTCATCGCCAAGGCCATCGAAACGAGCCTTCTCATCCAGAAGAACCGCGAGCTGGAGCAGGACCGCGTGCGCCGCCTGAACGCGCTTCAGACCGTCTGCCACATCGCTCAGAACCTGGCCTCCTCCGCTGACCTACCGACCGCCCTGGATGTGGTGGTCCACTATCTCAAGGCCAACGCCGGGGCGCTCTACGGCTCCATCATGCTGGCGGACGAAATGACGGACACCCTGAAAGTGCGGGCCACCGCAGGCTTCTCCCCCGATTACACCCGCTATATCAACGAACAGGCCCCTGTCAGCCTGGACCCGGACAGCCCCATGGGATGCGGCCCGGCCTCGGTCGCCGTCCGCACCCGCCAGATATGCTTCGTCGAAAATGTCCTGACCGACGACCGATTCCGCCCCTGGCGGCGCTTCGCCCGGCAGGAGGGCTATCTTTCCCTGGTGTCCGTCCCTCTGGTTCCCCGGGAGAAAGCCATCGGGGTGATCAATCTCTATTTCGATACCTCCCGCGTCCCGACCGAGGACGAGGAGCAACTGTTGAAGGCCATTGCGGACACCACCGCCATCGCCATTGAACGCATCCTCCTGCGGGAGCGTCTGATTGAAGAGCGGGTCGTCATGCGCGCCCTGGAGGAGACCGACCGGATCAAATCGGAGTTTATCTCCACCGTCTCCCACGAGTTGCGAACCCCTCTCACCTTCATCAAGGGCTATGTCGATCTGATCCTGGCCGGACACACGGGCGAGATGAACGAAACGCAGGCCAAGTTCCTGGAGGGCGTGCGGCGGGGCAGCGACCGGCTCATCAGCCTGGTCAATGACCTTTTGGATATCGCCCGGCTGGAATCGGGGCGCTTCAGCATCCGCCTGGAACCCTGCGACCTCACCCGCGTGATCCGCCAGGCTATCGATATGCTGAAAGTGCAGGCCGATGAGAAAGAAATTCTCCTGACCATGGAGATAGAGAAAACGCTTCCCGCCCTTTCCGCCGACAAAGAGCGCATCCTCCAGGTGTTGAACAATCTCATCAGCAATGCCGTCAAATACTCCCCGGGCGATACGAAGGTCTCCGTGGCTGCCGAGGAGTACGCCCAGGAGGTGGTCGTCACCATTTCCGACCAGGGGATCGGCATCTCCCCTGAAGATCAGAAGCGGCTTTTTCAAAAATTCTACAGGGTGGACAGTTCCAGCACCCGCGAGGTCGGCGGAACCGGGCTGGGGCTGGCGATCTGTAAGCATATCGTCGAGATGCACCAGGGCCGCATCTGGGTGGAAAGCGAGCCGGGCAAAGGCAGCCGCTTTCGCTTCGCCCTGCCCAAAAGCCGGGTGGAGTGACCGGCGGATATCAGAAGAAAGGGGAACCTGTATGAAAGTGCTGGTAGTGGACGACGAGCCGGATGTGGTGGAAATGGTGAGCTTCCGGCTCAGAAAAGAAGGCTATGAGGTCATCTCGGCCCATGACGGCCCCTCCGGGGTGGCGGTCGCTCTCGCCAAACTGCCCGATCTGATCATCCTGGATGTGATGATGCCCGGTATCGACGGCTTTCAGGTCTTCGACCGCCTCAAGGCCGACCAGAGAACCGCCAACATCCCAGTTGTCATGCTGACCGCCAAAGCCGACAGTCCCTCGGTCGCCAAGGGCTGGATGCAGGGCGTGGATTCCTACATCACCAAGCCGTTCGATGTGGAGGATCTCGTCAAAAGCATCAAGGGCGTCCTGGCGTTCTACGGCAAAGAAAAGCTGACCTGACCGTCTCTATCCCGAAAGGATCCCGATTGAAGCAATCCCACCGCGGCAACGTATGGAAGGATCGCTTCGTTTGTTTGTGCCCGGCTCTCGCCGAGTGTATGCGTTCGGGGGGCGACCTATCAGGTGTCCCATAGCAATCAGGTTAGGATTTTGGGTATCCGGGCATTGGAAATAACCGTCTTAAGGGCCTGCGGCCAACCGCCTTGTCGAGCAGAGACTTGATCTACCCCAAGCCCCCCAGCCCCGTCCGCAGGGCGGTCGGCGGCCTCCGGGCCGCCCCTCAGACGGGTATTTCCAATGCCCGGCAATGCGGCAACCAGCGTATGATTCTTATCTGGATACCTATGGGGCCACCCATCGGGTCGCCCTACCAACATACTCCATCCTCTCATGAGGTACATTCCATGACCCATCCCTATCTATCCAAGCGCCCTCTGGGCCGCACCGGCCTGGTCGTGACCCCTCTCGGATTCGGGGGCGGGTGGATCGGCTCCAGGGGCAGCCACTATTCGGACGCCCAGGCCGTTGCCACGGTACTCCGCGCCCTGGAGTCGGGCCTCGATCTGATCGATACCTCCGGCGGCTACGGGGACAGCGAGCGGCGCATCGGCCTGGCCCTGGAAAGCTGGTATCGGAACGGCGGGTGCAGGGAGGATATCGTCCTCTCCACCAAGACCGGCAGCCGCACCCACCCGCACGACTATTCCTCCGGAGCCACCCTGAAAAGCGTGGACGAGAGCCGCAGGCTCCTCAAGAGCGATTGGCTCGATATCCTCATGATCCACGATCCCGCCGACCTGGAGCCTGCCCTCGCCCCGGGTGGGGCGCTGCCCGTGCTGCTCCGCCTCAAGAAACAGGGGGTGATCCGGGCCGTCGGGCTGGGCGTCCGCGCCCACGAATTCCACCGCCGCTGCCTGGCGACCGGCCTGTTCGATGTCTCGTTGACCTATCTCGACTACAACCTCCTCCGGCAGGCCGCCGCTGAGGGCGTCTTTCCGGCCGCCGAGAAAGCCGGGGCGGGCGTCTTCAACGGCACTTCCTTCGCGAACGGCCTGTTGAACGGGATCGACCCTCTGGAGACCGCCGCCCGCCATAACTGGCCTGCTGACCGGCCCGAAGTGCAGCGCGCACGCGCTCTCTGGGAGTTTGCCGGGGAGCGCGGCTTCTCTCTGATCGCTCTCAACCTCCAGTTCTGCATGCGCCAGAAGCGCATCGCCTCCACCTTGCTCGGAGCCTCCGGCCCCTCCGAAATCGAGGCCGACCTTCAGGCTGCCTCCGAACCGATCCCGGATTCCGTCTGGACGGAACTGGAGGAACGCTTCGGGATACCCGGCAGCGGGGAGGGAGCCTTCCATGCGGTGCAGGATTCTGGTGCTGAACGGTAAAAATCGAGGCGATCCTCGATACAGGCTTCACCGACGATCTCACGCCGTCCCGTTCGCTCATCGCCTCTCTGGGGCTGTCTCTGCTGGGTGCCATGTCTGCGGTCCTGGCAGACGGGATCGCCGGCGATCCGGGCTTCTGCCGGGCTACCGTTCTCTGGGAAGGCCGCCCTATCGAGGTCGTCGCCCTTGAAGCCGAGGGAACGCCTCTGGTCGGCGTGTCTCTCCTCTACGGCTCGCGCCTGACGATGGCGATCATCGACGGCGGCCCGGTTGCGATAGAGGGGTTGGCCTGAAGCCTTATCCTGATGCATCGCGGTAAGATTGAAGCGGGGGAACCGGAAAGTGAGGCAGGGAGATCAGTGGCCTCTTTCAGAGGATTGCTCCTAAGCATGACGATGGCGTCAAGGCACATCTGTAGGGGCAATCCTTGTGATTGCCCCATAGCGATTCAGATCAGGGGAAACATCCTCCGCTCCTGGGGGAGGGGGGACCGCTCTCCCCTGGCCCCTCTCCCCGAAACCCAAGGGATGCGCCGGAGCGCCTCCGGGGAGAGGGGGTGCGGCACTTGACCCCCCCATCTCCGCCCCCTGCCCGTTTCGGGAAGGGGGCGGGGGGGTTAGGGAACGGTCTCCCCAAGTCCCGCCCCCCGCCCCGGCGGGACAGTCACCCTGATCGGGATACCTATGGGGCGATCCTTGTGATTGCCCTCTTGTCTGCCTGCGTCTTTATCAGGTCGTGTTGGAATGAGTAATCTTAACCTGAAAGAACTGAACGGCAATGATCCAGCTTGAACACAGCCTTGAATTTTTATAAGGAAGCTCTGCGGATGTTCGCCGCGTCGTATCAGAGTGTGGTCGCCTGCGGAAGAAGTGCCGAAAACAAAAAGGGAACGCTCGAAAGAGCGTTCCCTTCATGCGAATCGGTTTTTTTCTGGCCCGATCATCAGCTTACCCCCATAGGGAGGGAGAAACTGATGAGTCGGCAGTCGCGATTGCGCGGGCTGGCGGTGGCAGGCGAGATCGCCCGCACGATCCGGCGAAGCACATAAGCCCGGCCCCAAGGGTCGCCCAGGCGAGGGACCAGCTTCAGGGCTTCCATCGGCTCGATAAAGGCCATCTCAGAGGCCACCGCGAACAGAGCCGCATCCCGAAGATGCATGTCTCTCAACTGCTCCGCCGATTCCAGAGCCGCCCGCAGGCTGTCGCGCGCTTGCATTGTCTCCATCGTTGTCCTCCCTTTCGTTTAGTGTGTGAAAATTCATCGAACTTTCACCTTATAAGACGACTGAGAACGCGAAAAGTTGCGGGTTCTTGAGAGGTATTTTCATCTCGGTCTTAAGATGTAGTCAGCTTTCTGGCTCCAGCGCCTGAATCACCTCGGCCACCACCTCGTAGCGCCCGAAGGAGGGCATCAGGTAGACGCCCGCCACCTTGTCTCTGGCTTCCAGCAGCAGTTCCTGGGCCATCTCGATACCGGCCCGCTGCGCCGATTCCCCCGCGTCCCTCATCCGGTCCCGCGCCCATTTCGGGATCTCGATGCCAGGAACTTCGTTGTGCAGAAACTCGGCCTGGCGGTAGCTTTGCAGTGGCAAGATGCCCAGGAGAATAGGCAAGTCGAAATCGGAGACCTTCTCCAGGAAGCGGTCCAGGGTTTCGATCTCGTAAAGGGGCTGGGTCATGACGAAATGCGCTCCTGCCGCCACCTTCCGCTGGAACCGTTCCAGTTCCCATCCCAGGTTTTCGTGGGCCGGGTTGGCCGCGCAGCCGATCAGAAACGAGGTCTGCTGACCGATGGAATTGCCCACCATATCGAACCCCTCGTTCATCCGGCGCAGGATGCCGATCAGTCCGATGGAATCGACATCGAAGACATCGGTGGCCCCGGGATAATCGCCCAGGCGGGTCGGGTCTCCGGTCAGGGCCAGGATGTTCCGGATGCCCGCGGCATGAGCGCCCATCAGTTCGGACTGGATGCCCATCAAGTTCCGGTCTCGACAGGTGAAGTGGACGATGGTCTCCATCCCCACCTGCTTTTCGATAAGATAGGCCATCGCCAGGCAGCCCATTCGCACCCGGGCCATCGGGCTGTCCGCGATATTGATGGTGTCCACCCCGCGCTCCTTGAGCATTGCGGCCCCGGCCAGGGCCTTCGCCGGGTTGATCCCTTTTGGAGGATCGATTTCCACGCTGATGGCGAACTTTCCCCTCAGCTTATGCCCCAGTCCCGAAAGCTCCCGCATCGCCGGAGCCGCCTCTCTGGGTGACTCGGGCTTGGGAACGACCCGGACGGCTTCCCGTATGGGTTCGGCGGTCTTGCGTTCGCCGACAGCCCGGGCCATCGCCCGGATATGGTCCGGAGTCGTTCCACAGCACCCGCCGATCAGAGAGACGCCCATCTCCACATAACTGCGGGCAAAATCGGCGAAATAGTCCGGGCCGGTCATATAGACGACCCTTCCTTCCACCATCTGGGGAAAGCCTGCGTTCGGCTGGGCGGAATAGATCATATCGGGGCGAGAGGCCATCATCTGCTGCAAGACATCCAAGGTCAACTGCGGGCCGATATTGCAGTTGACCCCGATGACATCCACCTCTAGTCCGGAGAGGGCACCCACGATCTCTTCGGGCGATTGGCCCATCACTGTCGAACCGTCCTCGGTGAAGCTCATCTGGGCCACTATCGGCAGGCCGCACAGGTTCTTGACGACCTTCACCGCCTCCGTCAGTTCCCGGAGGTTGGAGAAGGTTTCCAGGATGAAGAGATCGATGCCCCCTTCCAGCAGCGCCTCGGCCTGCTCCCGGAAGGCATCGGCGGCCTGGGCGTAGGTGATCTGCCCTATCGGCTCCAGGGGCCGGTTGATCGGGCCGATAGAACCGGCCACGAAGACGGGCAGCCCGGCGATCTCCCGAGCCTCCCGCGCGATCTTGACGCCGCGCACGTTGACGCGGTGAACCTTGTCTTCCAGCCCGTGCGACGCCATGTGAAACCGGTTGGCCCCATAGGTGTTTGTTTCCACCACCTCCGCGCCGCTTGCCATATAATCCCGATGAATCTCCTGCACCAGCTTGGGATTGGAAAGGTTTACCTCTTCAACGCAGTACTCCAGGGAAACGCCGTGCGCGTACAGCACCGTGCCCATCGCTCCATCGCAGATCACCGGCCCCCGGGCGATTCGTTCCAAAAAGGGATGCTTCAATTTGTCTCTCCTGACTCTATCGGACGATTTTTAGAACTATGGCAATATCATGGAGCGACGCGGCCATCTTCAGGGTCACGCCAACCAAGCAGCAACCGTAGTCGATTAGGTCTGCGAGGAGCTTTAGCTTTGCGGCAATCTCCAGCATATCAAAGGCACGAGAAGGCTCTGCTCGTGGGCGCAGGCCTGGAGGTTGCTTCGGGCTTTGCCCTCGCAGGCCTAATCGACCACATCCCTGGAGGTGGCTACGTCACTTTCGTCTCTTGCAGACTGCATCGCCAAAAATCATCCAATCGAAAGTTCTGTCCATTGTATAAAGTGTAACAGAAAATCCACCGCTTGGCAAATGAAAAGGACTTCTCCTGCCGCTCGCGAAAGAGTTCGGAAATCACGTACAAGGAGGCGCAGTCTGCTATGAAAACCATCAAGGTGGGAGTGATCGGCACGGGCGGGATTTCCAACGCCCATATGGGAGGCTATCAAAAGGTCAAAGACGTGGAGGTGGTCGCCGGGGCGGATATCGTGCCCGGGAGAGCGAAAGAGTGGGCGCAACGGCACAACGTGCCCCACGCCTTCGAGGATTACCGAAAGCTTTTGCTGATGGATGAAATCGAACTGGTCAGCGTTTGCACCTACAACCGGGCGCACATGCAGCCGACCGTGGACGCCCTGAAAGCGGGCAAGCACGTCCTGGTCGAGAAGCCGATGTCGGACGACCTTGCCGAAGCCTACAAAATGATGAGAACCGCACAGGAGACGGGCAAGCTGTTGATGTGCGCCATTCACAGCCGTTACAACCCTGCCCACCGGGCGGCCCGGCACATTATCAAGGAAGGGGCGCTGGGGAAGATTTATTATGCCGAAACCGCGGGGACAAGGCGGCGCGGGATTCCGGGCGGAACTTTCATCGGCAAGGAGACAGCGGGCCGGGGCGCGATTGTCGATATTGGCGTCTATGCCATCGATACGGCCCTCTTCATCATGGATTTCCCGAAGCCTGCGGCCGTTTCCGCGGTCATGAACGATTGGATCGGCAAGCACAGCCAGCCCCTGCCTTTTGCGGGAGGCTGGAAGTGGGATCCGGAGAAGCTGGAGGTGGAGGAGTTCGGGGCGGCCTGGGTGCGTTTCGAGGATGGGCGGGTGATGGTCTTCAAAATCTCGTGGGCCGTCCACCTGAACTCGATGGGCGGAACCTTCTTTCTGGGAACCGAGGGCGGGATGCAGATGTCCCCGCTCCAGGTCTACAAGGATATGTTCGGCTGCATGGTCGATATCACCCCGAAAGACCTGCCGGAATATGACGGCTTCCGCGATGAAATCCAGGCCATGGTCAGCGCTATACGCGAAGGCGGCCCTTCCCCTGTTCCGGCGGAGGAAGTGATCTGGACGAATGTGATCATGGACGGCATCTACCGCTCCGCCCTCGAAGGCGGCAAAGAGGTTCCGGTGGGCCTGCCGGAGTAAACGCCATCCGCACAAGGAGCCAGCTATGTCCATTGAAATATCGGGACTTGATTTTCGGAACTACCTGCATGCCCTTTACCAGAACCGGTCCAGACAAGCGCGATTTCAGGGCCGGACGCCGGAGGACTTCACCGCCTGGGAGCCGGAGGCGCGGGCGCGGCTTCTGGATCTGCTGGGAACCGCGCATCTGGAAATATCGCCTCTCGATGTGCGAACTTTGGGCGAGGAAGACCGGGGAAGCTACCTCTTCCGCAAAATCGCCTATCGGACGCTTCCGGGGCTTTACGTTCCCGCCTACCTCCTTCTGCCGAAAAACGCCTCTCGCCCGATGCCCGCGGTTCTCTGCCCTCACGGGCACGGCTGGGGGAAAGACCATGTGATGCTAGAGGAAGAGTGCTACCATCGCTACCCGCACTACCTTGCCGAGGCGGGCTTTTGCGCTCTGGTTCCCGATCACATCAGCTTCGGGGAGCGGGCCAACCCGGACGAAGGCTACAGGGGGTGCAGCTTCGAGCATGAGGCTCTGAGCCTTTTGGGCAGCAGCGTCATCGGCTACCGGATGTGGGACATCCAGCGGGCGCTGGATGTGCTGGAAAGCCTGCCCGAAGTCGATAAAAGCCGCATCGGGTGCGCCGGGCTGTCGCTGGGGGGCGAGATGACGCTCTACCTGTCCGCCTGCGACACCCGCGTCAAAGCGGCCTGTATTGCGGGCTTCCTGACCTCCTTTAAGGGAACGTTCCTCAAGGAGCCGCATTGCACCTGCGGCTACATCCACGGCATGGCCCGCGATTTCGAGCATGCCGATATCGCATCCCTCATCGCCCCGCGGCCCCTCCTGATCCAGTCCGGGTCCCTGGATCCCAGCTTTCTGGAGTCCGACGCCCGCAAAGCCTATGCGGAGATTCTGTCCCTTTACAGGCTGCTGGGAAAAGAGGAGCGGGTCTGCCTGGATATTTTCGAGGGCGGGCACGAGTTTCATGTCTCCACCGCCCTGGCTTGGTTTCAGAAATGGCTTTCGTGACGAGGAGGTGAAAGATGAATCCGCCTCAAGGGTGGACGAAACTGTCGGAGCATCTGTATTTGTTTCCCGACATCTGCAATGTCTATGCCGTGAAGGACGGAAGCCGGGCCGTCCTGGTGGATTTCGGAACTGGAAAGGCCCTGGAACACCTGGACACCATCGGGGTCTCTTCCGTGGAGTGGATCCTGCACACCCATCACCACCGCGACCAGTGCCAGGGCGACAGGCAGGCTGCCGAACAGGACATCCGCATCGCCGTTCCGGAACACGAGAGGCGGCTCTTCGACCAGGTGGAGCTTTTCTGGTCGAACAAGCAGCTTTTCGATATGTATAATGTGCGGAACACCTATTTCACCCTGACCGAGAGCGTCCCGGTGGCCGCCTCCCTGGAAGATTTCTCGGACTTCGAATGGCGCTCCTACCGCTTTTTCGTGCTGCCCGCTCCGGGCCATACCCAGGGATCGATCAGCCTGCTGTCCGAAATTGACGGCAAAACCGTGGCGTTTACGGGCGATCTGCTCTACAGCCCCGGCAAAGTGGTTTCCCTGCACGACCTTCAGAACAACTACGGCGCGGTCGACGGCGTGGAAGCGGCGGTTCTGTCTCTGGGAAACCTTTTGCGGCGCGGTCCGGGCCTGCTCTGCCCGTCTCACGGGGAACCGATGGCCGGCGCTCAGGACGCCATCGCCAAAACGCAGGCGAACCTGCGCTCTTTCTACCGCTTCATGTCCGAAGGCGGCAAGTGCGTCGACGAACTCGATCTGACGCCGGTAACGCCCAGGGTGCTGGCCGGAACCTATGCCTGCGCGTACTTCTACGTGATCCTTTCGGATTCCGGGAAGGCGCTTTTTGTGGATTTCGGCTCCCCGAATTTCCAGCAGTTCCAGCCGTGCAACCGCTACTTCGAGGACGGCGAACGGGTGCGCTTCATGGAGCACTCCCTTGACCGGCTAAAAAGCCAGTACGGCATGAAAAATGTGGATGTGGTGATGCCCAGCCACTACCATGACGACCACATCAACGGCATCCCCTATCTCCAGAACCATCTGGGAGCCAGGGTCTGGGCGTTCGAGAACATGAAGGAAATCCTGGAAAACCCGCGGGGCGAGATGATCGGGTGCGTCCTGCCGACTCCCATCCCGGTAGAGCGCACCTTCGCCGACGGCGATACGTTCCGCTGGGAGGAGTTCGAGTTCACCACCTACTACACGCCCGGCCACTGCGATTATCATATGGCGATGTTCGCCACCATCGACGGCAGGCGGATCGGTTTCTCGGGTGATAATGTCTGGCCTCCCGGCTTCATCCCCAGCCTGATCTACCGGAACCATGTCCACCGGACATCCCACCAGATCACGGCGGAACGGTTCCGCCAGTACCGTCCGGAGGTTCTCTGCACGGGCCACGCCCTCCACGAAAACGTCGATCCGGAGGGATACGACCTTTTCCACGCGAACGCCCGGACGCTCACCCATCACTTCGGAACCCTCCTCCCCGGCCATCTGGTGGAGCGTGGCATCGAGCCTTCATGGATCCAGATTTATCCTTATCAGTCCTGGGGATCGCCCGGCTCGGTGATCGATCTGACCGTTCGCGCCGTCAATCCTGAGAACGCCCCTTCAAAGATCCGGGTAGAGTTGAGCCTGCCCGCCGGCTGGAGGTGCGACCCGCCCGCGCTCTGCCTGGAAATGGCTCCTCGCGCCCGCGCCGAAGGCCAGTTCAGGGCGACGATCCCGCAGGATTACGTCTTTCGCTACCCGAAAGTCGCCATCGCCGCCGACGTCTCCTTCAATGACGTTCCTCTGGGTCAGGTAACCGAAGCAGTGGTGGAATACCGCAGCGATTCTGCTTGATCTGATCGATGCCGCCTGCGAGCGAAGCGAAGTAATCTCCGGATGAGTACATGGAGTAACCCGAGTTGCTACCTCACCCGGGATCGGTGCCGTTTTCCACGGTAGGGGCGCGATGCATCGCGCCCTTCCAGGCCGCTGGGCGTGGTTCACCCCGACCCCAAGGCCGCTGGGCGCGATGAATCCCGCCCCTACTGGTTCCAATATGGTGTTTGACAGCCTGGAGATTGCTTCGTCGCCAACGCTTCGGGCAGGCGGCATCGGCACACTCGTATGAAATGAATAATCGAGGTATACAGATGAAATTGAAATTGGCCTTCGGCCTCCTGGCCGCGGCCGTAGGAGCCTGGGAAGCCAGCCACTACGGTCCGGGCAGGCAGTTAGCAGTGCTGGAAGATCCGGCCATAGCGGAAAGCTCGGGGCTGGCGGCCAGCCGCCTTTATCCGGGAATCTACTGGACCCACAACGATTCCGGGGACGGCCCCTACCTCTATGCCTTCGACCGGCAGGGCAAAACGGTCGGCAGGCATACCGTCGAAGGGGCGACAGCAAGGGACTGGGAGGATATGGCTGCCGGGCCAGGCAAGGACGGCAAGCCCGCCCTCTATATCGGGGATATCGGGGACAACGGGCGGCGGCGCAAAGACACCTGTGTCTACCGCATCCCGGAGCCGGTTCTGGATGTCAGCAGGCGCAGGCAACAAGGCGTCACCGCAAAAGCGGAAATCTTTCCCTTCCGCTACCCGGACGGCTGCCACAACGCGGAAACGCTGATGGTACATCCTAAAACCGGCGTGATCTATATCGTCACCAAAGAGATTACCGGCATCGCCGGAGTCTACCGTTTTCCATCGCCTTTAGAGGCAGGCAGACAGGTGACCTTGCAAAAGGTCGGATCCCTCTCTTTCGAGGATGCACCGGCCTTCGTCGGGATGATCCCGGCAGGGGATATCGCCCCCGATGGCCGCCGCTTCGTGGTGCGAACCTACCAGTCCGCCTATGAATATCGCCTGCCCGCCGGAAAGCTCTTCGAGGCCATCTTCAAGGTCAAGCCGCTCAAAGTGGCGCTGCCTGCCGCACAGCAGGGTGAGGCCATCGCCTATCGCGCCGACGGAAAATCGCTGCTTGCCACCAGCGAAAAGCTGCCCACCCCGCTGCATGAGGTGGAGTGGATACCGTGAGAGCGACTTTCCGCAATAGCCGCGGATGCCTTCACACCCTGGCGCTGCTCCTGCTTTTGCCTTCCCTGCACTCACAGGACAACACAATGGATGCTTCCCTGTTGAAATCACCGCAGTGGACGACCGGCTCCCGGCTGCTCAAGCTGGGGGAAGAGATCAGGTTTTCCTTCTACCTGCCTGAGAACGCGCAGGCCGGGCTGCTGGAGATATTCCCCCGGTATCTGGAAAGAGCGCGCCCCGGCGCATCCTTCGTGGCAGGCGGGGATATGAACTGGCTCGATGCCCTGAAACCGGTCCGGCTCGCCCTCAAATTCCGGAATGGCCGCGCCGACCTCCGCTACCGCCCCAGACAGCCGGGCAGCTATCTGGCCCGCTGGCGGGCGGGGGGCGAAACCCTTTACCGCTATTTTGCCGCTATCGAAGACGATTGGATCGTCCTCAGCTTCAGTACGCACAGCCATCTTGAGACAGAGCCGACGCTTCACGCCACAGGCATCCCCCTGGATTACCGGCTCCCTATCGATAAATTCGATGCGGACGACCCGCTGTTTCAAAAGTTTCTGGGATATCACCGCTTCTTCGGGGACCCGATCATCCCCTTCTTTCCCGACACGCCCCGGCTGACCGTGGAGGAGCGGGTTGCCGAATATGGGAAAGAGCTTGGGAAGGCGCGCGCGCTGCTGCCCGACAGCAACGACACCCGTTCTGCGCGGCTGGAGCTGTACCATATCGAAAACGGGCTGGATCCGGGCTACACCGAAACTCTGATGCGCCTGGGGGTCAACAACCACTGCGGGCTGATGGAAGCCAACGCCAAGCCCTGGCTGGGGATGCCGGAGTTCCCCTACTATTCGTCTCCTGTGGACTGCCGGAAGATCAACCAGGGAGAGGGCGGCGCTGTGGTGGCCCATCAGTGGGATTTCTGCGGCGGATGGCATTTCCTGGGGCCGGTAACCTGGCATTACGGCGTCTCCGGCGACAACTGGGATGAAGCCGTCAAATGCCTCCGCGAAGGCATGAACGAAGCCCGGAATCTGACCGAAATGAGCGGGCATCCTGCGTTCCTCTACCCGCTCTATGAGGGCGATGTGCCGCATTACAACTATCCGCGCAGCCCCTATGACGGCTTCCTGGACGATATCGCGGCGATGAAGCGATTCGCGGCAAGATACCAGTACCTGACGGCCTTCGAGTTTCCGAAGAAATACCGCATGGCCTATGCCCGCTCCCTGGATATCGCCGATTATTACCGCAGGCACTATAAGGTGACCCCTCGGACGGTTTTTGTCAGCACGACAGATCACATTCTCTACGATATGTGGTGGCTCTGCCACTGGAACAACCACAAGGAGCTTCTCACCAAAGAGCGCATCCCCTGGCTCACTCTCGTCTCGCCTCTGATGCGCTTCCGGCAGGCGACCGACCGCCTGGCCTATTTCAAAGATCCTCTTTCCTATGAGTACATCCTGGTGGAAGACCGGCAGCGCCAGATGCGCTTCGAGCGGGAATGCCCCAACCCGATCTGGTGGTTCGACTACACCCGGCAGGAAAAGGGACCGGGAGGAAGCGCCATTTCCCACACCGTCACGCCCGATGTGGAGGTTATGCGCTCCGGCTGGATGCGCGAAGGCAGCCGGATCACCCTGAAGCTCAAAATGCTGACCCGCGCCGAATTTCCCGATTACGCCATCGCGGTCTGGGGGCTTCCCGTCAAAAAGCTCCTGCCCTCGATGGTCAAAACCGATGCGAAAGAATTCATCCTCGCGAAAAATACGGCGGGCGAACACCATATCGTCCTCCAGTTCGATCTGAAACCGGACCGGGAAATCTATCTGTCGCTCGAAGATGTGGAGAGATAATATGAAAGCCATCGTCAACACCGCCCCTGACCGCCTGGAATGGCTCGATCTTCCCCTGTCCCAGCCCGGGCCCGGCGAAGTACGGATACGCACAGGGGCCTGCGGCATCTGCGCCACCGACCTGGCGATGATCGCCGGTTGGGAGCGCACGGGATTTCCGTCCGTTCCGGGCCACGAGTGGGCAGGCACGGTAGACAAAGCCGGGGAGGGCGTCAGCGATTCCCTGGTCGGTCGACGGTGCGTCGCGGAAAATGTCCTGTCGGATGGCGGAGAGGTGGGTTTCGAGCATCCGGGCGGATACGGCGAATATTTGATCACCGAGGCCAGCCGGGTGCATCCCCTGCCCGGCGATTTTCCGCTGGCTGCTGGCGTTCTGATCGAGCCGCTGGCCGTCTGCGTGCGGGCGCTCCGGCGGCTGCGGTCTGGGTTCGAGGAGCCGGTGCTGATTTTTGGAGACGGCCCTATCGGCCTGATCCTGCTGATGCTGCTCGCCAGGCAGGGCGTCCGGCAATCAGTCCTTGTCGGAGGCCGCCCGCACCGGCTGTCCCTGGCGGCTGAGATAGGGGCTTCCCAAACCTGGAACTATCACGATATGGGCGATAGCCGGATCGACAGCATCAAAGGACAGGCCGGTGGGGAATTCCCCACCGTCATAGAGGCCAGCGGATCGGCCCGGGCGATGGAAGCCGCGATGGAGATCGTCGAAACGTCGGGCCGCATCCTGGTGGTCGGCGATTACGGGCAGGCGCAGGCCGCTTTTCTTTGGAACCGCATCATTCACCGCGAGATCGAGATGATCGGCAGCAACGCCAGCACGGGCGCGTGGCCCGAGGCGGTCCGCCTGGCTGCCGGCGGTGAACTGCCCCTGGAACGCCTCATCAGCCACTGCCTCCCGGCCCGGCGGTTCGAGAAAGGGATGGCTCTGCTCAGAAACGACCCGCAAAGCGTCCTGAAAGTGGTGCTGGAGTGGGAGCCGCAGGGAACCTGACCGCCCCGCGCGCTGTTAGAAATAGCAAGATATTCCAGGACTTTCGCTTGAATATTAATATACCGTAGTCGATGTAGTCTGAAAGGAGCGACGCGGCAATCTCGTTCTTTTGCCACACAGTCGCGCCCCTACTCAAGTGATGGCCTTATGCTTATTTTCCCCGGAAGGCAGGCAGGGATTTCTGCGCCGGGCGCGAATCGATTGTGTGATGATAACGGCGACTGCGGAGGCCGCCGCTGTGTAAGGAGGCCATCATGCTTTTAGGAACGGGGCGGGCGGTGATCACGCCCCCGGTGGGGACATTCCTGGCAGGATTCGGCAGCCGGGACCACGGTTCGGAAGGGGTGCTGGACGACATCGAGGCGCGGGTTCTCTGGTTTCAGGAAGGGGAATATCCGGCGGAGGCCGTCTGCATCGTCACCGCCGACCTGATCGGGTTCCAGTCGCCGCTGAGCGAGATGCTTCATGCCGATATCCGGGAAAAATACGGCCTGCCCGATGAGCGCGTACTTCTGAGCGCCAGCCACACACACTCCGGCCCGCAGACCACCGACAACATGATCGGGGTGGGCGGGGCCGCCGACCCGGCGGTGATCGAGACGATCCGCCAGCGCATCATGGAGGCCGTGGCATCCGCGCAAAGCGGGCCGGTTCCGGTGTCACTGAGCGCCGGGCGCGGCAAGTGCGAGGGGTACGCCATCAACCGGCGCGTCCGGCAGGGAAACACAACGGTGATGGCGGCCAACCCGGACGGCGTGAGAGACGATGAGGTGCTGGCCCTTGCCTGCCGGGATGAGGCCGGGCGGCTCCGGGCCGTTCTCTTCCGCTTCACCTGCCATCCGACCCTGATGGGCGAATATCTTGTTTCCGGAGATTACCCGGCAGCCGCCCGGCGCGTGATCGAGAAATCGCTGGGCGGGGAAGCCGTGGCCGCCTTCCTGCCAGGCTGCTTCGGCGATGTGCGCCCCAACTGCACCCTGATCGGGGGCAATCGCTTTCGCAAGGGCACTCCGGACGATCTGGCCGTTTACGGGGAAGCCCTGGGAGGCGAGGTCGTCCGGATCGTCGAAGGCGAGATGGAGGCGGTCGCGCCCTGCCTGGATGCCTGTAAGATTACGGTCGATCTGCCCCTGGCCCGCGTGCCGGACCGGGAGGAACTCCTGCGGCTCCGGGAAAGCGGCACTCCGGTTCAGAAGCAGTTGGCCGCTTCCCTGCTGGGCAGGCCTGCCGCTCCGGCCCGGCCCTTTATCCTCCAGCGCATCGACCTGGCAAAAGAGGTCACCCTGATTGCGATGGGCGGCGAAATCTGCTGCGATTACGGCTACTTCGTCAAAAGCCTGCGGCCCGACCGCTACATGGTTCCGGTCGGCTACTCGAATGGCATTGTCGGCTATATCCCCTCGGCCCGGATGTTCCCCGAGGGCGGCTACGAGCCAGCGGAGTCCTGCATCTATTTCAGCCTGCCGTCGCCCTTCAGCCCGGAGATCGAGAAGGTGATCCATGAAGGCATTCGCGGGCTGATGGAGAGCTGACAGCCTGCCGGGATGGGTTCAGGCCTGGCCCGCAAACGTATTTTCATTCAGGAGGCAATCACACATGCAAAAAGCCAATTCCCCGCTGGCCCTTTTCGGGGGGCCGAAAGCCGTGCAATCCGACCCGGGCGATATTTTCACCTGGCCGATCATCACCGAGGAGGACGAGCAGGCGGTTCTGGAGGTTCTCCGGCGCGGCGGGATGTCCGACACGGAAGTGACGATGGAGTTCGAGAAGGAGTTTGCCGCATGGCAGGGCACCGAATACGCCCTGGGGTTCAACACCGGAACCGCGGCGGTCCAGGCGGCTATGTTCGGCTGCAAGCTTGGGGTGGGGGACGAGGTGATCTGCCCCAGCAAGACCTACTGGGCCTCGGCGCTGCCCGCCTTCGCGCTGGGGGCCACGGTGGTCTTCGCCGAGGCGGACCCGGACACCCTCTGCCTGGATCCCGGCGATATCGAACACCGCATCACTGACCGGACGAAGGCGATCCTGGTGGTACACTATCTGGGCTATCCCGCCGATATGGATCCCATCATGGAGATCGCCCGGAAGCACCATATCAAGGTGATCGAGGACGTCTCTCACGCCCAGGGAGGACTCTATAAGGGCCGCAAACTCGGCACAATCGGAGACGTGGGGGCAATGTCGCTGATGAGCGGCAAGTCTCTGGCTATCGGCGAGGCGGGCATTGTCGTGACCGATGACCGGGAGATCTACGAGCGGGCTATCGCCCTGGGCCACTACGAGCGCTTCGACGACCGCATCGAAACCGAATCGCTGCGCCCCTTCCTAGGTCTGCCGATGGGCGGCTACAAATACCGGATGCACCAGCTCAGCTCCGCTGTCGGGCGGGTGCAGATCAAATATTATGACGAACGCTGCGAGGAGATCCGCAAGGCGATGAACTACTTCTGGGATCTTCTGGCGGGCATTCCGGGCATCCGGGCGCACCGGCCCTGCAAGGATTCCGGCAGCAATATGGGCGGCTGGTACGCAGCCCACGGCCTCTATCGCTCCGAGGAACTCGGGGGCCTTTCCGTCACCCGCTTCTGCCAGGCGGTATCGGCGGAAGGGGTGGGATGCTCCCCGGGCGCGAACGCCGCGCTGCACCTGCATCCAGTCTTCAACACCTGCGATATCTACGGCCACGGCAAGCCGACCCGCATCGCCCATTCCGAACGCGACCTGCGCCAGTGCCCGGGCAGCCTCCCGGTCACCGAAAAACTGGGCACCATGGTTTACAGCATCCCGTGGTTCAAGCACTACCGGCCCGCAATCATCGAGGAATACGCTAACGCCTACCGCAAGGCGGCGGAAAGCTGCCGGGAACTCCTCCAGGACGACCCGGGCAACCCGCCCCACCTGGGCGGCTGGCATTTCTTCCCGCACAGCCGGTAGATCTGGCTGTAGGCAAAGGCCCTGCCATCCGAAGGCGCAGCGCCCGACACTTGCAGGGCGTTGGGGCAAAGGGGTAGGTGCAAGATTGTAGGGGCGAACCTCGTACTCGCCCCATAGGTATCCCGATCAGGGTGACTGGCCCGCCGGGGCGGGGTGCGGGCCTTGGGGAGACCGTTCCCTAACCCCCCCGCCCCCTTCCCGAAACGGGCAGGGGGCGGAGATGGGGGGGTCAAGTCCCGCACCCTCTCTCCCCCTCTCCCCGGAGGCGCTCCGGCGCATCCCTTGGGTTTCGGGGAGAGGGGCCAGGGGAGAGCGGTCACCCCTCCCCCAGGAGCGGAGGATGTTTTACCTTATCTTGATAGCGATGGGGCGAACCTCGTACTCGCCCCTACAATGCGGAGGCTTCGTGAGCCATCGGTATCATTGCTCTAAAACCCATTGGTCCTCCTGCAAGGCAAGATTGATGGATAGAGATGACTGCCTTCGATGTGGGCATCAGCCGTCGTAAAGCGCCCTGTATAATGCTCCCCCCGCACCGCTTTTCCTACACCCTATATACCCTACCCCCAGGGATAATCTCAGCCCCTCGGACGCCCACATCCAGGCGGTGGATGCTGTGGCGGCCTGCGACGGTGAGGTAGAGGCTGGTTTCCCAGAAGCAGAGGTTGGTCGCCTGGTCCCCTCCGGCAGGGAGGCTGGCAAGGAGATCCCCCTCCTGGCTGACGATATCCACCGTCTGGTTCGTCCATCGGGCGATCCAGAGCCTTCCGTATTCATCGAACATGATGCCGTCCAGCGTATCGGTATCGAACTGGATGGCGCATCTTTTGTCGGAGAGGCGACCGTCCGGGGAGAGGTCGTAGGCGAGCAGGCGGTTGGTGCTGCTTTCGGCCACGAAGAATTTCGTCTGATCCGGCGAGACGGCCAGGCCGTTCGGGAAGGCCAGGCCGGTGTCCAGGCGGGTGACATGGCCGTCCGTGGCGATCCGGTAGACGCTTCCAATCAGATTTTCTTTGCCGGAGCCGGTGGGATCGCTGAAGTAGATGTTGCCTGCAAGGTCGAGGCAGACATCGTTGGGGCCGAGATACGGCTTGCCCTCGAAGCTGTCGGTCAGAACCTCGATTCGCTTGCCGTCCGGGTGGATGCGGAGAATCCGCTTGCCCCCGTAGTCGGCGGCGATGACATATCCTTCTCCGTCCACTTTCAGGCCGTTCGCCTGGCCGCCCGTTTCACACCACACCGATACCGTGCCGTCCGGGGTTTTTCGCCCGATAGTCCCGTTCCGCACGTAATTGACGAAATAGAGATTCCCCTCCCGGTCGAAGATCGGCCCTTCGGCAAAATCGATATCCGCCACCACAGGGTAGGGGTGGATATTTTCAGGCAGAGGGGGCAATACGTCTGTCGGATGATTCATAGCGGCCTCCGTATTCATAATATTTTACCGGAACGATACAATATCTACCGGCAATTCTACCCTCATAAAGAATCTCTCAAACGCCTGAGATAAGTGCTTCCGGTAGGGAGGCAGCAAGCGCAGGCGTTGGTCCTGTTGGGAAGTTACGCTCTTAAGAAAATTATAGGAAATACCGAAATCTTTGGGATAGCTTTCCTTGTTTGAGTGATCGCCAGTTTGATCGGTTTACGTTTAGGGGGAATGCGTACGATCACTTCATATTCCATCATGTTATCAGATGTAATGTCCTGAGAAGCAGGCTCTAACGCTTCTCTTCTCAGCGGTTCTGCAACGATTTCACTCATCTTCGTCTCTCCATGCAAGGCATTCTCTTTTCAATAACTCATTCGCTGCACTCATCCTGAATCCCTTTTTTCGACGTTGAAGGAGCTAATCCCTTGATATGTTTGGAGGGCGATTCTCAGTTGGAGGTTACGCTGGGCAGGGAATAGTCCTCCAACCCCAAGGCTCCTTGATACTGTTCGGCTCTGCGAAGCGTTTCCCGGGCATCATCCAGGCGGCCTGCTTTCTTTTGAAGGCGGTAGATGGATCGATAAAGGTCTGCCTGGCACAGATATTCATCGTATTCCACCGGCAAAAAAGCGCACGGCCCATTTGCCTCTGCCGAATCTCGGCTGTTGTGACCGGGAATCGGCTGGCCTTTTGAGATTCCGAAATCGCCAGGGGAATCATCCCGGCCTGCTCCAGCCGCAAAGCCAGTTGAATCCTGTCCGGGCGGGAAAGGTCGCGACGGGCGGCAAGAGCGCGGCAGATTTCCCGGGCGGCCTCATGCCTATTCGCAGCAATGAGAGCATCGATATAAGCCATCTGATCGGCGTTTTGGCCGAATTTTTCAGAAGGCTCTTGGCAATCAGGCGTTCGAGCGCCGTCATTTTCCCGGTTTGCCGATAACAAGCGATCACATCCCCCGGAACTGTGGGATAAAACATACGAGAAGGCGGGGCAGTTGTTTCGCACAAGGGATGACCGTAGCCCTCCAGGGCTTCCCGGTAGCGCCCTTTCTGATAGAAATTATAGAAGAGGCTGTATCGGATATCGCTCGCCTCAGGGAATCGCTTGAGGTAGGTTTTGAGAAGCCGGTTCGCTTCATCCTCTTGTTTAGGATCGCGCCATGCCTGGGCTATATCCCGGATGGCGGAAGCGCCCTCCGTTTTGCCGGGCAGCGCCCTGAGAAACCGGATTGCCCGATCTTCTGCTTGCAGGTTCCGGTAGGCGTGAATCAGCCACATCGCGCTTTCCATTGGCAGGGATAGCGAGCGGGGCAGCTTTTTCCCCATCCGGTAAAGGTCATTGAAAAGGCTGCGGACCTCTTCGTTCGCCAGACATCCGATATCGAACGTGAGAGGGTAGGGCCGGCTTTGAAGAAGCGACCGCCAGGCCCGAATCAGGGTAGGCCCACCGTAGGTTTCGTGTGTCAAAGTAAGGTAGGTACGAGCTGCCGCAGCGTATGGGGGGCCGGACATAGCCGGATCGTCCAATATGTGACGGTATTCCCGACAGGTGAGTGACCGGGGCGACTTGCGAGAGGCCAGCCAAGGGCAAAGAGCATTGGCTCCCTGTCTCCCCGCTTGCGCCTGAGGCCCGGGCTCTAGCCAGGGCCTCAGGCGCATTCTGTTGGGCTACAGAGAGATGGACGAATAAAGGGGCCAGGAACTTCGGGTTCGGGCCGTGTTTTCGACGGTCTGCTTTAAAAGAGCCTTGGCTTCCTGAAGGTGGCGCGGCCCGATATAAAAGCGAAACAACCCTTCCAGTCTTCCAGATAATCAAGCCGTCCGGGAGATATCTGCGTCGCTGCCTTCAGGTGCGCCTCAGCCTCCGCAGAATGCTCCGGCAGATAAAGCAGTCGGCGGGCATAGACCACCCTGCGCGCGGTGTTTCGAGGGGCCAGTTCGATAGCCTTTTTGAATTCTCCCAAGCCCTTCTGCCATCGTTTTTCGTTCGGCATGGCATTGAGCATGAGAAGCCATCCATACAGCGCGTGTTCTCCTGCGCTGTATGGATGGCTTCGGCAGATATCGCTTCGCGGCCCGGAGGGAATTATGCCTCACGCCAGGAAACGACGGCGGATAAAACTTCATGGGGGAGTTTGTAAGAATCCGCTCTTGCGGATACGGCCAGCAAGCCCAACCCCGTACACCAGTAGCATAGACTCCGTCTCATCGGCAGGGCCATGGCGCTGCCTCCAGTAACATTTTGCTACCGATAAGGCCTCCGACCGGCAGTGACGCTTCATCGCTTCACCTGACCGTATGCCGGATTTCCCGGTGCAGCCCTTCCAGACAGCTCCTCCGAAAGAGATGGAACAGACCCGACTCTCCGGAGACCAGAAGGTCGAGTTTGCCGGTCCTATCCCAGTCGAAGGGAAAAGGGGTGGAGACGTGATGCCCGATGCTGACCGGCTGGCCGTCTGTCGCCAGGCGCACCGGGGGCCGAAAGCCGCGGGCCGTATTTTCGAGGTAGAGGATGTGATCCGAGGTTCCCACCCACAGGTCAGGGAGTCCGTCTCCGTTCCAGTCGGCGGCATTGAAGTATTTGGTGTAGGAATGCCACCGGGAGGGGATGACAGGGGAGCCATCCTCATAGGCGAGGGGCTGACCGGCGGCCGGCCGGAGTTCGCCGGTCCGGGCGTCCCGGTAGCAGCGGAAGAAGAGAAGGCTCTTTTCCTGCGGGTCGTGGCCGATGATGTCCGGCAGGCCGTCCCCGTCCCAGTCGGCCACGGCGGGCTTGTTACGGTGTTTCATCACAGGCTCGTCCCCGTCAGCGCGGATTTCGACCGGAGGGGCCAGGATAGGACGGGCCGATGTGCCCCGGTTCCGGTAAAAGAGAAGCCTCGGCCCGATGACCGCCAGCAGGTCTTCCGTTCCGTCGCAGTCCCAATCGATCACCATCGGGGCGGTCTGGCCCAGAGGGGCCTCCATGAAGGAGCCGGGGTCGGCGAAGGGACCGTTCAAAAGCTCGATCTCCCTGCCGCCCTGCCGGAGCGTCTGGAATGCGTGGAAGGTCGGCTCTATCCGGCTGCCTCTGCTTTCCGTCCTTTCGATGAAGCCGGTTTCGCAGCCTGTGACCAGACGGAGGCCGCTGTCTTCCCTCCGCTCGCTCAGATAGCCCTGGGCATAGCCGGAGCGAGGGGATAGGTAGGCATTGCGCTGTAAGAGGAAGCCTCTATCCCGGAAGCGCGGGCGGCCTCCCGCGTCCCGTCCCGCCGCTTGAAAATATCGGATTTTCCCGCCCATGCTTCCCGGGTGGGCCAGAAAGCCCCGAAAAGCGGGCGTGTCCGCCTTCCTCAGCCCCAGGGAACTCCTGTCCTCGAACGGCCCGACGCGCCCCTGATATTCGAAGACCGGCTCCTTGCGGGTCCCGATGTTCCGGTAGAGGGCGATACCGACCTTGCCTGTGCCGGGCCGACCGGGACCGCTGTCGGTCTGCGCCAGGAGGCCCGGCAGCCCGCCGCCGTCCCAGTCGGCCATCTCGAAGGAGGAAACCGCATGGAAGCTGATCGGCAGGCCGTCGTGGGTCTTCAATGTCCGGGACGGTAGGAAACGGGGAGCCTCGCCCGGCCCGGCAGTGTTCTCATAGAGGTCGATGAAGCTTTTGTAATACCACCGCGGCCACTGCGCCCGCTCGATTTCTTCCTGGCTCGCCTCGAACCAGAGCGGGTCACCTTTTTGCGTTTCCCCGCTGACGATGTAGCCGACCAGCAGGCTCAGCTTCCCGTCCCCGCGCCAGTCTACGGCCCGCAGGCAGGTATACTGCCCCTCGCTGCCGGTCGGTAGGAGAGCGTGAAGCTCCAGAACGGGCAGGCCGCAGGCGTCCCGCTGGCCGGTATTTCGGTAGACTGAAACCTCCTTGCCCCAGTAGGGGAATGCCAGGAGGTCGGGCAGGCCGTCTCCGTCCCAGTCCGCGATATCGATGCAGTAGCCCGCCTCCAGGGGATGCCATGCGCCGTCCTTCCGAACGCGCAGGGGGATGCCTTCCCCGTAGACGGGCCGTTCGTTGTCGCCTTCGTTGAGGAAGCATCGGATGCAGAACCAGGGGCTTCCCAGGGCGTGCGAATATATCTGCGGGGTGATGATATCGGTTTTGCCGTCCCCGTTCCAGTCCACAGGGATGGCTGCCGCGTGCATCCCGACATGAAGCGGGTGGAGCCTGCCGTCATTGTAGCGCAGGCAGTCGCCGTCACCCACCAGCCCCACGCGCCGGGGCGGCGGGTAAGGGCCGCGTTCGCGGGCGTCGAATCGAACGATATAGCGGCGGACATCCGTGTCTTCTATGAGCCAGTGGATAGCGCCCGCATTGGCCGTGAGGAAGGATTCGGACAGATAGAACGGAGCCGCAGCCGTCTTGCCGTCCGGCATGACTTTCTCCACGCGCACAGAGAAGCGGTCGAAGGACCCCGCGATGCCCCGCTCCTCGAAAATCCGGTCGAAATCCACCTCGATGGAGTAGGGAACGCGAGAAAAGCGCCGGGGGGAATCCAGGGTGATCGCCAGGTGATAGCGCGGCGCGGGCAAAGGCATGGGTCGGCTCCAGGCTCCGGCGGGAGCCAATATGAAAAGGCATAAAAAAGTCCATACAGCCTGAAACGGGAGATTCATCGGCTCTCTTGATATCGGTTGAAATCCACGACGTAATTCCACCAGTTGTTCAATTTGCCTTCGGTGCGGCCCGGGGCGCGGGGCAGGCGGTGGAACCACCATTTATGATGGCTGCGGATATCGCCGTTGCCCCAGTCGTCGCAGGTGACGGTGCGGCGGTATCCGGTCAGGCGCGGGTAATCGAGCCAGTCGTCGCAGGCGCTGGATATGGGACGGCGGTTGCCCCAGTCGTAATCGGACTGGCTGTTGGGGGCGAAGTGGATGTTCCCACATGCGGCCTGACCGGGGGCGTTCTGGTCGTACAGAGTGAAGCGGTTCCAGGCATGGGTGGCTTTGGCTTCCCAACTGCCGTAAACGCGGGTGAGGATCGATTCGGTGCGGTGTCCCAGGTCCTCCAGCATCTCGCCCACGCCGCGCTCGTAATTGAAGCCCATCAGAACGAAAATGCGCGGGCAGTCGATTCCCTCGACAGGCGGAGAGTTGCACCAGTAGGCTCCCTTTCCGGCCATGGTGGATTCCCACATTCCGGCATAGGGAAATCCCCACAGCCAGACCTCATCGATGCCGCCGGAGGCCACCCTGCGGGCGAGGTCGTAGTCCCGGATGATCGCCTTGTAGTCGATGGCGTCCGGCTCGTGCCAGCCTTTCCCCTCGCGAAAGCACTTCAGGTAGCTCTCTTCGGTATAGCGGAAACCGTCCATCTTGGCCGGAAAGTCGTCCGCATCGATCCATTCGGCGACCCGGTAGCGCACGTAACCCCGGCTGCATTCCCTGATATCGCTGATATACCCTTCGGCGAGAACGCGGGGATCGTTCCAGCCGCACACCTCATGAAGCCGCTTGCCCCGCTCTGAGCGGAGGATAGGATCGAAATTGATGACCAGGACTTTCGGCGATAAAAAGGCCCGCATGCGCGATACGCCTCGCTGTGAAGGAGGGGCCGCAGCCGCTCCAGCGAAGGCCCCCAGCAGAAGGAGGGCAGCGATCTGGCAGATCAGGGGCATGTCAGCTCACCACCATGCAGGCCATCTCCAGGCAACTTTTCCATTCCACCTCACCGGCGAGGGCGCGGTCGATGCGGTGGCCCGCTTCGTCCAGAATCGCCAGTCCGGTTTCGAGGCCGTTGGAGAAAAGAGACTGCCAGTGCGAAAGGATTACCGGCCATCCGCCTGCGTCCAGCACTTCGCGAATCTTTCCCTTCCGCCCGTCCGCGGTGAGGTAGAGATCGGCGGCGCTTTCGATATAGGCGCGGTCGGTGCGCGGGGAGTCGATGGTCGGCCAGAAAAAATCGTTCAGGGTGGACGGGATGGAAACCACCGCCGAACCGCCCTCGCGGGAGGCGACCCAGGGACGGGCGTCGGGCCGGTCGTGCAGCATGTGCAGGAAATACCAGGAGAAGTTATCCTCATAAACCGCTTTCCGGGCGGCGGCGATGGCGGCCACATACTCCGGCTCCACCTCAATCCCGAAAACCCAGGGAGAGGTGACACCGGTAGCGATGACGCCCGCATCCTTCAGGATTTGCAGGGCATGGGTGATATAAGGCGTGAGGGTGGCCCTATCCTGGCGCTGGGACCAGTCGTTTTCGTTTTCCGGAAAGTAGCCGCCGGTGGCGAGATCGAGGGCAAGATGATGGGTGATCATCTCCGGGCAGAAATCGAAGCGGGCCGAAAGCCGCTTTCGGGCCGTATCGAGCCATTGCCTCGTCAGGGCCGCATCGAAGCCTTCAACGCCTCTGGCGACATCGCCCCTGCCGCCCGGGGAGGGCACGATGGAGAACTTCCCCGCCATCCCGTGCGCTTCGGCGACATCGCAGAAGCGGTCCAGAAAGTCGTTCGGGACGGCGGCGGCCAGAAGTCGCCCGTCTTCCGTGGTGGGGCCTTCAAGAGTGCGGGCCGCCCTGTGGTATTGATAGACATGGATGAGCGGGCAACTGTCGTCCACGATAAGAGAGATGGGTGTTTTCGGCATGAGAAAGTTCCTTTCTGCAAATCAGGAGGAGCTAAAAAAACAGTTCGCCGGAGGCACATCGTTTCCTGCCGGAAAGGGAGAGCAGGGAGTGGCGGCGAATTGTCTGTCGAAATCGCTGACTGCAAAGGAGTTCGAATATGGCGAAAGAGATCACCTTCCCGGTGAGGTTTTACCGGATTCACCCGTTCGGGGTGGAAATGGAGAAGCCTGCCAAAGCGATGCGGGGCTACGATACCAAAGAAATCACTATCCCCGCGAGCGAGGTCGCCCTGATTATGATGCACCTTTGGAACGAGGGCTTCCCGGAAGGGCTGAACCCCGCCCTGGAGCATCCGGAATGCAACGGCTACCTGGAATATATGAACCGCGCCCGCCCGATCATCGAGGAAAAGATCGTCCCCTTGTCCGAGGCGGCCCGGAAAGCCGGGATGCCGATGATCCATGTGACCGGCGGGGCGTATGCGGAAACCTATCCTCAGTATCGCCTGGTCAAAGAGATGGTGGGGCCGGAGCCTCCGGCTGAGCCGGGCTGCATCCGCACGGACTGGGGCCGGGAACGGGCCGAGGAGTGCTACGGCCCAGGCTTCTGGGAGCGCCACCCGCCCACCACCGATACCTCCCGGCCCGCCTACCGCGACATCCCGGAATGCGCCAAGCCCCGTCCTTGTGACTACATGGTTGCGACCGGCCATCAATTGAACCGCCTCTGCCGGGGCCTGGGCGTCTGGACGCTTCTTTATACCGGCTTTCTGACCAATGTGTGCGTCCTCCACTCCGCCGGCGGCATGCTGGATATGATAGGCCGGGGCTATCGCACGGTCATCCTGAGAGACTGCACCACCGGCGGAGAGCAGGCGGACACGGTGGATGACATGGTGAACACTCGCATGGCGATCCGCTATATCGAATACACCAACGGCTACAGCGCGGAATCAGGGGATATTTTGAAAGGGGTAGGGCGTCTTTGATTGGAATGCAGCCCAGGCGGGATAGGAGACCTTATTGATACCTGCTTTATATAGGCGAAAGTCCTTATCTATCGGAGGGGTTTGCTCGATTTCGCCCCCATGTGTATCCAGATAAGGCTGTCTGTCCCGCGGGGGCGGGATTGGGGGCTTTGAGAGACCGTTCCCTAACCCCCCGGCCCCCTTCCCGAAACGGGCAGGGGGAGAGATGATCCCTCAAGCACCGCACCCTCTGTCCCCCTCTCCCCGCTTCGGGGAGAGGGGTTAGGGGAGAGAGG
>JADLDR010000038.1 GCA_020846535.1 Armatimonadota bacterium | reverse complement strand
TCAAGGGCATGGGGCTTCCGTCACCTCCTCGCGTCTGGAGCCGAAAGCGACTCCAGACGCCAGATCTGTTCGCGATGTCTCCTTGAATTCCTATGCCCATGCCTGAAAAGGGGAGGTTGTTTTTTTTCTCGACTAAGTGGCGGTTTTCTTTTCATTATGCCATTTCAGAGGTCTTTTGTCAATCCGGGCAGGCAAACCTTCGAGCCGCCTATTGGCCCGTCCTGCGGCAGCGCACCAGCTCTGCGGCGATGCTGAGGGCGACTTCTTCCGGAGTGTCCGCCCCGATGTCCAGGCCGACTGGCGTACGGATACGGGCGAGGTCTTCGGGAGTGAAGCCCTTGCCGGAGAGGTCGTCGAAAAGGACTTTGGCCTTCCGGCGGCTGCCAATCATGCCGATGTAGCGGGCGGGCGTCCTCAACACCTGTTCCAGCACAATCCCGTCATGCCGGTGGCCGCGGGTGACGATGACGATATAAGAGGATGCGTCGATGGGCAAAGAGGCTACCGCGCTGTCGAAGGGGGCGACCACACAGGCGTTGGCGTCGGGGAACCGGGCGGGATCGGCAAAATCGGGACGGTCATCGATGACGGTCACATGAAAACCGGCCATCCGGGCCAGCTTCGCGGTGAAGTAGCCGACATGCCCCCCGCCGAAGAGAAAGAGGGCCGGATCGGGGAGAAAGGGATCGAGGAAGATGCGGACAGCCCCTTCCGCCCTTTCCCAGGCAGGAACCGGCTCCCCGGTCCGCGGGTCGAAGGCGCAGAGGGCCGAGCGATCCAGCGCCTGACAGTCACGAGCGCTCTCCAGGAGGGATGAGGTGACAGCGGGTGGCAGCTCGATACCCTCTCGAAAGGCCGCGCCCTCGATCAGGAAATGCGCTCCCAGCGGGGCCAGCCCGCCGTCCGGGGCGGCGATGACCGTGCCCAGCACGGCCCGCCCGTTTTCCTGGCAGAGGGCCGCCAGATGGGCATAGATATCGCTGTCGCCGGGGTGGAGCGGCTCCAGGAAGATGTCCACATTGCCCCCGCAGGTCAGGCCCGTTTCGGCGGCGGCGTCGTGGTTGAGGTGAAAGTGGAGGAGGCGGCAAGCGGATCTTTTCATCGCCCGGCGGGCCTCCTGCCAGACATCGGCCTCCAGGCAGCCGCCGCCGATGGTGCCTTCCTGGGTTCCGTCGTCCCGCACCAGAAGCTTGGCGCGGTGGCTCATCGGAACGGAGCCGCGGCTTTTGACCAGGGTCGCCAGCGCCCCGGAGCGGCCCGAGGCGAGCAGACAGGCAACTTCTTCCAGCACAGGAACCACTCAGCCCTCCCTTGCCACCGCCCTGTCGTAATCCTCCGGCAGATCCATATCGCTCAGGATGCTTTCATCGCCGACCGGCGCTTCCAGGATGTCGTCGGGATGCGCCTCATGAAGCTGCCTCAGCCCGCCCGAATCCTCCAGGTCCAGCACCTCGTCCCGGTAGCGCATAGCGATCAATATCGGATGGCCGCGCCGCCCGTTGAAGGCAGGGATCAGGATGCCCCTGTCCGCGCTTTCGAAGGTTTCCAGCAGCGCCCGGACGACCTTCGGAGAGAGCCAGGGCTGGTCGCCCAGGCAGAGCAGGATGCCGTCCGCCTCATCCGGAACCATCCCGAAGCCGCACTGGATGGAGGAGAGCATCCCTTCCTCATAATCCAGATTGACGATGCGCTCTGCGGGCCGGTCGACAAGCGCGGCGGCCACATCCTCCGCCCGGTGGCCCAGGACAACCCAGACACCCCGGAGCGGCAGTTCCAGCAGCGTATCCACCAGGGTCTCGATCACGGTCTTGCCGCGGAAAGGGAGGAGGAGCTTGAACTCCCCCATCCGCTCGGACAGTCCGGCAGCCAGGACGACGGCAGTGACCTTTTTCGCCACATCACTCTCCCGGGGAGTCGATGATTTCGATATCGCCGGAAAGCTGCCATTCGGCCACCCGGGCGTCCTGGGCCTTTTTCTGAAGCTCGAAATGAAGGCTTTCGAGCCAGGAAAGGGCGCGCTCGCTTCTCCGCAGGGCCATCAAACTCTCCGGGGTATCGCCTTTCTGATTTTTGCGGGCCTGCACCCAGGCATCCTCGGCGTCTTTCAAACTTTTCTGATTGTTCGCCAGCTCCTGGTCCACCAGGGCGCGGAACTGGGACATGGCCTTGCGCTGCATCTGGGTGCGGTATTCGACCAGCGAGACACCGGCCAGGCTCGCGATCCTGCGGGCCTGGGCCGCGTCGGCGGTGTTGACCGCGATCACGATCACTGCGGATGTTTCGAGCTTGCTGGCGGCGAGCATCCCGGCGAGGGCCGAGGGGGGCAGGTTGATGTTCTGGTCTTTCAGGTGGCCGGAGAGAACGTTCAAAAAAGCTTTCGATTTCACCAGTTGCACCATGGTGTCGGCAGAGAGCAGCACCGGCTCTTTGCTCATGAGGGAGACCGAGGCCGCCGGAGCCTGTCCCCGGGCGGCTTCGCGCCAGCCGCCGACGCCGATGCCGACCGAAATTACCGATAAAGCCACTGCCAGCCAAAGTATCCGCCGCATCGCTTCCTCCTCAAGAATCAGGTTGTGCCGAAGAACTTAGGGACAAAATCCGCGGTTTTCGCGTTCAGGATCGTGCCTAAACCGCCTATCGGAATAGGCTCTTACTTACCAGATGGTTGCGTTGTGTTTGTTCGGCGTAAGGGCGCTGCAAGCATTACCAGCTTTTCTTGAAACCCCTTATCTATGGCAAATCCCAAGCCCCCACCCGGAACTTTTGTGCCATCAAGTCTCACCACATTCTCGTTTTTGAGGAGCTTGAGTTGATCGCTTTCTTCTTTTAGGGATAGTGTTAAAAATATAACCCCTCCTGTAGGCGCTTGCTTCAGAGGTTTCATTTGTGACAAGAGCTTACACAGGGAAGACCACCGAGTCTTGTCTGTGTGCTGTATAGAAACGCCCCCCTTATCCGAAGGTAAATGCAAAATCGCTTTCACCGAGCGTATTAATTTCGACACAAGAAAAGCTTTGATATTGGTTTCCGAGGTTAGGGGGAGTGCTTTTGCTGTCTGAATCGACGAAGTTCTCACCGGACTTCCTCCTAACCATTCGCCGGTAGCCGCATCCATCCAGACAGTGCCCAATCGTTGGGAGTCTTTGGAATCCGCAATGGGCTCTACTACCGGGATCACCCATGCCAGACGAGTAAAAGGCACTAAATCCTGCTGAACCGAAAAGGCGGTCCAGATATAGTTGGGCCGGATGATCCGCAGCAGAGGAAAAGTGGTGTTACGAATCTGTCTTTCGGCGACTGCCCTTATCCCGCGTGCTTCAAGGCCCTCCAGCGCCAACTGACAAGCTCTTTCGGCTGACAAATACACGGCCGTCTCACACGTTGGCGTTCCCCATTGATAGCGAAACTCGGCCACTCGGCTTTCATAGGGATCAATTCCCAGGACAAAATAATCCGGCATTGGATATCCCTTATGGAAACGACGGAATAGAACCCGCCAATAACCCATATGCGACATACGGGAGGGTTCATCCACTTTAAGGGTACTTCGACCCGTGTTATCCAGGGTGGCAATAGAGGGTTGTTCTATATTGGTTTCGTCAAGTGGGAGTCCCAGCCTCTGTGCGTAATCTCTCGCCAGAATTATTGCCTCGCTGAAGGTTTTCACCTCTACGGCGTCACCGTTGACGATATGTTGTTTATTATTTTCAAGGAGCTGGTTATTAAAAAACTCTAAAATCCGTTGGGATTCTACCCCTATGCTGAGCCTGCCAGCTTGAAAATCAAACGACCACACAGCTTGCTGTCCAGGCCATTTGGAGTATGGTTTAAATGCAGGTTTCAACTCGCTCTCTGTAACATCTAGCCCGGATTATTCATGATGAGATCAAAAGGCGCACACTCCGTTATGGGAATCGAGATCAAATTCGCGTTCGTGAATAATCCGGGCTAAGCAGCCCGTTGGAGTAAGGGTTCAGTTTTCCTTCCGACCAGGCGGTAGGGGCGAACCTCGTGTTCGCCCTGAAAACGGCCCTACCGGCAGGGCGGGCGATCACAAGGATCGCCCCTACAGGTC
>JADLDR010000037.1 GCA_020846535.1 Armatimonadota bacterium | reverse complement strand
GCCGGTTTCTCGGATTTCGCCATCTCATAACCGCTTTTCGGGTCGTACGCAGTCAGCACATGGTAATTCCGGCTCTCCAGAACGATTCGCATGGACTCCACGATATCCAGGTCATCATCGATGATAAGCACCTTCCTCCCGTTTTCCAACTCTTTCCCTCCCTTCTTGCCATATTGTGATTTTTTTCACTTTGATAATAACACAATAGCATAATCTGACGCGATTGTCAAGAGCTAGGGGGCTTAAAAACATTTTTTTTCACGAATTTTTTCGGCGAAAAATTCCGGCATCACTCGAAAGGGGGAAAGCGGGCGGGGTGGAATACAAAAGAGAGAGGAGAGGAGGCTGAGGACAATTTTAGACCCGAACAAAGAAACGATGACCGCCCGGATCCGTGTTCGCAGCTATGAACTGGATTCCTTCGGCCATGTCAATAATGCCGTATACCTTCAATACTTGGAGGCGGCCCGGTGCGATTACCTGCTGCAAAATGGCCTTTGCTTTGCCGATTTCTTCCGGTGGGAGCGTTATCCGCTGCTCATCAAGGCGGAACTGAGCTACAAGGCCGCCGCCACTTCGGACGACATCCTGCTCATCCACGGCCAGTCGTACCCGTACCGCAAGCTCGGCTTCATCATCGATTATGAAATCGAAAAAGAAGGCGGTGGCCTGGTTCTCGCTGCCCGGCTGACCTTTGTTTTCTCGACGCCCGGCGGGCACCCCGCCCCTGCGCCGGAGGAGTTTCGCAAAAAGTTTCTGAGGGAGGACTTTTAGGGGCAGACCTGCGAGTCTGCCCCTCGCAAAGAATCGTCTCTGCAACACCCGACAAGGAGGCCCGCAATGCCATCCAAAATCAAGCCATCAATCCATAGCTGTCTGATATGCCTCACCCTGCTCTGCCTGTCCGCCGTATGCGGGGCCGGGCCAAATATTTATCCGGACCCGGGGTTTGAGGCAAGCGGTGCCTCCGGGGAGGCCCGCACCGGTCAGAAGGCGGGATATCTGAAGGTGGATGCCAAAAACCACTGGGCGGCCATCGGCGGGCGGCTGGAGGTGGAGCCGTTCGCAAAATACTGGGTGTCCGCCTGGGTGAAGGGAAAGGTGGGAGAAGGGCAGTTCTTTGCGCCCTACTGCTACGAATGGGACAATTTCGAGTGGAATTTCGTCAGCAGCAGCCCCATCCGCACTCCGGACGACTGGACGAAAACGGAAGCGACCTTCGTCTCGCCCCATGCGACCATGTATGTCCACCCGCTGGCCTATATGAATGCCGCCGATTCCGAGGCGTGGGTGGATGATATCGTCGTTGAAAAGATCGCAGGCCCGGCGGAAGCGATGAAGGAACTGGCCTCCAAAGCCGCCCCGACCGATGCCGACAGGCAGATCCTCGCCCGCTGGTATCTCCGGCGCGGCCATCCGGAGAAGGCGAGACGGCTCATGCTAGAGGCCTCCGGGGAGGCCCGCGCCGATATCGCCTGTCTTCTGGCCCAGAATACCCGCAGCCTTGCTCGGAGGCGGCCCTATATTCTGGAGATGATCGTCAGCGGAGGCCCGGGTTACAACGACGGGATCAAGAGGCTGGATGAGATCACGAAGGACCTGAACGAAAGCGAAAAGCTCCGGCTCTGCGAACGGGCCGTCAGCATGAAGCCGGGGATGGCCGCCGCCCGGAGCTTTTGCCGCGTGCTGGACGCGGCGCGGGAATCGCTGGGCGTCCCTTTGACTTTCGCCGAATCGAGTCGCAGGATTAAGGCTCTAAGGAACTCGGCAAGCCGTGTGAGCGCATCCCTGCCCCCGGGATCCGAAGCCGAAAAGGAGGTTCAGGCTGCCATGCACGCCCTGGAAAGCACAGAAAAAGAGATCGAAGCCCGCAAAACGTCACTGGGCCGCTGTCAGGTTTTTATCGGGGAGAAACTCGTCCGCCCCGACAGCCATGCGATTGTCGTTCCTGACAAGGCCACCGCGCAGGAGGCCCACGCCGCCAGAGAACTGGCCTACCATCTGGAACTCATCACCGGACAGGCCCTTCCTATCCTCTCGGAGAGCAAGGCGGACGGCAAAACGGCCCTTCTGGTCGGCAACTGCCGCCAATCCCAAAAGCTGGACCCGGCGCTGGACCTGAAAAGCCTGGGAACGGAAGGCATCTACCTCAAATCGGTCGGCCCGTCGCTGATCCTGGCCGGGAACCGGCGGGGCGTACTCTATGCCGCCTATACCTTCCTGGAGGATTACCTGGGCTGCCGGTGGTTTGCTCCGGACTGCGCCACCTGGCCCATGTCCGGCGCGATCCGCGTGCCGCAAATCGGCAGGCGGTATCTTCCGCCGCTCGAATACCGGGGAACGGACTATCCCCGCTCCCTCGCCGCCGACTATTCGGCCCGCAACCGCTACAACGGCGGCAATCACCGACCCGACGAGCCTCGCGGCGGGCATATCGGGGTGCTGAGCCTGGCCCACACCTTCGATGCCCTCGTCCCGCCGGAGAAATACTTCGCCACCCATCCCGAATACTACTCCGAAATCGATGGCAAACGCTTCGGCCCGCAATACACCCAGCTCTGCCTGACCAACCCGGATGTCCTGAAAATCGCCATCGCCGGGGTGAAACAGTGGATCAAGGATCACCCGGACAAGACCATTTTCTCCGTCTCCCAGAACGACTGGTTTAATTTCTGCACCTGCGCGAACTGCAAGGCGGTCGCCGAGGAGGAGGGAAGTCAGGCCGGGCCGGTGCTGCGCTTCGTGAACGCAGTCGCCGATGCCGTCAGGGAGGAGCATCCGGAGGTGGCAATCGAGACGCTGGCCTACCAGTATACCCGCAAGCCGCCGAAGATCGCCAAGCCCAGGTCGAATGTCATCATCTGCCTGTGCAGCATCGAATGCTGCTTCATTCACCCGCTGGGGAGCGACGAGTTCAATAAAACCTTTGTGGACGACATCCGCGGCTGGAACCGCATTTGCAACCGGCTCTATATCTGGGATTATGTCATCAACTACGCCCACTCCATCTCGCCCTTCCCGAACCTCTATGTGCTGAAGCCCAATATCGAGTTTTTCATTCAAAACGGTGTCAAGGGCATTTACGAGGAGGCGTGCTATTATACTAGAGGCTCGGAACTTCAGGAGCTTCGCGCCTATATCATGACGAAGGCGCTCTGGGATCCATCCTGCGACACCGACAGGGCCATCGATGAGTTCTGCGCCGCCTACTACGGAGCCGCCGGGCAGTATGTGCGGGAGTACATCAACCTCATCCACCGCGAGGCGCAAAAAGACTCGAAGACGCATGTCACCATTTACACCCACCCCAAGGCCCATGTTTCCACCGAAATGCTGGGCCAGGCCGAAGCCGTCTTCGACCGGGCGGAGGAGGCCGTGAAGGGCGATCCCGCCCTCCTGCACCGGGTTCAGGTGGCCCGCCTGCCGGTCATCTATGCCCGGATCGCCCTGGCCGCCGCCACAAGGGAAGGCAAGCCGACCCAGGCCGAAGCCGACACCATCCTGAGCCTGGCCGACCGCTTCGAGAAGATCGCCCGAGCCGAAGGGGTAACCATGATCCGGGAAGGCGGCCCCGACGCCTCTCTAGACGCCTGGCTCGCCGCTGTCCGCAGCGCGGCCCAATAGAAGGCATTCGCGAACTCCAGCCCGGATGCCTGCAAGCGAAACCCCTGAAGGAGCGACAACCATGACCAATTCCGGCGCGCTTAGCCGCGCCTATGCCGACCTGCTGGACGATCAGGTCGAACGCCTCCTCTCCGAGCAGAAGGAGGACGGCGCGTTCCAGGCCGATGGGGCGGCCTATAACATTTACGACCAGAATGTGATGTATCCGCTGGCCCTTTCCTGCTTGCGGGAAGGGGGGCGATATGAGGGCGACACCCGTATTCTGGAGGCCGTCTGCCGCTCCGGCGACCGTCATGTGAGGGAGATGAATGAAGAAGGCAAGTGGGAGGTCATCACCCCGGGAGGCCGGTGGGGCTGGTATTACGACGAATGGCGGCTCTATTTCTGGCTCGAAACCCTGATCCTGCTGTCCAGCAGGATCGGAGCCGGGCGGCAGGCCCGATGGGAGGAAGCGATTCTGCGGTCGGCGGAGGGAATCGCTTCCAACCTGCGGGAAAACGACCTCCAGGGCGTGATCGATTTTGTGGGAGGGACCGGCTTTTCCAGCCCCAACCATATGGCCTGGCACTTTCTCGTTTGCCGCCGCGCGGGCGTTCATTTCGGGCGGCCCGATTGGGTGGAAATAGCGGATAAACTCTTCGATCAGATGCGGGCCGGGCAGACCGAGGACGGCTTCTGGCTGGAGTCCGACGCGCCCGCGGTGGGCCACAACTACATCAGCCTTCTGGCGGCAGGGATATATCTCGAACACCTGCCCGCCGTCTCTGCGGAATGGCTGGACCGTATCGAGCGCGGGATGGACGCCCAGCTTCGGTGGACATATCCCGGCGGCGGCCCGGTCGCGGAAATCGATGGCCGCCAGCGGTATCACGGCCCGGTCGGTCATCTCCTGCCCGCCGCCTGCGCTCGGTGGCCTCAAGGCGCGGAGGCGCTCCGAGAAAGCCTTCAAAAGCTGCCGCATCGTATCGGCAACCACTCCCTTGCCTTCATCAGCGAGACGGCCCGCTACCTGGGTCGGTATCCGGAGCCTGTCGCCGTTGTGGAGGAACCCGTATCCGCCCACAGGGCGCTCGGATCCGAGGCCGGTTGGCTCAGGAGCGGCCCCTGGCAGGTTACTTTTTGCGGTATCGCCTCCCGGCAGTACGAATCCCGCTGGCGACTGGATATCGCCGATCTGATCGGCGTGTACCATCGGGAGGCCGGCCTTCTGGCAGGAGGCGGCCACAGCAAGAACGATCCGGGATGGGCGACCTTTACGGTTTATCCTGAATCAGGAGGCCCGCCGCTCTGGATGCCGACCTGGGCCGGGCTGACTCTTGACAGTCTTTCAGGAAACCTGGTGCTGAGCTATAAGGATATCCCGGCTGAGTCGAGCGTCCATCTGAATGGCGATATGGTGTCTGTGCTGTTCTTTCTGCCAGCAGCCCCGGAAGGACGCTCCGCAGCCGCCCGCCTCCTGAGGCCGCTGGCTCCGGGCAGCGAGATCGCCGGGCCGGAAGGTCACCGCTTCCTCGATCCGGACTATCCCGTCCGTTGGCGTCTGGAAGCCGGGGAGGAAGTGAGAGTCGGCCCTGTGCGCTATAAGCTCCCTTCCGGCGGCTCGTTCGTCTGGCCCAGGCTTCCCTTCAATCCCTACGACCAGGGCGGAGCCTCTTCCTTCAGGGAGTCTTTCGCGGCTTTCGAGGTCGACTTGAGCCGCCGCAATCCTACAGGGGAGATTTTCATATCGGTGTGATAGGAGACCAGGAGATGAACTTGTATTTGGCCCATTTCCCTTTGCTGGCTGCCGGCTCATTGCTGCTGGCCGCCGTGTCCGCTCCGGAGGCCGACGCTCAGGAAGCCATCGATATCGGATCGCGGCGCGAGCTTTTTGTGGATGAATTTCTGATCGAGAGGCGCGAAGGGGCGGAACTCAGGCTCCACCCTCCGGCAGCAAAGGAGATCGTCCTGGCGCATGACGCCCCCTGGGAGGGCAGCGGGTGCGGGTATCATACGATTTTCCGGGACGGCGATATCTTGCGTATGTACTATATCGCCGCCGACCTGACCAATGAGGACGCCTCCGTGATGGCCTCCAGGCCCCTGTACGCCTGCTATGCCGAAAGCAGGGACGGCATCCACTGGATCAAGCCATCCCTGGGGCTGGTGGAATTCGCCGGGTCGAAGGAGAACAACATCCTCTGGACTACCCCGCAGACCGATAACTTCATGGTGTTCAAGGACGCCAACCCCGCCTGCCGGCCCGGGGAGGAGTATAAAGCGGTCACCTCCGGAGCGGGCGGGCTGTGGGCTCTGAAGTCTTCGGACGGCCTGCGCTGGAAGCACCTCAAAGACAAGCCGATCATCACTAAAGGGGCGTTCGACACTCTCAATGTGGCCTTCTGGGATCCAATCCGGAAGCACTACTGGGCCTATATCCGCGATTTTCATAACGGCCTGCGCGATATCCGGGTTTCCACCTCCGAAGATTTCCTGACCTGGGCGGAGCCGGTCATCCTTCGCTTCGAGGATTCTCCCGACGAACAGCTTTACACCAACCAGGTACAGCCCTACTACCGCGCCCCGCATCTTTTTGTCGGCTTTCCCACCCGTTATGTCGAACGCGCCTGGTCGCCCTCCTTTGACGCTCTGCCCGACGCGCCGCACCGGCAAGGGCGCATGAAATTCTCCCCGCGCTACGGCACGGCCATCACCGACGGCCTCTTCATGACCAGTCGGGACGGGCGCACTTTCCGCCGCTGGGGCGAAGCATTCATCCGCCCCGGGATCGAGCGCAAGGACAACTGGCTCTACGGCGACGGCTACCAGAACTGGGGCCTGATCGAAACCGCCCCCGAAGACCCCACGGCCCCGCCCGTCCTGTCCCTCTACGCCAACGAAAACCACTGGAAAACCGCCTCCCGCCTCCGCCGCTACACCATTCGGATAGACGGCTTCGTCTCCCTGAACGCCCCGCTTAAGGGCGGGGAAGTGCTGACCAGGCCCATCCGCTTCACCGGCGGGAAACTGCGCCTGAACTTTGCCACCTCCGCCGCCGGAAGCCTCCGCGTGGAAATTCAAGACGCAGCGGGCAAGCCCATCCCCGGCTATGCCCTGTCAGATTGCGACGAAATCTTCGGGGACGCTCTGGATCGGGCCATCACCTGGAAAGGCGGATCGGATGTGCGCCAACTGGCAGGCCAACCCGTGCGCCTGAGGATCGATCTGAGAGATGCGGACCTATACGCGCTGAGATTCGGGGAGTGAAAAATAGGGCGGTTTGTGTGGCGAAGCATCCCACCGGGCCGCCCTCAGTGACGGAAGAACTTTTCTCTGCCGTATTGAACCCAACGCCAGCCTGGCGAATCAGGATAAAGGGACCACGACTTCAACGCGGGGAACGATATGAGAAAACGGACACGCGCGCGCGCCGCCGCGCAGCCGGAGCGACCGCCCGATATGGAAGACCGACGCCACGGCGGGATGCGAGATTTTACCCGCTTCCTGGGGATGCTCCGGCCCTACCGCTGGCGGATTATCCAGGCCCTTCTGTGCATGCTGGCCTCCTCGCTCCTCAGTCTGCCGATGCCGATGATCATGCGTTACCTGATCGATGAGGTCATCGGCAAGACGCAGTGGGGAAGGCTGAATATCGTCTTTTTCCTGATCGTAGGGCTGTATATCCTCTCCGGGATCGTTTCGTTTCTGCTGACCATGATTATCACCTACCTGGGCCAGAGGGTGATATTCGATATCCGGAGCCGTCTCTACAAGCACCTCCAGAAGCTGTCGCTGAGCTATTTCGAGAAGCGCCAAACCGGCAAGATCATCTCCAGGGTCATCAATGATGTCAATGTCATCCAGGCCCTCATCACCAGTGGCTTCATTACCACCGTTTCCGATATCGTGACCCTGGTGATCGTGCTGTTCATTCTCTTCTATCAGGACTGGATGCTGGCAGCCCTGGCGCTTTCGGTTTTCCCGATCTACATCTTCAATTTCAAGTTCTTCATCGCCCGCATCCGGGGCCTGAGCTGGCAGATCCGGGAGAAGATGGATATCATTTTCGGGGATTTGCAGGAAAAGCTCTCCGGCATTCAGGTGGTCAAAACCTACGCGCGGGAGAAGGCGGAGATCCGCCAGTTCGTCGGGGAAACGCGGGACAGCCTGGACCTCAACGTTCGGCAGGGCGTCCTGGGGACGGAGCTATGGACGATTGCCGAATTCATCGGAGCGGTCGGAACGGCCCTGGTGTTGTGGTTCGGGGGAAGACAGGTCATTCAGGGCCACCTGACCACAGGGCAGCTCATCGCCTTCTATTCCTATGTCGGCTACCTCTACGGCCCGACCCTGCGCCTCATCCAGATCAACGACACCATCCAGCGCACCCTGGCCGCCATCCACCGCATCTTCGAGACCCTGGACACGCCGCCCGATATCGCCGATAAGCCGGGAGCGGTCGATATGCCACCCATCCAGGGGCGGGTTCGCTTCGAGAACCTGGTCTTTGGCTACAACCCGGACCGGATGGTGCTGCACAACATCAACCTGGAGGCCGAACCGGGAATGATCGTGGCTTTCGTAGGCCAGAGCGGATCCGGCAAAACGACTATGATCAACCTCATCCCGCGCCACTACGACCCGGTGGAAGGGCGGGTGACCATCGACGGCTTCGACCTGCGCGACGTGCGCCTGAGTTCCCTGCGGCGGCAGATCGGGGTGGTCATCCAGGAAACCATCCTGTTCAATACGACCATTATGGAGAATATCCGCTACGGCAAGCTGGACGCCTCCGACGAGGAGGTTCACGAAGCGGCCCGCGCCGCCAATATCCACCACGTCATCGAGCAGTTCCCTCTGGGCTATGAAACGAAGCTGGGGGAGGAAGGGGTCAAGCTCTCCGGCGGGGAGCGCCAGCGGCTGGCTATCGCCCGCGCCCTCCTGGCCCAGCCGCGCATCCTGATTCTGGACGAGGCCACCTCCGCCCTCGACTCCGAGACCGAGGCCCAGATTCAGGAAGCCCTGGACCGGCTCATGCAGGGAAGAACCAGCTTCGTTATCGCCCACCGGCTCTCCACCATCATCAACGCCGACAAGATCGTGGTGATGGAAAAGGGCAACATCCTGGAGGCCGGGAACCACCAGGAGCTTTTGGCCCTCGGTGGAACCTATGCCGGGCTGTACAACCAGCAGTTCAAGAGCGCCCTCGAAGCGGCGGAAGCGTAAGAGGGCAGGATAACCCACCATGGATAACTTCATTCGCTTGCTTGGTTTTCTGAAACCTTACCGCTGGCGGGTCGCTCTGGCCGTATCGCTGATGCTGGTGATCGCCCTCTCCGCCCTGCCGATGCCGCTTCTCATCAAATATCTGGTAGACCATGTGTTGAAAGAGAAGCGGATGGATCTGCTCAACTACATCCTGGCCGGCACCCTGGCCCTCTATGCCGTGCGCGGCCTGACCTCGTTTCTTTTGAACGCCACGATCATCTACCTGGGCCAGCGGGTCGTCTTCGACCTGCGCTATACCTGCTACCGGCATCTTCAGCGGCTCTCCATGAGCTTCTACGACGCCCGTGAGACCGGCAAGATCATGTCCCGCCTCACCAGCGATATCGATATCATCCAATATATCATCACCGGCGGATTTATCACTCTCATCACCGATATTGTGACCCTGATCGCCGTCCTGGTGGTCATTTTCTATACCGAATGGCGGCTTTCGCTGATCGCGATGGTGGTGGTTCCCCTCTATCTCATCAACTACCAGATTTTCATCAAGGGGATTCGCGCCAACTCGATCCTGCTGCGGGAAAAGATGGACGCCATCTACGGAACCCTCAGCGAAAAGATTGCCGGGATCGGGGTGGTGAAAGCCTTCGCCCGCGAGCGGCACGAGGTGCGCCACTTCGCCCGGCAGATCCGCGAAAACTACGACCTGAACATGAAGCAGAACCTTCTGTCCACCTCCCTGTGGGCCATCGCAGGCATGATTAGCGCCACAGGCACGGCCACCATCCTCTGGTACGGAGGGCGTGAGGTGATGAAAGGCGATGCCCTCACCCTGGGGAGCCTGCTGGCCTTCAACGGCTATGTCGGCTACCTCTACGGGCCTGCGGTCCGGCTCCTCCAGTTCAACACCACCCTGCAATGGGTCTTTTCCGCCATCGAGCGCGTCTTCGAGGTGCTGGACACCCGCCCGGAGATCGAGGACGCCCCGGACGCCCTGCCCCTCCCGCAGATGAAGGGAGAGGTGGAACTGGAAAATATCTCCTTCGCCTACCGCCCCGGCCAGCCTGTCCTGAAACATATCGACCTGGCCGTCCAGCCGGGCGAGATGATCGCCGTCGTCGGCCCGAGCGGGGCCGGAAAAACCACCCTCGTCAACCTGATCGCCCGCTTCTACGACCCCACCGAGGGCGCGGTCCGCATCGACGGGCGCGACCTGACGAAAGTGAAGCTCGACTCGGTGCGCCGCCAGATCGCCATCGTCCACCAGGAATCGATCATCTTCAGCGTCACCCTGCGGGAGAACATCATCTACGGCAACTCCGGCGCCACCGAGGAGGAGATGCTGGCCGCCTCCCGGGACGCCGACCTCCACGATTTCATCACCAGCCTACCGGAAGGCTATGACACCAAGATCGGGGAAAAAGGGGTGAAGCTGTCCGTGGGCCAAAAGCAGCGCGTCTCCATCGCACGCGCCATCCTCACCGATCCCAAAATCCTGATCCTGGACGACGCCACCTCCGCCCTGGACTCCGAGACCGAGGCCCGCATTCAGGCCGCTCTCGAACGCCTGATGAAAGGCCGCACCAGCTTCGTCATCGCCCACCGCCTTTCCACCATCGTCAACGCCGACCGCATCATCGCCCTGGACAAAGGCGAGATCGTGGAGATCGGAACCCACGCCCAACTCCTCGCCCGCGGCAGCCTCTACGCCCGCCTCCACCACGAGCAGTTCAAAGCCGCCGCCATCCAGCAGTTGGTAGGGTGAGAAGGGGATATCTCGCCGGACGGGCGTTTGCTCAAGAGCGGGCTGGTGGGGAAATGCCGAAACCCTCCGAACTGCAACTGCAAAATCCTCAAATACAGCAGCTCTTACGGCGTCTCAGACTCCGACAACTGGCGCTCCAGATTGGCAGCGATTCTTTTCAGGCATTCCAGACGGCTTATGAAAGATAACAGCATTTCCCGTTTTTCGGTGGAGGGCATGAGGGCATCTGCTTACACATGAGATACCAAAGAAAAGCAGAGGTTATATAAAAAATTATCCGTTCTGACGTTTTTCGTGGTATTACAATCTCTAGCAATTCTTTTTTATTCTCGCCTTTTTCTATTTCCGAAATAATGCAAGTTAATAAATCATGTCTAAAACGGCTTCTATTAATAGATAATTCTGTGGCTTCCCTATACTTTGAATCCATCCATTCAATAAGCTCCTTATGACCTTCACTGCCAAGAAACGTTTTATAAGTATCTCTATTAAATAAATGATCTAATATTTTACTCACGGTTCGCTCATTTTCAAGGCAGTTGTTGAAAGGGGACCCTGGGATATCTCGGGAAGGGGGTTGTGGGTCGGCTTGAAGGCCTTTCCCCGGCCCGTCAAGGCCAGCGGTGCCCTTGGGTCATCACGGGATAGGTCTCATATCCGAAGACTCGATTCGCTATAGAGTGATGGGAGACGGGAATGCCACACTATAACCCCAGTTGCTATCTACCCGAATGGAGGTCTATGAGGGATAGGGGCGCGATGCATCGCGCCCCATAACTATCCAGATCAGGGTGACTGTCCCGCCGGGGCGGGGTGCGGGCCTTGGGGAGACCGTTACCTAACCCCCCCGCCCCCTTCCCGAAACGGGCAGGGGGAGTGAATGATGCCGCCAATGACCGCACAGTCTCCCCCTCTCCCCGTTTCGGGGAGAGGGACCAGGGGAGAGAGGTCACCCAGGCCAGGGGAGAGCGGTCACCCCTCCCCCAGGAGCGGAGGATCTTTCCCCTGATCTGGATCGCTATGGGGCGCGATGCATCGCGCCCCTACCGCGGCCAGACACCCCTCTCCGCCCGGGAGAGAGCCGGAGAGCGATGCGCCTGCCACCCGCAACCATGCTCCGATCTTCCGGATCGATTTCATCTACTCCACCAATCTCTGCTGAATGGCGAAGATGGCGGCCTGGGTGCGGTCGGAGAGGTGCAGCTTCTGGAGGATGTTGCTGACATGGGTCTTGACCGTCTTTTCGCTCAGGAACAGTTCGGCGGCGATCTCCTTGTTGCTCTGTCCCTTGGCGATGAGGCGGAGGACATCCCTCTCCCGCTCGGTCAGGGTGTCCCCGGCGGAGGGTTTGGGTCCGGTGGAGAACTCCTGCATGAGCTTCAGGGCGATCTCGGGATGGAGGAGCGGCTCGCCCCGGCGGGCCGCTTCAATGGCTTTGACCAGATCGGGGGGCAGAACGTCTTTCATCAGATAGCCGATGGCCCCTGCCTTGATGGAAGCGAAAACCTTCTCGTCTTCCGCAAAGCTGGTCAGCACGATGATCCGGGCGGACGGGCAGAGGCTGCGGATCTGGCGGATAGCCGTCACGCCGTCCATGCGCGGCATAACCAGATCCATCAGGATGATATCGGGCAATAGCTCCCGCGCTTTGGCGACGGCCTCTTCTCCGTCCGCGCATTCCCCGATGACCTCGATATGCTCCTGGAGGCCGAGGAACGCCTTCAATCCCTGGCGCACCACCGCATGGTCGTCCGCGATCAACACCGATATCTTATCCACTGGAAATCTCCCCTTTGGGCACTTGCGCGGTAATTTCGGTTCCCCTGCCCGGCGCGGCCTCGATATGGAGCGTGCCGTGAACCAGTTCGGCCCGCTCGTGCATCGTGGTCAGGCCCATGTTCTTGACGGACGGGCCGAGCGCATCCGGATCGAAGCCCGCGCCGTCATCTCGAATCGACAGGCGGATGGCGTCGCCCGTGTAATCGAGAGCGACCTGAACCGTTTCCGCGCAGGCGTGTTTCAGCACATTGTGCAGGGCTTCCTGGGCGATGCGATAAAGACTCTGCTCGATCTCCACCGGCTGCCGTTGGTAGCCCTCCACCGACAGCCGGATGTCCAGCCCGCTGTTTTTGCGGACCGTCCCGATATGCCGTTCCAGGGTGGCGGCCAGGCCGTCCTTCTCCAGAGAGGCCGGGTGCAGTTCCAGGATCAGGGAGCGCATCTCCCGCAGGGCGTCATGGGCCGTCTCCTGGAGCCGGTGAATCTGCCCCCGGGCCTGGCCGGGGTCTCTGTCGAGAAGCGTGCTGGCGGCCTCCGCATTCAAGACCATGCTAAAAACCAGCTGGGTGACGGTATCGTGCAACTCGCGGGCCAGGCGGTGGCGCTCCTCCATGATCGCCATATCCCGCGTCCGGTCGTAGAGGCGCACATTGTCCAGGGTGCGGGCAAGCTGGTCGCCGAGCGTTTCCAGAGCCTTCACATCCCAGTCGTCGAAGGCGTTGGCCCGGTCGCTCTCCACATTCAGGATGCCGACCACCTTCCGCTCGATTTTGATCGGCACGCACATCTCGGAGCGGGTCTGCTGGAAATCGAGCGCGATATACTGCGGCTCCCGGGAGACATCGTTGGAAAGGAAGGTCTGCCCGGTCTTGGCCGTCTGCCCGATCATCCCGACCCCCGGATCGACCCTCAGAGGCTCCGCCTCCAGCCGTTCCTTGTAGGCCCCGGCGGCAGAGCGCAGCATGAGCTGCCCGGTCGCGTCTTCCTTCAGGTAGAGGCTGACGCTGAAGTAGTTGAACCGGGTCTGGATCGTATGGGTGATGGTGTCCAGAAGCCGCTGGATATCGAAGGTGACGGTCGCCTCTTTTCCGATCTCGCTGATCAGCTCGAGCTGCATGGACCGGCGGCGCTCTTGCTCGAAAAGGCGGGCGTTCTCGATGGCGATGGCGGCCTGCCCCCCGATGGTGGTCAGCACCCGCAGGTCGCCTTCATCGAAAGCGTTCGGGCGGGAGTTCTGGACGGAGACGACCCCGATAGTGCGCCCCTTCGCCACCAGGGGGATGATCAGGAGGGAACGGCTGCAAGATCCGTTCGGGCTGGCGCTCTGGATGCCTTTGACCGGCGATTCGCTCCGGTCTTCCTGCCAGTCGCGAATCAGCACGGGTTCCCGGCTGCGGGCGACCCAGGTGCTGAGACTGTCCTTGTGGGACAGGGACACCGAATAGCCGCCCTCCCGCATCTCGCCGTCCTCCACCAGCAAGGCGAAGTGCAGCTTTTGCTCTGCCTCGTCGCAGAGGGCGATGTAAAAGGTCTGGGCGCTCATCAGCCGGGAGACCTGCTCCCAGATGAGGCTCAGCACTTCAGCCAGATCGAGGGAAGAGGTGACCGCCAGCCCGACCCGGTGAATGCTCTCGATCTCCTCTACCCGGCGGCGCGTTTCTTCATAAAGGCGGGCGTTCTCGATAGCCACCCCGATCTGGTGGCTGATGGTGGTCAGAAGCTGGATGTCCTCCGCCGAAAAGGCCGCGCCCGGCTCGCTGGCGATGCTCATCACCCCCAGCACCCTGTCCTGCGCCTGCAAGGGAATGGAAGCGAACGACCGGTGGGCTTCCCCCTCCGGCTCGTCTTCCCACCGGGGCAGCCGCGCCTGGCCGTCCCACTCTCCCCGGATAGGCAGCGCCGGCAGCGAACCCTGGTAAACCAGAGGGATCAGATCTCCCGTGCTTTCGTCCACCAGCGCAATGGACCCGCCTCCGGCCTCCACGGCCTGTATCACCTGGCTGAGCGTATCTTTCAGAACGGTTTCCAGATCGAGCGTCCGGCTGGCGACCGCCGCGATGGCGTTCATGATGGACAACTCGCGGTTCTGCCGCTCCAGATCGCGCCGCCTGTATTCCAGCCTCTCGAACCGGGCCTGAAGCTCTCTTGTACGATCATGCGCTGCGCGGTCTTCCATGTCGAACTCCTGTGGAGGCGTTGCGTAGCCTTTTCTCCACTTTCCACGCCTGACCGCAGAATTCCTCGTCACCACTCCATCCGTCCCAACCGGGAGGCTCCCCAGAGGATGGAAAGGATGGTCAGGGCAGCCGTGACGCCGAGGAAGCTCAGGGAGGCGATCAAGCCGCACCAGAAGTAGGGCAGGCCGACGGCGCGGCCCAGGAACCAGAGTCCGACAGCAATGAGAACGCTCAAAACGGCATAAACGGCTTGCAGGAGCATGCAGAGAAGCCTGCCATTGGTGCGGACGGTGAAGCGGGGCGGGTCGGCATTGAAATCGGCGTAAACCGCGCTGACGCCGATGCCCAGCCCGCAGTAGCCTGCGGCCATGATGATCGATATCCCGCCTCCGATAAGTCCGTCGGTCACCGGCAATCGGGCTAGAATGACGTACAGGGCGATCCCCAGCGAGCTCGCCAGGGCGGAGAGGAGAAAAGCGTAGACGAATTTGCCGTAAAGCACTTTCTGCATGCTCTCGGGGGACTGCATCACGATCCAGAATGCCCGGTTCTCGTCCATAAAGGCGGCCATCGACACCCGGAGGCTGATGCCGGCCAGAACCAGGAGGATCGCCGGGAGCATGATCAGGCTGATCTGGCGGCTGCTGAAATAGAGCGGCTGATCGCCCGGCATTCGCGTATTTCCGGAGAGAATGACGATCACCGCCAGGGGCATGAGCAAAAGCGACATCTGGCGCAGGTCCCTGCTGAAAATGATGAGATCCTTTGCCGCGACGGCCCGGATTCCGGAGGGGAGAAGGGACAGCAGGTTCCCGGGGCCGGAGCGGCGGGATCGGGCGACAGGCGCTTTGCGGGCGGCGGTTTCCTGGATATTGCTCCAGCCGGTGTAGTAGCACAGTTCCGCCACAGCCAGCAGGAGAGCGAATACGGCGGCAGCGGCCAATCCCAGGAGCAGAATCATGGCGAGAACACCCTCCGGCCTGCCGTCCCCGTAATCGCGGACGGCCCGGCCTGCCCACGACCAGGGCGGGAGGCCCCACAGAGGATGGGCGGAATACGCGGCCAGCTTCCGGACGCCCGCGACGGCCGTGTCGGCGCTGTGGCTCATCCTCTGGCCTATCAGGTTGAAGCCGATATAGAAGACGACGCCCAGGATCATTCCCAGCGCCCCGATCAGGTCGCGGGCGCGGGAGGCCGGGAGAACCCGCACCAGGAAAATCGAGGCCATCAGCCCCAGAGCGGTCGGAATGACCGCATAGAAGCTGATGTTCACCAGGAGCATCAGATAATAGAGCGGGGAGGCGATGGCGGTCGCCGACCCGTAAGCGGCCAGGACGGGCAGCCCGAAAACATAAAAGAGGCTGGAGTTGCCCAGAAAGGCTTCGACGAATTTGGCGGTAAAAACGGTGCGAATGGTCAGCGGCGCCGACAGAAGCAGGGAAATCTCCGAGGAAACGTAGAAGATTTGCAGCCCGATGGTGATGGCGGAAAAGAAGAGAAAGGGGAAGGCTGCGAAGAAGACGCCTACCGGAAAGGAGGCGATAGCGCGGCTGAGCGTCTGCGCCTGCTCTCTGGTCTGCACTCCTTGCACCAGAGAGGCGTCTCCTAGCACGACAAAAAAGGCCAGGGCCGCCGAATAGATCGCCCCGAAAAAGATCAGGAAAAACAAAATCATGGAGAGGCCCCGCGCCTTGTTTCGGCGAGGGCCTCTCATCAGGCCGCTCAGGGCCAGCTTGAATTTGAGCTGGAGCAGCCGCCCGAGCATTACAGATGGGCCTCCTCGAAGAGCCTCTGGAGACCCGGCTCGCCTGCGGCGTGAACCAGGGCGATCACGGTATCGCCCTCTGCCAGAACGGTGTCGCCCTGCGGCAAAAGCGCCTGGTTTTCGCGGATGATCGAGATGATCAGGGCTTCGTAGGGAAGCTGGAGGTTCTGGATGCTCTGCCCCTTGGCGGGAGAGTTGGGACCGATATCCACCTCCACGATCTCGATGTTGCCCCGCTTGAGGGCCGCCAGCGGGACGATCTGCCCTGTATCGATCTGCTGCTCCAGGAGATTATCGATCACGCGGGTGCTGTTGATCGTCTGATCGATGCCGAGGAGCTGAAAGATGTCCTCGTTTTTGGGGTTGTTCACTCGGGCGATGGTGCGCGGGACATTAAAGCGCCGCTTTGCCATCTGGCAGATCGCCAGATTGTCCTCGTCATCCCCGGTGACGGCCACCACCACATCGGCCCGCCCGATCCCGATATCCTCCTGGGTGCGGATTTCGCAGGCATCGCCCAGGGTGACCACGCTTCCCAGCTCATGCTCCAGAAACTTGTAACGCTCCGGCCAGATTTCGACCAGCAAAACTTCATGCCCTTTGGCGATGAGGGTTTTGCTGAGGTAGTAGCCTACCTTTCCGCCTCCGACGATCACCACATACATATCATGCCTCCTGCGCGACCGCTTCTACCTGCGCCTGCGCCTGCGCCAATATCTTCTGGTATGCCTCCGCTGCCTTTGTGCCCAGCACCATCTGATGGAGCAGATTCTCGACGATGATCGACTGGCAGAGGGAGACGATGCCCATTTCCTCATAAGAGGCGGCCCGCAAGGGGTCGTTGATGCGTGCGATGACCAGCGGCACCTTGAACTTCACCTTCGCGATCTGGGCGGCCATGGCGTTCCGGTTGTCGCCCGGGGTCAGGGAAATGAATACATCGGCCTCCCCGACGCCCGCCTCCTGGAGTACATCGTAGTCGCACCCGTTCCCGACGACCTTTCGTCCTTTGAAATCCTGCCCGCGCCGCCGGAAGGCATCGGCGCTGATATCGATCACGGTCACCTGATGCCTGTCTTTATAAAGATGCGTCGCCAGCATTCCCCCCACCCGGCCACAACCGAGAATGACGACTTTCATAGCTTCCTCCCTGTTCTATAGTTCAAACCAATGATGCCGCCCGCAGGGGCGGATAGGCGTGCCCGCGTTTATGGGAACCCTTCAACCAGAAACAGCAATACTATTTCAAAATGAATATGATATAGCCGGGACTTTCGCCCCTACCCCCATCACGCCCCCTTCGTTTTCATCCGGTCCAGGACGAGTTCGCAGGGGGCGCGTTCCAGAAGGATGGAAACCAGGTGATCCAGACGGTCTTTGTTATCGGTGTTGGAGACATCCACGCTCAGGACGATGGCGTCCGCATTGAGGCTGCGGGCCATTTCCACGATGCCCGGGCCGACATCGCGAGTGCGCTCCACGTGGCTGCTCATCGGGACGCCGTTTCTTTTCTTGACATAGGCTTCCGCTTCGGCCAGGCGCGATTTGGCGACCGCTTCCGCCTCCGGCACGGGAGCTCCCTTGGGCAGCGATTTGGGAATTTCCATCATATAGGCCAGGTGTACCTTGCCCTTGCGTTCGCGAGCCATCTGGATCGCCAGGCTCATTGCCCGCTCGCTCTCCATCCCCTCCATGAGCGGGACCAGCACCAGGGATCGCCCGGCTTCGGTATCGGCTGTGCTTTCGAGGCCGGTTGCCAGGGTGAGAGAGGCGCGGGCCGCCTCCACCGAATCGGCGATGGGGGCCTGAGAGCGCAGGCCGGGAACGCTCCGGACGATTCTCAACACCTCTTCCGGCATGTTCGCCAGGACGATGCGAGCGCCTTGCTTCTGGATGTAGAGAATGGCGTCGATGAAGGTCTGCGCGCCCGCCTCCGTGCAGTTGGCAAGACCGGCGCAATTGATGATAATTCCTTTCGCCTGCTGCTTCAAAAGCAGGTTGGCGGCGGCCTGGATCGCGGGCCACAGGTTCTCCCGGAGGTCTCCGCGGAGATTGACGATATCTTCTCTGGCTTCGATGATCATAAGAACACCTTCGCTGCATCCACTGCCGGCAGCGGTCGGCGATGAAAGGTCGTTACTGCTCCAGGTAGTAACGGATATTGGTCACCACGATATCTTTCTTGAAAGTGAGGGCGACTTTAAGGAGGAGGCCCGCCTGGTTGTGCAGGAAATGCTGCCACCACTTCGCCGACACAAACTCCGGCAGAATCACCGTCACCAGATGGTTCGCCCGCTCCCCCTGCACCTCGTTGAGATACCGGAACAGCG